>DASUAR010000108.1:0-2170 GCA_035763685.1 Actinocrinis sp. | reverse complement strand
ATCATGCTCGGCACCTACGCCCTGTCCAGCGGTTACTACGACGCTTACTACGGCAAGGCGCAGCAGGTCCGGACGCTGATCATCAGGGACTTCCAGAACGCCTTCAGCCAGGTGGACGTCCTCATCTCGCCGCCGACGCCGACCACCGCGTTCGACATCGGCGAGCGCGCCGACGACCCGATAGCGATGTACCTGGCTGACCTGTGCACGATCCCGTCCAACCTGGCCGGGAACGCGGCGATCTCCGTGCCGATCGGGGTCGCGCCGGAAGACGGCCTGCCGGTTGGCCTGCAGGTGATGGCACCGCCGCTGGCCGACGACCGGTTGTACCGGGTGGCGGCCGCCGTCGAGGCGGCGTTTACCGAACGGTGGGGGCACCCGCTGCTCGCCGAGGCGAAGGAACTCTGACTCCCGTGACTGTCACATACGAAGCAGCGCTGCAGAAGTACGAGCCGACCTTCGGGCTTGAGACCCACGTCGAACTCGGCACCGCGACCAAGATGTTCTGCGGCTGCATCACGACGTTCGGCGCTGAGCCGAACACGCACACCTGCCCGGTGTGCCTCGGCCTGCCCGGCTCGCTGCCGGTCGTCAACGCCAAGGCCATCGAGTACGCGATCAAGATCGGGCTCGCGCTGAACTGCTCCATCGCCTCCTGGTGCCGGTTCGCGCGGAAGAACTACTTCTACCCGGACATGCCGAAGGACTTCCAGATCTCCCAGTACGACGAGCCGCTGTGCTCCGAGGGGTACCTGGACGTGGCCATCGGCGGCAAGACGGTGCGGGTCGGCATCGAGCGGGTGCACCTGGAGGAGGACACCGGCAAGTCGCTGCACGTCGGCGGCGCGACCGGCCGCATCCAGGGGGCCGAGTACTCCCTCGTCGACTACAACCGGGCGGGCATCCCGCTGGTCGAGATCGTCACCAAGCCGGTGCCCGGCACCGGGTTCCTCGCGCCTGAGGTCGCCAAGGCGTACGTCATCGAACTGCGCGACGTGCTGCGCTCGCTCGACGTTTCCGACGTGCGGATGGAAGAGGGCTCGCTGCGGTGCGACGTGAACACGTCGATCGCGCTCATCGGGTCCGACAAGTGGGGCACGCGGACCGAGACCAAGAACGTGAACTCGCTGCGCTCGGTGGAGCGGGCGGTCCGCTCCGAGGTCGCCCGCCAGGCCGAGGTGCTCGATGACGGCGGCCGGGTGATCCAGGAGACGCGGCACTTCCACGAGGACACCGGGGTGACCACCTCCGGCCGGTCGAAGGAAGAAGCCCAGGACTACCGCTACTTCCCCGAGCCCGACCTGGTCCCGGTGGCCCCAGCCACCGACTGGGTCGAGGAGATCAGGAAGTCGCTGCCGGAGCTGCCGTCGGCGCGCCGGGCACGGCTGATCGCCGCCTGGTCGCTGTCCGAGCTTGAGTTTGAGGCACTGCGCAACGCAGGGGCCCTAGACGCCGTGGAGGCGACCGTTGCGGCCGGCGCCTCCTCGGCCGACGCCCGCAAGTGGTGGCTCGGCGAACTCGCCCGCCGGGCGAACGACGCGGGCCTTGAGGTGTCGGAACTGCCGATCACCCCGGCCGACGTCGCCCAGGTCTCCGCCCTGGTCGCGGCGGGGACGCTCAACGACCGGCTTGCCCGCCAGGTTATCGAGGGCGTCCTCGACGGCGAGGGCACCCCGGACGAGGTAGTCGCCGCCCGCGGCCTCGCGGTCGTCAGCGACGACTCGGCGCTGCTAAGCGCCATTGGCGAGGCCATCGAGGCCAACCCGGACGTGGTCGCCAGGATCCGCAACGACAAGGTCCAGGCCGCCGGCGTGCTTGTCGGCGCGGTCATGAAGGCCACCCGCGGCCAGGCCGACGCCGCCAGGGTCAAGGACCTGATCCTGGAACGCCTGGCTTAAAAAGATCATCCAGAACGGTTCGTTGCTCCGCGCCGCCCGGCCACTGGTCTTCTCGTGGCCGCATCCTGTCGCCACCCCGGTGACAGCGCCGCGCGGCGTGAGGTGCGCCGTCCCGGTAGCTTGTCGGTGCCGGCCGCTAAGCTCGATACCGTGGCCGAAAAGCTAGCGTTTCCGTGGGCGCCTGGGACCGCGACCGGGATTGGGTCCATGCCGGGCGAGAACCCGATGGAGGCGGCGCGGATTGTCGCCGGGGAACTGCCTGACCTTCCGTT
>DASUAR010000107.1:0-4962 GCA_035763685.1 Actinocrinis sp. | reverse complement strand
CGCCAGGATGTTGCGGTCCACCTCGCGCACGCCCTGGAAGGCGTTGAAGAAGACCACGAAGAACACCAGCACCGCGGACAGCAGCACCTTCGGGGTGATCCCGATGCCGAAGGCGACCACGAAGATCACGCCGAGCACGATACGGGGGATCGCGTTGACGATCTTGATGTACGGGCTGAGCACGTCGGACAGGAAGCGGTTCTGGCCGAGCGCGAGGCCGAACACGATGCCCGCCGCGGCGCCGAGGCCGAAGCCGAAGACGGCCTCCTTGATCGTGGTGAAGATGTCGGTCCAGAACGAGCCGAACTCGGTGCCGTGCTCGAACAGGTCGATCGTGCGCTTCCAGATGCCCGACGGCTGGCCGTAGAAGAACGGGTCGACGATCTTGAGCGCGGTGAACAGCTGCCAGCCGCCGATCACGATGACGGCGAAGGCGAGGCGCGCGGACCACAGCAGGAACATGCGCTTGCGCCGGGCGCGGCGGCCCGCCTCGGTGGCGGATAGGTTGGCGGTGTCCGCGGCCGGGGGCGCCGGGTTGGGGCTCACCGGCTCGGTCGCTGGGGATGTGATGCTCATGCGTTGACTCCCGCGGTGCGTGCGTAGGCGCGCTCGACCTCTTCGCGCAGCGACGCCCAGATCTGGTGCTGGATCTCGAGGAAGCGCGGCTCGTACCGGATCTCCTGCACCGAGCCGCGCGGACGCGGCAGGTCCACGTCGTAGATCGCCTTGACCGAGCCGGGGCCCGAGGTCATCACGACGACGCGGTCAGCCAGCGCGACCGCCTCGTCCAGGTCGTGCGTGATGAACAGCACCGAAGGCCGCAACTGCTCCCACAGCCCCAGCAACTCGGTCTGCATGATCGCCTTGGTCTGCACGTCCAGCGCGCCGAAGGGCTCGTCCATCAGCAGGATCTGCGGCTCGTTGATCAGCGCCGCGGCCATTCCCACGCGCTTGCGCATGCCGCCGGAGAGCTGGTGCGGGTGGTGGTCCTCGAAGCCGGCCAGGCCGACCCGGCGCAGCCAGTCGCGGGCCAGTTCGCGGGCTTCCCGCTTGCCGACGCCGCGGAAGAGCGGGCCCATCTCGACGTTGCCGACCACTGTCTTCCACGGCAGCAGCGCGTCCTGCTGGAACATGAAGCTGATGCCCTGGGTGATCCCGGTGACCTCGCGGCCGCCGACCTTCACCGAGCCCTCGCTGGGCCGGTCGAGTCCGGAGACCATGCTCAGCGTCGTGGACTTGCCGCAGCCGGTCGGGCCGACCACCGCGCAGAACTGTCCGGGCTCCACGGTGAAGGTCACGTCGCGCAGCGCGGTGAACGCGTCCCCCTTCGGGGTCAGGAACCGCTTGGTGAGGCCGGTCACCTCGACCCGGGAGGCGTCCCGGGCGAAACCGTCGGCGACCGGTTTGCTCGCGAGTTGGTTGCGTGAAGCCATCTGTCCGTTCCCTCTGTGTTACGTCTGGGTGGATTGGTCGATGACGCTAGATGGCGCACGGGGTTACGTCGCTGTTTCGCGCACATCCCGCGTTAGTCGCGTTAACCGCGGTTTTGCGCGTTCTGCTCACGGGAAACCGCTGATCACGAGGGTGCGCGCGTAACAAGACCATCACGTTTGGGTATGCGTCCCCCGGCCTCTTGTCGGGCCGTGCGGTTTCTCGTCACAATCGGGCAAATGCGGCGTTCACCGATGCGCAGGCTCTCCACCCAGATCCTCGTCAGCCAGATCGCGATCCTGGTGGCGGTGGTGCTGGGCGGCTTCGCGCTGTTCGCCTATCAGCAGCGCGGGCAGCTCGATCACCAGACCGAGCAGCGGGCGGTGGACATCGCGGGCACGGTCGCCGGGATTCCCGAGGTCGGCGCCTGTCTCGAAACCGAGGGCGGGGCCTGCGGGGACAGCATCCAGCAGATCGCCAACCGGGTGATGGCGACGACCGACGCTTCCTACGTGGTCGTGATCGACATGAACCGCGTGCGTCATTCGCATCCTGACCCGGCGCTGATCGGCAAGCAGGTCGAAGAGTCGATCATCACAGTCGACCGCAAAGTCCACGTGCGCATGGACAACGGCGCGACCGGCCGATCCGCGAACGGAAGGGTGCCGCTCTACGGACCCGACGGCGTCATGGTGGGCGAAGTCTCCGCAGGCATCCGGGAAAGTACGATCACCAGCGCGCTGTGGCAGGAACTGCCCGTCGACGCGGGGTGGTTCGCCATCGCGCTCGCGGGCGGCGCCGTCGTGTCCTGGTTGCTTGCCTGGCGGCTCAAGCGGCGCACGTTCGGGCTCGAACTCGACGAGATCACGACTCTGCTACAGGAGCGGGAGGCCACCCTGCACGGCATCCGCGAGGGTGTGATCGCCTTCGACCGCCTCGGCCGCGTGACCATGGTCAACGACGAGGCGCGGCGGCTGCTCGGCATCGGCATCGCCGGCATCGGAGGATGTCTCGAGGAGTTGATACCGCCCGGTCGGCTGCGCGATGTGCTCTCCGGCGAGATCGCCGGGCAGGACCAGGTCGTGCTCACCGACGACTATCTCCTGACGGTCAACCGGATGCCGGTCACACTTGCCGGTCGCCCGCACGGCGCGGTGGTCACGTTGCGAGACCGCACCGAACTGTCCGGTCTGCTGCGCGAACTCGACAGCGTCAGAGGCCTGACAGACGCGTTGCGTGCCCAGCAGCACGAGTTCTCCAACCGCATGCACACGGTCGCCGGACTGCTCGAACTCGGCGAGTCTGATGAGGCGCTGCACTACCTGACCGATCTGGGCGGAGCCGAGGCCGAGTTCGCCGAGTCGGTGCGCTCACGCGTCGCCTCCCCCCTCATCGTCGGGCTCATTCTCGGCAAGGCCGCCGTCGCCAGCGAACGCGGCGTCAACCTGGAGCTGAGCGACGAGACGCTGCTCGGGCACGCCCCGGAAAAGGCGCAGGCGCTCACCACGATTCTCGGCAACCTGATCGACAACGCCTTCGACGCCCTTTGTGAAAACGGCGTGGCGGGGCCGACTCCGGGGATCTTCGGACGGGTTGAGGTGACGATCGTCGAGGACGAAAGCGAGATCACCGTTCGCGTCGCGGACGACGGCCCCGGCATCCCGCCCGGTGCGGCCGACTCGATCTTCGTGGACGGATATACCACCAAGCCCGCCGGCTCTCAGCGCCGTGGTCTCGGCTTGGCCCTAGTTCACCGGCTGGTGCAGCGGCTGGGCGGCCAGATCAGCGTTTCCGAGGGTCCGGGCGCGGTGTTCACCGTCAGGCTGCCGAAACACGCGCACAGCGCCACGCCGGTCCTGGCGAAGGTGGCCGTCCAGTGAACGTGGCGAAGGCCAAAACCATCAGAACCCTAATCGTGGATGACGACTATCGTGTCGCGAAGATCCACGCCGCATACGTGGCCCGGACCGAGGGCTTCGAGACGGTCGGCCTGGCGAACTCAGCCGCCGAGGCGCTGGCGGCGGTGGAGGCGCTGCACCCCGATCTGGTGCTCATGGACGTCTACCTCCCGGACGGCGACGGCCTCGGCGTGGTGCGCAAGCTGATGGAACGGGACGAGCACCCCGACTGCGTCGTCATCACCGCGGCGCGCGATGTCGACACCGTGCGCACCGCGATGCAGCTCGGCGCGGTGCACTACCTCGTCAAGCCGTTCGGATTCAATACCCTGAACGACAAGCTCACCGCGTATCGCAGCATGCGACTACGGATGGAGGCGCTCAAGGACCAGGCCGATCAGTCCGACGTGGACGCGCTGTTCGGCCTGCTACGTGGGCCCGCCACGCTGCCCGCCGTGCCGGTGAAGGGCCACTCCGCGCCGACGCTGGAGCTGATCCGCGACGCGGTGCGCTCCGCTCCCGGCCCGATCTCAGCGGCCGAAGTCGCCGAGCAGGTCGGCGTGAGCAGAGCCACCGCGCAGCGGTATCTCAGCTATCTGACCCAGCATGGAATCGTGCGACTCCAGTTGCGTTACGGAGTCACTGGCCGCCCCGAGCACCTCTACACGGCCGCGGGGCAGTGATCAGTGCAATCGCACGTGCCCAGAACCGGTCGTGATCAGCATCTGGCTGAGCAAAGCCGTCCCCTGACAGCTTGAACCCGTGGCGTCCACCTCATCCAGCTTGATCGTCAGGTCGAACTGGCCGCTCGCGCCCTGGTAGGCGCCGGTACCCGAGCCCGCCACGATCGGCACCGCGTGGGACGCGGAAACGCTGCCCGAACAGGTGCTCGTATTCGTCGGGAACTGTGCGCCCATGACCGCGACGAAGGTGCGATCCAACGCTGCCACGTCGAGCCGGAGGGTGCCGTGGCTTAGCCTCAGCTCCAGTTGACCGTTGTGCTCCGGATTGACCGAGCCGTCCGGGTTGACGCTGACCGCCTTGCCGTAATCGGCGATCGCCCCCGTGAGGATCACAGCCGAGTCCGGCCCGTCATTGTCGGTGTAGTCGACCAGGTGGACGGTATCGCCACCACGGAAGAGCGCCGCGGGCTGTACCGCGGCCGCCGCAGCGTTCTGAGTATTCGGCGAGGCCGCGCAGCTGCTCAGCGCCAGGGCGCCGGCCGCCGCGGCGAGAATCCCAAGTGAAAGTACGAGGTCGGTGCCGGGTCCCCGTCGTCGTCCGGGCATCGCAATATCCTCTCTTCGAGCCTGGCCTCTACCCTCCTCACGATCAGGCCCTCGCGCATCGGGGTCAGCCCCGGTACGACCCTGATCGACCCCTGAGGCCGACCCGGCGCCATTCGACGTCGTGCTGTCTCGCTCAACTGGACAACCCGCTTCCCCCCACCTACCGCCGCCCGCCGTCCCGCCTCTTCCCCAATAAATCCCCTGCGATGACATCTCCGCGACGCGGCCGGAGTACAGCGGCGCGTCTCGTTCACGGCTTTGCTCGGCCACAGACGCCCGTGTTCGCTGTGAGTCTCGCGATAGCTTTGCCGACGGCGGTGGAGGGTTACGCGGGACACGCGTCG
>DASUAR010000106.1:0-11936 GCA_035763685.1 Actinocrinis sp. | reverse complement strand
GCTGCCCGCGATGATCGCCTGGCCCGCGGTGTAGTTCCAGCTGATGTTCCAGGTGCTGATCGCGTAGGTCGCGTTGTTGGTCACGGTGACCGTCACGCCGAAGTCCGGCGGGCTGTTGGTCGGGGTCTGCCAGCCGATCGTGTAGACCGCGCTGCACGCGGCCCCGGTGTCCGCCGGGGCGCTGGAGGCGCCCACGGTGACCGCGGCGAGCGTGGCGCCCGCCGTCAACGCGAGCGCCGCGGCGCTGCTGCCCCAGCGCCTGGATCTGATGCTCATAGCAGGCCCCCTCGAAAGACATTTACCGGTTAAGTGCGCTTGGATGTTACGACCGGCCGTCAATAAGTCAAGGACCTGCGAAACTTTCACGCCGCGATGGCCACCCGGCGACTCGGGCGGGCGTGGCGCTGATCAGCGCAGCGCTGGGCCGCCAGGCACGCGGGCGAGCGCGCCATAGTGCGGCAACCGCAGCTTGACCGGGGTGTCGCCGGTGTCCGGATGCCAGTGCGTCACCACGACCACGCCCGGCTCCACCAGGTCGAGCCCGTCGAACCAGGAGGCGATGCGCTCGCGGGTGCGCGAGGTGATCGGGCTGGTGGACTCGCGGTACAGGCTGAAGAGCAGATCGGTCTCGGTGTCGTCGAAGTCGTCGATGCTCCCGTGCGTGATCATCAGATAGCTGCCGGGAGCGAGCGCGGCGAGGTAGCGGGCGATCAGCCGGTCCGGGTCGTCGGACTCCGGGATGTGCGGCAGCACCGAGGCCATGATCAACCCGAGCGGCCGGCGCAGGTCGAGCAGCCGTTCGACCTGCGGCGCGCCGAGAACGGCGTCGACGTGCCGGATGTCGGCGTGCAGGATCGCGGCGCCGGAGTTGCCGATCAACAGCGTCTCGCTCGCGTGCACCGCGACGGGTTCGGCGTCCACGTAGACGACGCGCGCGTCCGGGTTCGCTGCCTGGGCGATCTCGTGCACGTTGCCGACCGTCGGCACTCCGGAGCCCAGATCGAGGAATTGGTCGATGCCCTGCCCGATCATGTAGCGCACGGCTCGGCGCAGAAAGTCACGGTTGGCACGCGCCGCGGCCTTTACTCCGGGGAATGCCGCTTCCGCCGCTTCCGCGGCCTCCCGGTCGGCTTCGAAGTTGTGGAAGCCGCCGAGATAGAAGTCGTACATCCGCGCCGGATTGGGGCGATGCGGGTCAAGCTCATGCGCGTGCAGCGTCATCGCCTCCACAACAAGGACCGTATGCATCTCCACAGTACTCGCTATACGCACCATGACGCATGGCGAACATCTTGATCCCCATTGGTATTCTGACCTGCGACGCGGTATATCACCGTGCGATATCACCCGGTGACATTGAGCAGCGCGGAAGCGGCTGATCGCGGCCGCGGAAACGATGCCTCGCGGCAGCCGGGGAAATGGGGTGTGAAATGCACGCGAATAACCGCGAAACGCAAACGGCCCGCAGGCTGCTTCCCTGCCGAAGCGTCGCAGGATCCGCCACCCAAGGTGACGGTCTGAACGCCGCGGCCGGGCACCGGGGACGATGCCGGTGAGCCTGCGGGCCGGGTGACTGCTGATATTCGCCCGCCGCCGAGCCTGTCGGTGAAGGCCGGCGCGAGGCCTGACCTTCCGGCGGGGCGGGGCGGCTAGCGGACAGCCACCTCACGCGTCCTGGCAATACTCATATTGCAGGATCACCTCCTTTCGGTGTGCGGCCACGCTATGCCGTGCCGTTCACCGTGGCAATTGAATTAATCTTGCTGCACGCACGGCCGCGTCTGATCCGAAGGGTGACCGCGTTGACCACCACGCTCGAAGTCCAGATCCTGCGAGTCTTCACCGATCAGCGGGGCGATCACGGAAACGAACTCGGTGTCGTGTACGACGCGGCCGGATTGCCGGGCGACTTGGGCATCGAACTGACCGCGCACCTCGGGTTCAGCGAAACGGTGTTCGTCGACGACGAGCCGCGCGCCGTGTTCCGGATCTTCACCCCGGCCGCGGAGCTCAAGCTGGCGGGGCATCCGACCGTCGGGACCGCGTGGGTGCTCGGCGAGCGAGCCGGCGGGAACGTGCCCGCCGTAGTGCGGCCGCGGCTCGCCGCGCAAGTCGCGGCGTGGCGCGAGAACGACGCGGTCGTGTGGATTCGGGGCGCGGTCGCGGACGCCCCGGCGTGGGAGTTCGTGCAGCTCGACGCGCCCGCGCTGATCGATGAGCTCAGCCCGCATGCCCCCGAGCAGCGCGGGCGTCACCAGTTCTGGGCGTGGAGCGATGAGTCGTCGGGCCTGATTCGCGCTCGAACCTTCTGCGCGAGCATCGGCGTGCCGGAGGACGAGGCGACCGGTTCAGCCGCGATCCGCTTGGCCGACCGGCTTCGCCGGCCGATCACCGTACATCAGGGGCGCGGTTCGGTGTTGCACGCGCGTCCCGCCGCCGAAGCGGGCTGGGCGGAGGTCGGCGGGCGCGTCGTTTCAGACGGATTCCGCAGCGTCACGCTTTAGCTGTGCCGAGCTGTAGCGGTCAGCAGCCCGGAGAGGTCTGCTGGGTCGCGGTGGTGTCGCCGGAGACGGCCTTGAGGGTGAACTGTTCGCCGCAGTACGCGTCGGCCGGGATCGAGGCGCCGATCGAGTACGCGGTCTTGCCGCTCAGCGTCCACGAGGCGGTGCGCTCGTCGGTCTTCGCGCCGTTCTTCTCGCCCCAATAGTCCACGGTGACGGTGACCTGACCGGTGCCGTTCGTGTTCACGGCGAGGATCATCGCGACCTGATGCACGGCGGGGCTGCCGCCGAGCAGGGAGACCTGGATCGCCTTGACCCCGGCCACGTTCGGCGGCGGAGGCGAGGTCGGCGGCGTGGTGACCGGCGTGACCGCTGAGTGCGTGCTCTGCGGTGTCGGCGACGTCGCGGGATGGGCCTTGGCCGACGTGGAGACGGCCGGGTGCGCGGAGTGCGTGCTGCCGGTCTGCGCGGCCGGGTGTCCGGGCGGCGCGCCGATGTGCAGGCTGGTGACCGCCCACCAGCACAGCGCGGCGACCGCGCCGAGGATGCCCACGGCCTGAACCACCATGGCGCCATGCGGGCCGCGCCGGTCGGGGCGCACGATCGGGTCGTACTCGTCGTCCCCGCCCGAACCGTTGCCGCCGTGCCCGGCCCACACCACCGGACGGGAGAAGGCCGGCGGCGGCTGCGGGCCGGAGTACCGCGCGGGCGCGGCACGAGGCGGCGGCGCGGCAAGAGCGGGTTCTGATTCGGACGGCGGGCCACTCGGGGCGTAGATCGAGGGCGGGCCGAAGATCGGCACGGAAGTCGCCGACGAGCCGGGGTGCGGTACTTCCTGCGGATGCGGGTGCGGCTGCTGCGGCCGGAACAGTTGCTCAAGCTCGGGTTCGAGCTCGTCCGGCAGCGGCGGCGGCTGCACTGACTGCCCATACGAGGGCGCGGGAGCCTGCGGCTGGTGTGGCCAGGGTTCGAACTGCACCGGGACCTGCGGCGCGCTGTGCTCCGGCGCGGGCTCGGCGGGTTCGTGCGGCTCCAAGGCGTCGAACTCGTAGGCCGGCCTGCGGTGTCGGCCCGAGTTGGCCAGGGGGTCGAGGATCGCGGTCGCCGGTACCGAGCCGAAGGCCGTGGCCACCCGGGGCGCCGGGTGCGGCGGGCCCTCGGTGATGGCGCTCGGCGGCGCGGCGGCCGGGTTCGGCACGGCGGGCGCGTACTGATCGAGGATCCGCGCGCCCGCCGAGGCTATCCGGGCCAGGTCGGCGGAAAGGTGGGCCTGGTGGTTGAGCGTCCAGTCCAGGTCCACGTCGTCGAGCACCGGGCGCCACCAGTCCAGCGCGAAGCCCGCCTGGGCGAGCAGCGCCTGCACTTGGCCGTCCCACGGCGTCTCCTCGTCGGGGTACTCCCCCGCGAGTTGCTCGACGCGGGTGGCTACCGCGGCGAGCTGGTCTAGGGCGACGCGCGCGTCAGCGTCCGTGCGGGGCAGCGCCCAGCGCAGACCGAGCAGGGCCTGGACGAGTTCATCGCGCGGATCCGTCGGCCGGTCCGGACCCGGCGTCCTCCATTCGGCGGTCACCCCTGGTTCGTACCCACGCTTCCTGATACACAGTGCTGTCGGGTGGTTACGATTTCGTGCTCTTGGTTGCTCATTAAACCAAACCGGCGCGCCGGAGCGCATCAGCCAGCGCGGTATCTGGCGATCCTCCGCCACTCGCGCCACCCTTGCCCCGCTCGCCGCGCGGCCGCTCGTCCCGGCCCCGAGCGCCAGGGTTCTGATTGCGGCGCTGCTCATCGCCGCCACGCGGCCGCTGCGGCTCGTCATCGAGGCGCAGCGTCAGCGAGATGCGCTGCCTGGGCAAGTCCACGTCCAGCACCTTCACGCGCACCACGTCGCCGGGCTTGACCACCTCGCGCGGGTCCTTCACAAAGTTCTTCGACATCGCCGAAACGTGCACGAGCCCGTCCTGGTGCACGCCGACGTCGACGAAGGCGCCGAATGCGGCGACGTTGGTGACCACTCCTTCGAGCAGCATGCCGGGCTGGAGGTCGGAGGGCTTCTCCACGCCCTCCTTGAACACCGCCGTCTGGAAGGCGGGGCGCGGGTCGCGGCCCGGCTTCTCCAGCTCCTTGAGGATGTCGGTGACCGTCGGCAGACCGAAGGTCTCGTCCACGTAGCTGGCCGGCTTGATCGACCGCAGCGCAGCGCTGTTGCCGATCAAGCTCTTGATCTCCTGCTTGGTGTCCGTCAGGATCCTGCGAACGACCGGGTACGCCTCGGGGTGCACGCTGGAGGCGTCCAGCGGGTCGTCGCCGCCGGGGATGCGCAGGAAGCCGGCGCACTGCTCGAACGCCTTCGGTCCCAGGCGGGAGACGCTTTTGAGCGCGGTGCGGGTGCGGAACGGGCCGTTGGAGTCGCGGTGCGCCACGATGTTCTCGGCCAGGCTTTCGCCGATGCCTGATACCCGCGCGAGCAGCGGCACCGAGGCCGTGTTCACGTCCACGCCAACCGCGTTGACGCAGTCCTCGACGACGGCGTCGAGGGAGCGGGAGAGCTTGAACTCGGACAGGTCGTGCTGGTACTGCCCGACCCCGATGGACTTCGGATCGATCTTCACCAGCTCGGCCAGCGGGTCCTGCAGGCGGCGGGCGATCGAGACCGCGCCGCGCAACGAGACGTCCAGCTCCGGCAGCTCCCGAGCCGCGTACGCGGACGCGGAGTACACGGACGCGCCCGCCTCGGAAACCAGCACCTTGGTCAGCTTCAGCTCCGGGTGACGCGCGATCAGATCCGCGGCCAGCTTGTCGGTCTCCCGCGAGGCGGTGCCGTTGCCGATCGCGACCAGGTCCACCCGGTGCTGCGCGGCCAGCTTCGCGAGCGTCGCGATGGACTCGTCCCAGCGCTGCTGCGGCACGTGCGGGTAGATCGCGGTGGTGGCGACCACCTTGCCGGTGGCGTCAACCACGGCGACCTTGACCCCGGTGCGGAAGCCCGGGTCGAGGCCCATCGTGGCGCGCGTCCCGGCGGGGGCGGCGAGCAGCAGGTCGCGCAGGTTCGCGGCGAAGACACGCACCGCCTCGTCCTCGGCCGCCTGCCACAGCCGCATCCGCAGGTCGATGCCGAGGCGCACCAGAACGCGCGTGCGCCAAGCCCACCGCACGGTCTCCAGCAGCCAGCGGTCACCGGGCCGCCCCTGGTCCGCGATCTCGAACCGCGCCGCGATCCGCACCTCATAACCGGTCCGTGCCGTCACCCCCGCGGCGGGATCGCTCTCCTCGGGCTCGAGCACCAGGTCCAGCACTTCTTCCTTCTCGCCGCGCAGCAGGGCCAGCACGCGGTGCGAAGGCAGCGTCGTGAAGGGTTCCGCGAACTCGAAGTAGTCGGAGAACTTCGCGCCCGCGTCCTGCTTGCCCTCGCGCACCTTGGACACGAGCCGGCCGCGTTGCCACATCCGCTCGCGCAGCTCGCCGATCAGGTCGGCGTCCTCGGCGAACCGCTCGATCAGGATCGCGCGGGCGCCGTCCAGCGCCGCGGCCGCGTCAGCCACGCCCTTGTCGGCGTCCACATACTCGGCCGCGGCCGTCTGCGGGTCCTGCGACGGGTCGCCGAGCAGCAGATCGGCCAGCGGCTCGAGCCCGGCCTCACGCGCGATCTGGGCCTTGGTGCGGCGCTTGGGCTTGAACGGGAGGTAGATGTCCTCCAGCCGCGCCTTGGAGTCTGCCGCCAGGATCTGGGCCCGCAGCGCGTCGTCGAGCTTGCCCTGGCTCTCGATCGACTCGAGGATCGCGGTGCGCCGCTCCTCCAGCTCACGCAGATACCGCAGCCGCTCCTCAAGGGTGCGCAGCTGGGTGTCGTCGAGCGCCTCGGTGGCCTCCTTGCGATAGCGCGCGATGAACGGAACGGTCGCCCCGCGGTCCAGCAACTCCACCGCCGCAGTGACCTGCCGCTCCCGTACCCCCAGCTCCTGCGCGATCCGCTGGTTGATCGGCACCGTCATCGTCTTTCCGCCCTTGCCGCCTGTCGACTGATCTTCCCGCTGCGCAGTACGCCGCGCGTCGGGCCACCGTATCGGAATCGGGCAGTGGCGACGGTCAGCATGGGCCCATGGCGCGCGTCGCGATATCCGTTGGCGGCTCGCGCACGCCATCAAGGATCATCATCGTCATGAGTGCATACGAGGTCCGCCGCTTTCGCGCCGACGAGTGGCCGCGGTTCCGGGAGATCCGGCTCGAGGCGTTGAAGGACACCCCGATCGGCTTCGGCGAGTGGTACGAGGACGCCCTCGAGAAGCCCGATGAAGTGTGGCAGGAGCGGGCACAGCGCGCCGCCGACGCACCGGACAGCGCCCTGTTCGCCGCGTTCATCGACAGCGGAAAGCCGGTCGGTACCGCCGGCGCCTTCACGAAGGCCGACTCCTCGCTCACCGATGGCGTGGAGATGGTCATCTACGGCGTGTACGTGTCGCCCGAGCACCGCGGACCGAAGCTCGGCGTAGCGACGCTGCTGTTCGACGCGGTGATCCGCTGGGCTCAGGACACAGGCGGCGCGGACGTGATCACGCTGTCCGTACACGAGCGGAACGAGCGGGCGCACGCCTTCTACCGCCGCTACGGATTCGCCGACACCGGGGAGACCACGCCGTACAACCTCGACGAGAACGCCGCTCTGATATGGATGCGCTACCACGTCTGAGCACAGCGTGACCGGCTGGTACGCATGAGAGCGACGATCCTGACAGTTGCCGTCTAGAGGTGGACTCCACCCCTACACTGGTGGCCCCGGCGTTGCGCCGGGCAAGGCACCGGGGAGGGATGCAGTGGACGGTTCGCCGCTCATTGACAGCCTGCGCAAGGCGGTGGAAGCCGCGCCGCAGGACTTGCCGCTGCGGTTGCACCTCGCCGGTCTGCTGCTCGGCTCGGGGGCCACGGCCGAGGCGATCAGTCACCTCGGATTGGTGCTCGCCGCCGATCCCACCAGTGCCGAAGCCCTGGAGTTGATGCAGCGCGCGGTCGGCGGCGGCATACGCGCCGACGCCCCCGCGAGCCGCGATCCGCAAGAGTCGCCCGTTACCGAGCCCCCGCACTCGCCGCGTGACGCGACCGCCTCCTCCTCCTCCTCGATCCCCGCTCCCCCGCCGCAGCGCTCCGGCGAGCCCGACTTCGACTCCTTCGACTGGGACGCGGCCGCCCGCGACCTCGGCGAGATCCTGCCGCCGATGTTCCTCGACGCCGACGAGGAGGAGCTGACCGAACCGGCGTATGACGTCGAGGAGGTCAGCGCCGTGCGGCTGGCCGATGTCGGCGGCATGGCCCAAGTCAAGAAGCGGCTCGAAGCCGCGTTCCTTGCCCCGATGCGCAATCCGGAGCTGAGCCGCCTCTACGGAAAGTCGCTCAAGGGCGGCCTGCTGCTCTACGGCCCGCCTGGCTGTGGCAAGACCTTCCTGGCCCGCGCGATCGCCGGCGAACTGGGCGCGGCCTTCTTCTCGGTGACGCTCGCCGACGTGCTCGACATGTACATCGGGCAGAGCGAGCGGAACCTGAGCGAGATCTTCGCGACCGCGCGGCGGCACGCACCCTGTGTGCTGTTCCTCGACGAGGTGGATGCGATCGGGCAGCGGCGCAGCCAGCTTCGCTCCAACTCCATGCGCGGAACCGTCAACCAGTTGCTATCAGAACTCGACGGCGTCGGCGCGCAGAACGACGGCGTCTTCGTGCTCGCGGCCACGAACGCGCCCTGGGACGTCGACGTCGCGCTGCGGCGGCCGGGACGACTGGACCGCACCGTACTCGTGTTGCCGCCGGACCAGTCCGCCCGCGAGGCGATCCTGCGCCATCACCTCAAGGGTCGGCCGGTCGCCAAGATCGACCTTTCCGGCACGGCGAAGCGCACCGAGGGCTATTCGGGCGCCGATCTCGCTCACGTCTGCGAGACCGCGGCCGAGCGGGCGCTGTTGGATTCCGCGGCCTCCGGCGCGGTGCGGATGATCGAGATGCGCGATATCGAGGCGGCGCTTGCCGAGGTGCGCCCGTCGATCGGACCGTGGCTTGAGTCGGCGCGCAACGTGGCGATGTTCGCGAACGAGGCCGGCGCGTACGACGATCTGCTGGACTACCTCAAGAAGCGCAAACTGCTCTAGCAGGTGGACGACGTGAGACAGCCGAGGGGGGAGCAGTGACCGAGCTCGACGCCCGCTCCGAGTTGCTGCGCGCCTCGACGCTGCTCGACCTCGGCCGCGCCGCCGAGGCACGTTCCCGGCTCAGTACCCTGCTGGCCGCGGAGCCCGGCAACGCCTTCGCGCTGCGCCTGCTCGCTCGCTGCCACCACGCGGTCGGCGATATGAATCTGGCGATAGACACGGCGAAAGCTGCGGTCGCGGCGGATCCGGCATCAGAGCACGGACACCGGATCCTGGCGAACGCGTACAACTCGCTCGGCAACCGGTGGGCGGCGACCGCCTCGGCGCGCGAGGCGCTGCGGCTCGCGCCCGACGAATGGCGGTGCCACTGGCTGCTGGCCGAGTGCCTGCGGCACAGCGATCCGCACGCGGCACTGCCGGCGGCGCATCGGGCGCGCGAACTCGCCCCGAACGAGGCCGACGTCCACGTGCTTTACGGCGTCGTGGTCAAACAACTCGGCCGGACCGAAGAGGCGCGCGCGGCGTATCTGCACGCGTTGAGCATCAACCCGAACCTCGCCACCGCGCACAACAACATCGCGGTGCTCGATCGCGCCAACGGGCGCTGGTCGCGCGCGCTGGCCGGATTCCGCACCTCGCTGCGCCACAACCCGCAGCAGAAACTCGCGCGGGAGAACCTCGCGAACACGATCGTCCTACTACTGCGCCGCCTCTGTGCGATCGCGTATGCCGGTGTGCTCGTCGTCGTGTTCGCCGCAGGAGTCGCGAGCCCGCTCGTGCTGCGCGGCCTCGGCATAACACTCACCGCGGGACTCTGCGCCGGGCTGGTTTGGATCCTGGCGACAGCGCGACGCAGCGTCGGCGCGTTCGCCACCATGATCCTGCGCAGCGATCGCAGGGCGCTGACGGCGCTCATCGTGTTCGCGGTCGCCCTGGCGATCGTGGTGCTCGGCGCGATCGTGCAGCTCGTTCCGCTGCGCGACGTCCGGGCGGCGCTCGGCGGGTTCGGACACGAGGGGCACCTACTGCCGTTCATCGGCGTCGGACTGCTCATCGCCGCGCGTGGCGCCCGCAACGCCAAGAAGTGATGCCGCTGTCCCGCTCAACTGGACAACCGTCTGGCCGACGCTGTCCCGCTGAACGGGACAGGCGTCACGCGTGCGGAGGCGTGTGCGGCGTAGCGGGGAACCGGCGGGTTGGGCTGGTACCCGCTTTTCCGAAGATCCGTCGACGCGTGTCCCGCGTAACCGTCAACCGCCGTCGGCAAAGCTATCGCGAGACTCACAGCGCACAAGGACGTCCGGGGTCGAGTGCCGTTGTGAACGAGACGTCTGGCGGGCGGTCAAGCCGCGTCGCGGAGATGTCATCGCGGGGGTTTATTGGGGAAGAAGCGGGAGGGCGGGCGGCGGTAGGCGGGGAGGGGAAAAGCGGGTTGTCCAGTTGAACGAGACAATCGTCCGCTCAACCGGTCCTCTGACCGACCGGAACGGCACGGACCCAGATTCCGTCAGGGGTTAGATACGCATCGACGCGAAGTCCCGCCTCGGCGAGAACCTGTTCGAACACCGGGGTGGTCATGGGGCGCGCGAGGTAGGTCTGGGTCCAAGATGCGTCCGAGAAGTGGTACTCGACGTGCACTTGCCGGACCTCGGCGCTGACCGGAACAGAGGAGACGACCCTCACCAATCCGTCAGCTATCGGCGCCTCAATGGGAACGCGCTCGTGCCAGCCTTCGGGCTGCCGCTGAATCAGGACGCATCCATCGTCCGCGACGTGCCGTAGGCAGGTGCTCAACAGTCCGCGCTGGATCCTCGGGTCACCGGCATGGACGAGGAAAGAGGCGAGCAGCACCACGTCGAACCGCTCGCCAAGGTCCAGCAGCTCGATCGGGCTGCGTACGGTGCGCACTCCGATGTCGGCTACCCGTTCAAGCATCTCGGGAGACTCATCGACCGCGGTCACATGGAATCCGCGCTGCGCCAGCGGCCGGGTCATCCGCCCCACGCCACAGCCGAGTTCGAGCAAGGTCGCGCCGGCGGGTATCGCACCCTGAATGATGTCCACTTCCGGGCCGAGCGGAATGCGTTCGTACAGCTCCACCGCACAGCCGTCTGGAGTGATCGGTCCGGGTCCGGTTCCCTTATATCCCTCACGCACAATCCGTTCCATACGGTCTATCGAAGCAGTTCATCGCCTTCTGTGACGGGCGCTGCTAGCGTGTCGACATGATCGAGACTTCGCAGCAGGGAATCGCGCCGGGCCGCCGCCTCGGGGTCGTGTTCGACCGGGCGCTGCCGCCGGAATCGCTAGTCGGCTTCGCGCGTGAGGTCGAGGCGGCGGGCGCGGACGATCTGTGGGTGGTCGAGGATCTGCGCTGGGCCGGCTCGATCGCGTCGGCTGCCACCGTCCTCGCCGCGACTGAGCGGCTGCGGGTGGGCATCGGCATCGCTCCGGCACCACTGCGCAATCCGGCCCTGCTGGCCATGGAGTTCGGCACGCTGGCCCGGCTGTACCCGGGCCGTCTCGCGGCGGGCATCGGGCACGGCGCACCAGAATGGATGACGCAGGTCGGTGCGGGCGTACCGCACAAGCTCGCCCTGCTGGAAGAGACGATCACCGCAGTGCAGGCGATCCTGCGCGGCGAGGAGGTCTCGGTCGACGGCCGCGCGATTCACCTCGAGAACATCCGGCTGGTGCACCCGCCGCAGCAGCCGCCGCCGGTAATCGCCGGAGTCATCGGCCCGCGCTCGCTGGAACTGGCGGGAAGGGTCGCGGACGGCACGCTGGTGGTCGAGGGCCGCGGACCGGACGACCTGCCGGGAATTAGGGCATTGATCGAGAAGGGGCGCGCTGCCGCCGGGAACTCCAAAGGGCACGAGTTGGTCATCTTCACGCACTTGTGCATCAGCGAGAACCCGGCCGAGGTGCAGGAAGCCCTCGCACCGGTACTCACCGAGTACTCGCAGATGCTCGGCGTCCCGGAGCCGGAGGTCTTCACGGTCTCGGGCGACGCGGCTCAGGTCGCGCAGCGTGTGCGGCAGCTTTGGGACGCGGGTGTCGACAGCGTGATCCTTCGACCGGTCGGGGACCGGCCCACGCGGCAGTTCGCCGAGGCGGTCGCGGCGGTGTCCGGCAGCTGACGTTGGTCAATCGGCGCGCGTTGGTGCTAGGCGGTGTTGGGGAATGTATCAAGGCAACGATCCGGCCGCCGCTTTGTCGGGGATCGTGATGGCGAATCGCCACGCGCCGCCAGGCGCAGATGGTTCACTGCGCGACGAGCCTGGGCGTGCGGCCGGAGCGTCCTCAT
>DASUAR010000105.1:0-2072 GCA_035763685.1 Actinocrinis sp. | reverse complement strand
CGGAAGCCGCTCACGCCGGTTTGCGTGACGGACCAGATGAGCAGCAGCCCCGCGAACGCGACAAGGAGCCACTGGCCGGACTCTAGGGCGTGCCGGGGGAACGCGCGGGGCTCGTACCAGCGGCCAGCCACGTCACAGGCTCTCGATGGTGCGCAGCGGCTCTTCCGCGGGCGCGGCCTCCGGTGCCTGCCAGCCGTCGCGCTCGATCGCCGTGACGAACGCGTCCACAAAGGCGGGATCGAACTGCTTGCCTGCCCACTTGCGCAGCTCGGCGATCGCCTCAGGGACCGGCCGCGCGCCACGGTAGGAGCGGTCGGAGGTCATCGCGTCGAAAGCGTCCGCCACCGCGAGGACCCGGGCGAACTCTGGGATCTCGTCGCCGGCCAGCCCCATGGGGTACCCCCGGCCGTCGATCCGCTCATGATGGTGCATGATGCCGGCGAGGGCTTCGTCCAGGAAGCCGATCTCCCGGACGATGTCGAGCCCGCGCATCGGGTGGAGCTGGACGGCGGCGTACTCGTCGTCGGTCAGCGAACTGCGCTTCTGGAGCACCGAGGTAGGCACGCCCAGCTTGCCCACGTCGTGCAGCATTCCCGCGTAACGGATCGCGCCCACCCGCTCGAGACGCATCCCGATCTCCGTGGCGATCATCACCGCGCCGCGCGACACCCGCTCGCTGTGCCCCCTGGTGTAGTAGTCCTTGGTCTCCACCGCCTGGCACAAGGCACTGACCGTCGCCTCGTAAGCCCGCTGCTGCGCGGCGAACTGCGCCACGGCCCAGCGGGCCACGAAGACCGGGATCAGCACGAGGACCGGCGTGAACGGCCCGAGGACCGACCAGAGCGCGGCGATCAAGACGCCGAACGCGCCGTACCCGAGGTCGGTCAGCCACAGCTTGAAGTCGAGGCCGATCCGGCTCGGCGGCGCATCAGGCTCCCTGGTCAGCCAGAACAGGGTGTGCAGCAGCATGAAGTTCACGGCGACATAGACGACGGCCGCCGCGACGAACGGGCCGATCAGGCCCGGGAAGGAGCTTGGTCCTGGCGTCCCCACCGGGCCGCCGCAGGCCAGGTAGGCCCGGCCGGCCAGGTACGCGGTGAGCACGTACATGCCGGTATTGAATAGCCGTTGCATGAAAGTCGGCCCGCGCCGGAGGGCAAGCAGCGTGCCGCAGCTGACCAGCGCCGCGCCGATCGGGCCGCACAGCACGACGGCGGCGAGCGACGCCATGGTGTTCGCCGACCAGGCTAGGCCGCGTCCGTTCAGCAGGGTGGCGGCGGATTCGCAGGCGACCAGGAGTACGCCGAGCACCCCGATTTGCGTCCAGTCGAGCCCGCGGTATGGCCCAGCGGCGAGCACTATGACGGCAGCGACAATGACCGCGCCGATGTAGAACAACGCGATGCGCGAGAGCTTTCCCACGCTCCCCCCTCGTAGCCACCCGCCGTTGACCCGAACCGCACCTATCGCCGTCGCTACCCCCAGGAGACCCCGGAAGCCCTCATCGGGACAGTCCTTCCTTACGCGAAAATGCCAACGACCGCTCGCGGCATGCCGTCGATGTCAGGATAACGTGACCACGCTGATTAGCGCAGACCTAAACCTGATCACTGACGACCCGCAAGCGGTCGTTTACGTATAGCGAGGTTAGCCGGTTATCTCTATCTCGGCCTGAACCTGTTTGATGCGCACCAGTACTTTGCTGCGCAGGTCGTTCGGCACGGGGTCGCAGCCGCAGTGCTTGGCTATGAGGCGCTTAACCGCCTCTTCGAGCCCGTACTCGCGCAGGCACGGTCCGCATTCGTCGAGGTGCTGCCGGATATGCTCGCAGTCCGCTTCCGAGGCCTCGTGGTCGAGGTACCAGTAGATCTTGTCTAGTACCTCGCTACAAGGCGTCTCGTGGTGGTTCCCGCAACTCATTGCCCACCCTCCTCGGCATTCGCCCGGACCAGGCCCTGCTCGGCCGCGTAGTCCGCAAGCAGCTCCCGAAGCTGGCGTCGCCCGCGGTGAAGCCGCGACATCACGGTACCGATCGGGGTTCCCATAATGTCGGCAATTTCCTTATATGCGAA
>DASUAR010000104.1:0-2669 GCA_035763685.1 Actinocrinis sp. | reverse complement strand
CGCCAGGCGCAGATGGTTCACTGCGCGACGAGCCTGGGCGTGCGGCCGCAGCGTCCTCATACCGGTTGTCTGTGGGCGTTTCGGCCGTGCGTCCAGGCGAAGTCGATCACCGGATTCGCCCCTTGAGACATTCCCCAACACGCCTAGTGCTTTCGGCCCGGCTGTGGAATCCACGCAGCCGGGCCGATCGGCGCCGCGGCGTATGCGGCCCCTGCTTCGCGCCGGAACCGCTCGCCGGTGACCGCCACGAGGTACTGATAGGCGGGGAGACCAGGCGGCGGAGGCGGAGTCACATAAGCCGAATACTGCCGGGCCAACTCGTTGGCCAACTCCGCAGCCGCCTTCCGGTCCAGCTCGAAGACTCGCGAGACCAACTGTCGTCCAGCGACGATCAGTCCGGTGGGCACATCCCCGACCGACGCCACAGCGGCCCAGGCCGCGATAACCGGCACAGGGGGCACCGGAGGCGCACCACGGCCGTACTCGCTGCGCTCCCGCACCACGAGCGTCCCGGCCAGCAGGTCACCGATGCGCTGCCCGCGCCGCGAGGACACACAGGCGATTGCGCCGGGAAGTCCGACGAGGCACACCCAAAGACCGCTCAGGCCGCCCAGCGCCACCGTGCCGAGCAGCGGAAGATTCAGATCGGCGAACAGCCCGGCCAGCGCCCGGGCGAGCGCGTGCCGGAACCGCTCCGGACCGCCGTCTACGCGCACGACCCGCAGGCCCACGGCCGCCTTGCCGAGCGACCGCCCGGTCGAGATCGTCTCGCTCACCACCGGATAGCCGATCGCGACCAGCACGACGATCACAACGGTCGCCGCCCGCTTCGAGTCCGGATTCCCCGAGCCGGAGTTCAGCGCGACCACGGCGAACAGCAGGATCGAGAAGATCGCGGCCTGCACCAGGAAATCGACCACCACGGCCATGAAGCGGCTGGCCAGCCGCGCGGGTCGCAGCTCGAGCTCGACGCCCTCCGCGATCACCAGATCGGCCATCCGGTCCCCCAACCCCAACGAGTGCTCCGCGCGCAGGACTGCTGCGGGGACCACCGTAGGGCAGGAGCCTGGCAGCGGGCCAGGTCCGCCGGTACGGTAGGCGCGGGCAGCAACTCACTGAAGTCAGGGGCGGGACGGGAACGGGCCATGGACATCGACGCGTTCGTGATCAGGCGGGCGCCGCACTGGAACCGGCTCGACCGCCTGGCCCGGCGCCGGAATCTGACGGTCGCCGAGGTCGACGAGCTGCTCGCGCTGCATCAAGCCACTGCGACCGACCTTTCTAAAGTGCGTAGTGCGCTGCCGGACACGGAGCTGGTCGGCCGGCTTTCCGCGACCCTCGCGCTCTCCCGGTCCGCGCTTACCGCGCCGCGTGCGGCGAGTTGGCGCTCCGTCACGAGTTTCTTCAGCACCAAGCTTCCGGCGGCGATCTACCGGTCCCGCTGGTGGTGGGGCACGACGGCGGTTCTCGCGCTGCTCGCGTCGCTCGCGCTGGGCTGGTGGCTGGTGGCGCATCCGGACGTGCGCAACACGCTGATCCCGTCGCCGCAGGTGCGGCAGCTCACCCAACCCGGCGGCGACTTCGAGACCTACTACACCTCGGCGCCGGCGCGTGACTTCGCGGCGCAGGTCTGGACGAACAACTTCTTCCTGGCACTGGAGACCCTGTTCTCGGGCGTGCTGCTGGGCATCCCGGTCCTGTTCATCCTGTGGCAGAACGTGGCCAACCTCGGCGTCGACGGCGCGTACATGGTGGCCGCGGGGCGGGGCGATGTGTTCTTCACACTCATTACCCCGCATGGCCTGCTGGAGATGACCTCGTTGTTCATCGCGGCGGGGGTCGGGTTGCGGCTGGGCTGGACGCTGGTGGATCCGGGTCCGCGCACGCGGCTCGCGGCGCTCGAGCACGAGGGCCGAACGGCGGCGGTCGTCGGAATCGGCATGATCCTCACGCTGCTGTGCACTGGCGCGATCGAAGCGTTTGTCACGCCGTCGTCGCTCCCGGCCTGGGCTCGTATCGGAATCGGAATCGCGATCGAGACGCTGTTCTTGGCGTACGTCTTCGTCGTGGGCAGGCGTGCGTACCGGCGCGGGGAAGCCGGCGACGTTGATGCGGTAGACCGCCCGGATGAGCAGCCAGCTGTCGGCTGAGTGAGGGTGTAAGGCGGAGCGGGACAAGCACAGCGGCCTCTAGGGATGACCTGCGCCGTGTCGGCGTTCCCCTTGCTGCGTAACCGATTGGCGTTGCACGGCCCGACTGGTGCATACTCATCTAGCCCTCCGGGGACCGCTTCAAACCTCAACCTCACTCCGATTCGACAGATCGGTTTGACGGCCCGGGGCGAGGTGGTTAAGCTGGGAGGGTTGCTGTGAAGAGCCTGCAGCGAGTGAAGGCGAAAGTTACACGCTACGTCACACTCGCCCGCTTGGCAAGAGCAGCGAAGTAGACGTGATAGAGTCGCCCAGCGACGCGATCAACGTCGAAATCCGAAACACAACCCTGGGGAAGTCAGAAATGGCTTCTGCTGGTGTGTCTGTTTCTTGAGAACTCAACAGTGTGTCGACATTTTTGTCTGTGGTGCCATTTGTTTTGGATGGCTGTTGTCCCGACCCCCGTCGGGATGTATCGGCTGGGTTTCGGATTCTTTTTTGGAGAGTTTGATCCTGGCT
>DASUAR010000103.1:0-15765 GCA_035763685.1 Actinocrinis sp. | reverse complement strand
TGTCTCGGCGGGCCCCAACGCGGGTCGGTCGCGCGTGGGTTCCCGGGCTCCGTGCGTCGGTCCGTGGGCCGTTTGACTTCTACTTCTCCCAGCCTTCCTCAAGAAGCGGTCTCGCGGGCCGTACTTCCTTTGTAGGCCGGGCCGGCCGAGTTGGAAAGTCGTGCGCCGGGGTCGATCGGCCGCTTCACCCAAATGGGCGACCTACTCGTGCGCACCAGTAACTCTGGTCTACCCACGCATCAATGCTTCGCAGATCGCGAGCGCTTCCTGGGTGCCGCGGGTCAACGCCTCGCCGCAGTGCGCGATCCAGGAGCCGAGGCCCTCGGCGGTTCCGGATCGGTACGCCTCGAGCGCCGCGCGCCGCGCATCGAGCCCGAGTTCGAGGAAGCCGACCTCCGGCACCGTCAGGGACTGCGGGTCCAGACCGCACGCGACCAGCAGTAGCCGGAAGACGGCTCGGGCGAGCAGTCCATCGCCCCAGCCGAAGGGCGTGACGGCCAGCAGTTCGCCCTGCGCCACGGCTGCGACGACCAGGGCCGGGGCCTTGCTCGGTGCCGCCAGGAGCCCGGCCAGGGCGGTCAGCCGTCCCGCTGCCTCCTCGGCGTCCACGGGAGTGTCGGGCCCACCCGGCTCGACCGATGCGGACTCGCCCTCGGCACGCGGACGACCGATCCGATTCCCCTCGACCTCTCCGGCCGCCGCGAGCATGTGCATGCGGGTCAGCGCTTGGGCCGGCGCCTGCTGCAACACTCCGAGCAGCGGCGAGAGCTCACCGGAGATCCGCAGCGCGCCGCGTACCAAACCGGCGCCTTGCTCGTCGCCAAGATCGGTACGCCGCCGCAACTCTTCCAACGGCCAGTCCGCTCCTGCGATCGCCGCTGACGCTCGGGCGCCGCGCAGCGCGGATTCCGCGGTCACTTCGGCCGACCGGCTGCGCAACACCTTGTGCGCGCGCAGGCGGTCCACCGCCGAGCGGGTTTCGGCCACCGCCTCGGCGACTCCGGGCAGTGCGCTGAGCGCGGCGAGGGGATCGGCGGTTGAGGTCGTCACAAGCGACAAACCTAGGCCACGGGCAGAGCGGTGCGCGCATCGCACTCGAGCAGCGCCCTTAGCTAGCGCTGAGACACCCATCGGGCATATTCGACATTCGGCCGATCTAGTGCACGGTGATCGATCCCAAGGGCAATCACCCTGGCCATGATCTTGTGCGTGACGTACCGTCATGTAGGTGGATTCGACGGCGACAACGATCGCGGTCGCGGGAGTGCTGGCCATCCCAGTCGGTGCGGCAGTACGCGCGGCCAGACGACACCACGTGTACGGAACACCTACCGAGCGCGCAGCTTACGAGGCGATGCATACCGTCTCGCTCGCCGCACCCGTATTGCGCGACGAGGGTCTGTCTCCGGAGTCGGCGCGTAAGTCAGCGCGGCATTTGCGCCGGTTGCTCGGTACCGCGGCGGTGGCGATCACGGATACCGATCGGCTGCTCGCCTGGGACGGCGAAGGTGACCGGCACGCCGACGACGCGCTCGTGCACGCCAAGAATGTCATCGCCACTGGTCGCGTCAAGCTACTCGACTGGGTCGATTGCGGAAGCGAGGAATGCAACGTCCGCGACGCGGTGATCGCGCCGCTCATCGTCGACGGCCAGACGGTCGGCACGCTCGCGGCATACAACTCGACTGCCTCGGTGGCGCTGACCCGGGCCGTGTGTGAGGTGGCGCGCTGGGTTTCGTCACAGCTGGAGTTGGCGCAGCTGGACCAGTCACGCACCCGCGCGATGGAGGCCGAGATCCGGGCGCTGCGCGCGCAGATCTCCCCGCACTTCATCTACAACTCGCTCACCGCCATCGCCTCGTTCGTCCGCACCGATCCCTCCCGGGCGCGGGAGCTGTTGCTGGAGTTCGCCGACTTCACCCGCTACTCCTTCCGCCGCGGCGGCTCGATGACCACGCTCGCCGAGGAACTGCGGTGCATCGACTGCTACTTCCAGCTGGAGCAGGCACGCTTCGGCGACCAGTTGCAGCTCGTCGTTCGGGTGGCGCCGGAAACGCTCGGGCTCGAGCTGCCGTTCCTGTGTCTGCAACCGCTCGTCGAGAATGCGGTACGTCACGGCCTGCGCGGTAAGTCGGGCCAGGGCACGGTAGCGATCACTGCCGAGGATTCCGGCAGCGAGTACACGATCACAATCACCGACGACGGGGTCGGCATGGACCCGGCGACAGCTGGCGCGGCGCTCAGCGGAGAAGGCACCGCCGACGCGCACGCGGTGGCCAACATTCAGGAGCGATTGCTCGCGGCGTTCGGGCCCGGCCATGGGCTTGAATTGGACAGCACGCCGGATGAGGGGACCACGGTCACCATCCGCGTTCCGAAGCCGGTGTCGCGCAGGAGGCCGAACAATCGACGGGAGAGCGCATGACCCAGCCGCTGGACCGCCCCGGCTTGGCCGTGCTCGCCGTGGACGATGAACGGCCGGCTCTTGAGGAACTGACCTACCTGCTGAGCGCGGACTCCCGGATCGGCACCATCCGGACCGCGTCCTCGGGGGCCGAGGCGATCCGCATGCTCAACAGCGAGCAGCGCATCGACGCGCTCTTCCTCGACGTCCGCATGCCCGGCGCGACCGGTGTGGATATCGCACGCACGCTGGCGCGGCGTCCGGACAGCCCGCAGATCGTGTTCGTAACGGCGCACGAGGACTTCGCGGTCGGTGCCTTCGAGCTACACGCGGTCGATTACGTGCTCAAGCCGGTAAGGCAGGATCGGCTCGCTGAGGCCATCCGCCGCGTGTATGAGCGGCTGCACACGCGCACGCGCACCTCTCCGGCGGACGACGAGGTCGTACCGGTCGAGTTGGCGGGCGTCACCCGCTTCCTGACCAGGTCGCAGATCAGGTACGTCGAAGCCCACGGCGATTACGCCCGACTACACACCTCGTCCGGCTCGCATCTGGTGCGCATATCGCTGGCGACGCTTGAGGAACGTTGGACTCCGCACGGCTTCGCCCGGATTCACCGCTCGTACCTGGTCGCGCTGCGGCACATCCAGGAGGTGCGCTGGGACGCCGGACACACCACGGTCAAGGTCGGCGACAAGACGCTGGCGGTGAGCCGCCGACACGCACGCGAGTTGCGCGACCGCCTACTCGGAGACGCGAACCGGCAGCGGTAACGGAGCGCTACGTCAGGGGCACGCTCGCCGTCTTAAGGCCACCAGCGCGCTCTCGGCGCGCCCGCCACGAGCCCATGACGAGACCCGCCGCGAGCAAGATGCGGCCGGGAAGCGGCAGGTCCAGGTTGTTTCGAAACAGGTCGAACCGGTCGGCGCGCGCCGTCAGCCGCTTGGCGCAACCCTCCCGGCGTGTTGTCATGAGGACGTGTGAATCAGGGGACGACCGGACCAGGCCCCAGTTCAGGGGCTGACAACCACGTGCCCGATCCGGGCGCCGACCGAGCGATCGCCGGCCGGATCGCGGATCGGACCGTTAGTCTGGTCGAAAGGATCACAGTCGTGAGCAACGAAGCACCCACGACTAGCACTCCGGTGACCGTCGCCGACCCCGCACCACTCGGCCTGTCAGGGTTCGCGATGACCACCCTGGCGCTCTCCTTCGGCAACGCCAACATCATCAAGGAGACCGGCGCGATCACCATCGTGCTGGGCTTGGCCGCGTTTTACGGCGGTCTCGCGCAACTGCTGGCCGGCATGTGGGAGTTCAAGCGCGGCAACACCTTCGGCGCCACCGCGTTCAGCTCGTTCGGCGCCTTCTGGCTTTCCTACTGGTGGATCGTGACCCACCTGAGTGCGGCCAGCGGCGACGTGCACCAGGCGATCGGCCTCTATCTCATTCTCTGGGCGATCTTCACCGCATTCATGACGGTCGCGGCACTGCGCACTTCGATGGCCGTACTCGCGGTCTTCGTGCTCCTGACGCTCGCCTTCATCTTCCTCGGCATCGGCGCATTCCAGAACGGCATGCCGGCTCCGGACGCGATGACGAAGGTCGGCGGCTGGATCGGGATCGCCACCGGCGTCGCAGCCTGGTACGCGGCGGCGGCCACGGTCATCAACGCGACACACCGGCGGGACATGCTGCCCACCCTGCCGCGCTGAGCTGGGATAGTCAGCTGACCAACCGATCCTCCGCAGCGATGCGGTGGTCATAGCAAGACCGGGGCTGAAGCCGTATGACGGCGGACGCTCGTACCGCACCGCCGGCGGGGTGCCAAGCGCGCCCCGCCGGCGGTGTGGTCTAGACCTTTTATGTCGGGAACCCTTGCGTAACAGCATGAGTACTGGTGTGCTTTAGGCCTGAGAGACGCTCACACCGACTACGGCGGTGCGGCGCTTCGCCGTGCCCCCGACCGGCCCGCAACGGACATCATTGACGAGGAGTTCGTGTGTCCAACGAGACGCTGTCGAACCTGTTGAACGAGGAAAGGCGGTTCGAACCGCCGGCCGAACTGGCGGCGGCGGCGAACTTGACGGCCGAGGCCTACACGCGGGCCGATGACGACCGTCTGGCCTTCTGGGAGGCCCAGGCGAACCGGCTGGCCTGGGCGCAGCCGTGGACCGAGGTGCTGGACTGGTCGAACCGGCCCTTCGCCAAGTGGTTCATCGGCGGCAAACTCAACGCCGCGTACAACTGCGTCGACCGGCACGTCGAGGCCGGGCACGGCGAACAGGTGGCGATCCACTTCGAGGGTGAACCCGGCGACACCCGCACCATCACCTACGCGGACCTGCAGCGCGAGGTGTCGAAGGCGGCGAACGCGCTGATCGAGCTCGGCGTGCGGACCGGCGACCGGGTCGCCATCTACATGCCGATGATCCCGGAGACGGTCTTCGCGATGCTGGCCTGCGCCCGGATCGGCGCGCCGCACTCCGTGTGCTTCGCGGCGTTCTCGGCCGAGGCGCTGCGCGCGCGCATCGAGGACGCCAGCGCCAAGGTGCTGATCACCGTTGACGGGTACAACCGGCGCGGCGGGGTGGCGAGCCTCAAGCCGAACGCGGACGAGGCGGCTAGCGGCGCCGGCACCGTCGAGAAGGTGCTGGTCGTGCGACGTACCGGGCACGAGGTGCCGTGGAACGCCGACCGCGACGTGTGGTGGCACGAACTGGTGGATCGCCAGTCCGACCAGCACACGCCCGAGGCGTTCGACTCGGAGCACCCGCTGTTCATCCTCTACACCTCGGGCACCACCGGTAAGCCCAAGGGCATCCTGCACACGACCGGCGGTTACCTCACGCAGGTCTCGTACACGCACAATGCCGTGTTCGACCTGAAGCCGGATACGGACGTCTTCTGGTGCACGGCGGACGTCGGCTGGGTGACCGGGCACTCGTACATCGTCTACGGGCCGCTGTCGAACCGCACGACGCAGATCATGTACGAGGGCACGCCGGACACCCCGCACCAGGGCCGGTTCTGGGAGAACATCCAGAAGTACAAGGTCAGCATCCTGTACACGGCGCCGACCGCGATCCGGATGTTCATGAAGTGGGGCGACGACATCCCCGCGAAGTTCGACCTCTCCTCGCTGCGAGTGCTCGGCTCGGTGGGCGAGCCGATCAACCCCGAGGCTTGGATGTGGTACCGGGAGCACATCGGCGGCGGGCGCACCCCGATCGTCGACACCTGGTGGCAGACCGAGACCGGCGGCATCATGATCTCGCCGTTGCCGGGCGTGACCACCACCAAGCCGGGTTCGGCGATGCGGCCGCTGCCGGGCATCTCGGCGAACGTGGTGAACAAGGAGGGCGAGATCGTCCCGAACGGCGGCGGCGGCTTCCTGGTTCTCGACCAGCCGTGGCCGTCGATGCTGCGCGGTATCTGGGGCGACCCGGAGCGCTACCGCGAGACGTACTGGTCGCGGTTCGCCGAGCAGGGCTTCTACTTCGCCGGAGACGGCGCGAAGAAGGACAACGACGGCGACCTGTGGCTGCTCGGCCGGGTAGACGACATCATGCTGGTGGCAGGGCACAACATCTCCACCACCGAGGTCGAGTCCGCGCTGGTATCGCACCCGTCGGTGGCTGAGGCCGCTGTGGTCGGTG
This sequence comes from Actinocrinis sp., assembly GCA_035763685.1. GTDB lineage: Bacteria > Actinomycetota > Actinomycetes > Streptomycetales > Catenulisporaceae > Actinocrinis. The sequence continues at coordinate 9,702 of DASUAR010000103.1, read as the reverse complement.
CGAAGGACGAGACAACCGGTCAACGCATCGTCGCCTTCGTGATCCTTCGCGGCGGTAAGGCGGAGGGCGAGGAGCTCGACGCCGAGCTCAAGGCGCACGTCTCGAAGGAGATCGGGCCGATCGCCAAGCCGAAGCAGATCCAGTTCGTGTCCGAACTGCCTAAGACCCGCTCCGGCAAGATCATGCGGCGGCTGCTCAAGGACGTGGCCGAGGACCGCGCGCTGGGTGACACCACGACGCTGACCGACGCCTCCGTCATGGAGCTGATCAAGGAGAAGCTCCCGCACGCGAGCGAGGACTGAGCACCAGGAGCAGTAGACAGACGGTTGCGCGGCGTGTGCCCGATCATCTCTCGATCGGTCACACGCCGCGTGGCGTTTTGCGGCGGCAGCGTTTTGCGGCGGCCATGTCTTGCGTCGGGCGGCGCAGCGGTGCCGCCGACGGCCATGTCAGTAGCCGAAGGACAACCAGGGCTCCAAGTCCGTCGCGAAGGCACGCGACGCCTCAGCCAGCGCCCCGCTGCGTCGCTCCTCGACCAGACCGGCCGCGCCGAGTGCGGAAAGGGAGTTACCGCCGAGGAATACCGAGCCGAGTTCGCGCACGCCGAGCGCCAGGTCCGCCGCCGCGGTGGTGCGCTCGCAGGTGGCGCCCTTTTCGCCGCCGGCGAGTCGCCAGCGCCCGGCGTTCCAAGGGCAGAAGGGGTCTGCGACGTCGATGACGACGTCGATCTGCGCGGAGTACGTCCGCGAGGCGAGTGCACGATCTATGTCGACGAGGCGGACGTACATCGCATCCCGCATGCGTGGGCTCGCAGCCCGGACGTTCTCGAGCAGGTGCATGGGTGGGCCGTCGAGCGGGATAGCGGGGAGCGACGTGGTGTCCGTGAGGTCGATGCTCGTGAGGTACTCCAGCAGCGCCGCGTAGGACGCGGCGTCGTCTGCGTAAAGCTCTTCGACGCCTACGTCGCCCGTCGGGGTAGGCATTCCGAATTGCCGCTTGATGCGGTAGTGCGCATACCCGACTGCTTGGCCATCGCGCTCGGCGAGCACGGTGCGCATCTTCGAGCGGCCGGCGCGCCATTCGTCGGGATCCGCGATGCAGACCTTGGCCCACTCAGCCGTGCGCACGATCATTCCGGGACGGGCGAGCAACTGTCGCGCGTAGATCTGTTCGCAGAGTTCCAAGGACTCCGCGGTTGGAATCAGCCGAAGCGTCACGGCGTCAACGCCTTGCGGCATGCGCAGCGCGCTGTGCGAGCGCGGGATCGTGAGCTGGGCACTGCGCGACGCAAGGCCATAGCCGAAGCGTCCGTAGATCGGCGGTTCGGAGGCAGTCAGCCCGGCGACGGCTTCACCGCCTGACTCGTGCAGACCGTGCAACTGATGGCGCATCATCGAGCGCAGAATGCCGCGCCGCCGGTGCGTGGGCATGACGCTCACCCAGCTGACTCCGGCCAGCGGGACCCGGCCGCCGGGAACAGTCATCTCGAAGGTGAAGATCGAGGCGCCGCCGACAATCTGCGGGCCGTCGAATATGCCGATCGTCCGATCCGCCTCCAGCAGTTGCTTGTCGATCTCGCGCAGCGCGGCGCTCTGCGGTTCGGATCCGAACGCCAGCTCGTCGAGGCTGAAGAACTGGTCGAACTCGCTCTCGGCGAGCTTGCGCGGGGCTGATGGCTCTGTCGGCATGGCTCATGCGTAACACGGCGAGACGACCGAATGCGACCGGATTTCGAGATGGGCCAGGTCAGCCACGCCCTTATTATCGAGAAGACGATTTGTCGATAAATCGATTGGTAAACTTGTAGCTATTCAGGGGCGTGCGATGAGAGGCGAGGCAGCGCGCCACGAGAGGCCGGTCGTGCAAGCCGAACAGATACGGGCCGCACGAGGCCACGCGATCAGCCCAATGACCGCATAGTCTGACAATTCCAGGGGTACTTGTGCCGGGACCTGCCCACTGACCGCCCTGCACGTTGTCGTACGCACCCTGGAGGTAGCCGTGGCCGCGACCGTCGGTTCCCCGTCCGACCGCTTGGACACCGACCACAAGCTCTCCGCGTTGGTCACATCCGCGACCAAGGACCTCTCCAGCCTCGTGCGCGACGAGATCGCACTGGCCAAGGCAGAGTTGCGCCGGGACACCAAGCAGGTTGCGATGGGTGGCGCGCTCTTCGCCGTCGCCGGGCTGCTCTCCCTGTTCGCGCTGATCATGTTCTCGTTCGCGATCGCGTACGGCATCAACGCGGCCGGGATCGGGCTGGCCTGGGCCTGGCTCATCGTCGGCGGCGGGTACATCCTGCTTGCCGGGCTGCTCGGCGGGATAGGGGTGCTGCGGCTCAAGAAGATCCGCGGCGTGGACGCGACGAAGCGGAGCACGAACGAGTCGATCGCGGTCATCAAGCGGTCGGTGCGTTAATCGTCCGTCGCTGCAACGAGCACTAGTCCGTCAGCCGTCTTTCGGCGCCTCAAGTCGCCCAACGCACCCCTTTGCGACACCGCATGGACAGCCAGGTGTGCCATGCTGGCGCCCATGCCTTCAGACCTGTCACCGGTGTACGTGGAGGGCGCCTGGACCCATCGTGAGGTCTCCGCGAACGGCGCCCGCTTCCACGTCGTCGAGCTCGGCGAGGGCCCGCTGGTGCTTTTCCTGCACGGTTTTCCGCAGTTCTGGTGGACCTGGCGCGAGCAGCTGACCGCCTTCGCGGAGGCCGGTTACCGCGCGGCGGCGATGGACCTGCGAGGGTTCGGCGGCAGCGACAAGACGCCGCGAGGCTACGATCCGATAACACTCACCATGGACGTCACCGGAGTCATCCGTGCGCTCGGTGAGGCGAACGCCGCAGTGATCGGGCACGGCTGGGGTGCCACGCTCGGCTGGACCGCCGCGACCGTGCGCGCGAAGACGGTGCGGCGGCTCGTAGTCGTCGGCGCGGGGCATCCCCGGCGGCAACGTGCCGCGCTGCTCACGGATCCGGCCCAGATCGGCGCGAGCAAGCACGTGTTCGCGGCGCAACGCCCGCTGGCCGCCGAGAGATCGCTGCTGCGGGACGGCGGCGCGGCGGTGGGCCGGATGCTGCGCGAGTGGAGCGGCCCGGAGTGGCCGCCCGAAGACGTGGTCGACCGGTACGAACAAGCGATCATGATTCCGGGTGTCGCGCACTGCTCGCTGGAGTACTTCCGCTGGTGGGTGCGTTCTTTGCCGCGCCCTGACGGGCTCCAGTACCAGCAGCGGATGCGCACACCGACGGAAGTGCCGACGTTGCATCTGCACGGAGCGCTGGACCGCTCGGTGCTCACCAGCACGGCTCGCGGCTCGGGGCGGCACGTGAACGCGCCGTACCGCTGGCGGCTGCTCGAAGGCGTCGGCCACTTCCCGCAGGAAGAGGCACCCAAGTTGTTCAACACCGAGGTGCTGAACTGGCTCGCGGACGACGAACCGGACCGTTAAGCCCAGTGTCCGATGGGCGGCGAGCGACCGCCTGCGTGCCTTGGACGACTACTGACGACTACTTGTGGGTGAGCGGCGTCGTGGCGAAGTAGAGGGACACGAACGCGCCGACCGCCATGAGCGGGGTGAGGAACGCCGTCTCCAGCTTCTCGCCGGTGTGCTTGATCAGCGGTATGCCGAACCTGGTGGGAATCGGCCACAGCAGCGGGCAGCCTCGGTCGGTGAGGCAGTCTCCGGCGAGATGCGTCAATGCGCCGAGGCCGACCGCGACGGGCAGCCAGGTCGGATCCGAGCTGATCCAACGGTCCATCAGGAACGTTCCGCCGACCGCGAGCAAGAGCACTACACCCCACGAGTGGATGCCCTTACCGGGAGGGCAGAGATGCAGTGCCCGTATAGCGAGCGAGAGCAGTAGGTAGACCAGGCCAAGCGTGAAGGGACGCCCCAGGTAGTGCGCTCCGGCCCAGGTGCCGCCGGTTACCCCGGCCACGAACAGCAGCGAGTGCGTGGCGTGCCGGTGACCGCCTGAGATCCACTCGACGAATCGGCAGAACGCGTGCGAGATCGGGCCGAGGAAGTGCGCGATCGTGCCGTCGGGGTGGTCGAAGTCCGGCAGCAGCGCGGAACCCGCGGTGATGAACGTGCCGAGCAGGATGTCCTTGGTCTGCAGGTGAGCCGGCCACACCGCGGCCGGCACCCAAGCCGCGGCGGCGGCCCAAGCGAGCGCGCCGCTGGTCGAATGCGAGTGTCCGAGCACGGATTACGCCCCCCAAAGTCGCGAGCCACAGGCCGATCCCGGCCAACTGCCGATCAGACAGTAGCAACTGTCTGGATCACTGCTGCGGACAGGACGCTGTGACACTCGGAGCCGGGGTCACTCAGAAATGGGGCACTCGGAGACATTGCAGCGCATTGGAGCGTCAGATAGCGCAGCCTTGAGTGTCTACTGCGCTCGTCGCGCTCGCACCGTTGTGCGCGTCATTCTTGACCTGATTCGCAGTCAGGGCGTAGCCGGTTGACGCATCCTCCAACGACTTGGCGAACACGACGCCGTACACCTCACCGGTCGAGGTGAGCAGCGGACCGCCGGAGTTGCCCTGGAGTACCTGCGCGAAGAGCGAGAAGATGTCGCGCGTCGCCGATCCCCGCTGGTAGATGTCCTGCCCCTGCGCCTGGATCTCCTGCCGGATGCGGGCAGCGACCGGCGTGAACGGGCCGTCCTCCGGGAAGCCGGCCACGACGGCAGTGTCCCCGCTGGTGCCGGACGTGTCGAAGGCGAGCGGAGCCGACCGGAGACCTGGGACGTAGAGCACTGCGATGTCACTCGTCGGGTCGAACAGCACTACCGTCGCGCGGTAAAGGTGCCCTTCCCCGCCCACCTGCACTGTCGGATGCGTTACGCCGCCGACGACGTGAGCGTTCGTCATCACGTGCTGCGCCGAGTACACGAACCCGGATCCTTCGATCTGCTTTCCACAGCTCGGTGCGTTACCGACGATCTTGACGATCGAGTTCTGTGCCTTGACGACGCCCGCCTGGTTGAGCACCGCCGGATCAGGCGGCGGAACGTTAGCGATCTGCTCGTGCGTGAACGGTGCGAACACCTGCGGGAAGCCACTCTTGTCGAGCACGCTCGCGAACGAGCCGAACCAACTGGACGCGTTCGCCGGCAACACCATCCGCATTCCGTTGAGCAGCGCCGAGTTGCGGACCTGCGCAGCGACCACCGGCATCGTCGAGTTGACCAGCGCCAGACCGAGGAACCAGGCGACCAGCAGCACCGAGATCACCGACACCGCCGCGCCCGCGCTCTGATCCACGGCCTGCACCGGCCGCCAGGTGATCTCGCGCCGCACCCGCCCGCCGATCGAGGTGGCGAACACCTGCCCCAGCACCGCGAGCACGAGCACCGCGCACAGCGAGATCGTCGAGATGACCAGCGAGGTGTTCGCCGTGAAGCGCTGTATCACCATGGGCACCAGCCACAGGCCGAGCAGCAGTCCGCCGACGAAGCCGACGAACGACAGCACGCCGACCACGAAGCCCTGCCGGTAACCAGACACCGCGAACGCGATGGCGACGATGATCAGAATCAGATCGAGCAGGTCCACGGGCTCACCCTCACTCGCCACCGGTGCCGGCTACGCCGCCCGCGCTGTCCATGCTGTCCATGCTGTTCGCGCCCGCATCGTGGACCGCCGAACTGTCCGCCCCCGAGCCGTTCGCTGCCCGGCCGGTCAGGGCCGTCGCGTTTTCCAGGCCGTCCGCGCCCGTGGCGAACGGCCGCTGGTCAGCGGGGCGGATCGAACTCGACCGAACCGCCAACGCCGAGACCTCTTCGGGTAAGTCCTCAAGCCGGCTTTGGTCCCAGGGCTGCTCCCAGCCGCCGAGCCTGAGCACGGCGTCGAGCAGTCCGGCGGTGAATCCCCAGACGAGCATGCCGTCGGCGTGGAAGGCCGGGCCGATGTAACCGGCCGGATGACGTACGCGCAACCGGTTCGCGGGGTCGGCAAGCTCGGCCACAGGCACTCGGTGCACTGCGGCCACCTCCAGAGGACTTACGACGCGTGGCGGCGACGGAGTGTGCCACCACCCCAGAACGGACGCGACCATGAAATCACTCGGTTGCAGGTAGATCTCGGGCAAGCGGCCGAATACGGCCACTGACTCGGGATCGACGCCGGTCTCCTCCTGCGCCTCACGCAGCGCTGCGTGCACCGGCCCGTGATCCTCGGGGTCGATCCGTCCGCCGGGGAAAGCCGGCTGACCGGCGTGTGAACGCAGCGTCGTGGCTCGTTCCGTGATCAAAACGTCCGGTATCGCAGCGCCCGGCGTGCCGCTCTCACCGAAGAGGATCAGCACCGCTGAACGTCGCGGCTCGCCGGGCAGCGTGCGCGGCCTGGGCCGGAAGCCGAGCCAGTTCGTGCCCAGGTCGCGTAGTGCCCCGGCGAGCGGGCGCAGCCAGGTCGGCAGTTCTTCAAGCGCGGCCATGATCTCGCCCGCGTCGTTCACGAAGCCACCTTCCGGGCGGCGGCGATCAGCGCCGCCTCGCGTGCCGAGGCGGGCCGCAGCAGCGCCTCCGCCTTGATCGGGTCTTGCTCGCCCACCCCGCGCGACGGGCACAGCGCGGCGACCGGACAGGCGCCGCAGGCCGGCTTGCGGGAGTGACAGACCCGGCGGCCGTGGAAGATCAGCCGGTGCGAGAGCATCGTCCACTCCGCCCTGGGAAACAGCGCGCCGACCTCGAACTCGACCTTGACCGGGTCTTCTACCCGAGTCCAGCCGAAGCGTCGGGCGAGTCGGCCGAAGTGCGTGTCCACGGTGATGCCTGGAATGCCGAACGCGTTACCGAGCACTACGTTCGCGGTCTTGCGGCCGACACCAGGCAGCGTGACCAGCTGCTCGAGAGTGTGCGGTACGTCGCCGCCGAACTGGTCACGGATGGCGACGGCCAAGCCGAGCAGCGACTTGGCCTTGTTGCGATAGAAGCCGGTCGGCTTGATCAGCTGCTCCAGCTCCGCCGGGTTGGCCGCGGCCATGTCATCGGCGGTGGGGTAACGGGCGAACAGCGCCGGCGTAGTCAGGTTGACGCGCACGTCGGTGGTCTGCGCGGAGAGCACGACGGCGCAGAGGAGCTGGAAGGCCGATTCGAAGTCGAGCTCGCAGTGAGCATCGGGATAAATCTCGGCGAGCGCCCGGTTGATCCGCCGTGCCCTACGGGTGAGAGCCAACGGGGTCTCGTGTGTCTCGGGCGTCTTCTCAGTCGTCTCACCGGCCATGCTCATTCGGCAAGCGTAGATGGTCGAGGCGGCTTGGGTGCACGTTACGGTACTCGGCAGGATTGAGGTGTGGCGTTCCTGAGTATGTGAAATAGCGTGTGGTAGGCCACACTGTTCGATGCAAAGGCATAACAGATTGCGGGCCGGCGTCGAGTCACAAGCGCGCGACCGGCGACCAGGACCGCAGGAGAACGGCCTAGTGGCCGATGGAGGGTTCGACAGTGGAGGACGTGCTGCGCCGGAGCCCGTTGTTCGCCGCCTTGGATGAAGAGGCGTCCAACTCGCTGCTCAAGTCGATGACGGAGATCGCGCTGAGCCGCGGCGACGCGCTGTTCCACGAGGGCGACCCGGGTGACGCGCTGTACGTGGTGGTCGAGGGCAAGATCAAGCTGGGCCGGTCCTCCGGGGACGGCAGGGAGAACCTGACCGCGGTGCTCGGGCCGGGCGACATGTTCGGCGAGCTCTCGCTGTTCGACCCGGGGCCGCGCACCTCCACCGCGACCGCGCTGACCTCCACCCGGCTGCTCGCGCTCGGGCACACCGAGCTTCAGCCGTGGCTCTCGACCCGGCCCGAGGTCGCCCGCGCGTTGCTGCGAGCCATGGCGCGGCGGCTGCGGCGCACCAACGAGACGCTGGCGGACCTGGTGTTCTCGGACGTGCCCGGCCGCGTCGCCAAGGCGCTGCTCGACCTGTCGACCCGGTTCGGCCAGCCCGCCGGGGACGACCAGGAAGGGATCAAGGTCTCGCACGACCTCACGCAGGAGGAGTTGGCGCAGCTGGTCGGCGCGTCCCGGGAGACCGTCAACAAGGCCTTGGCGGACTTCGCGCAGCGCGGATGGATCAAACTCGAGGCGCGTGCGGTTGTGCTGCTCGACACGGTGCGTTTGGCACGACGCGCGCGATAGCGGCTCGGGTTACGCGTCTTTCTTCTCGTCCAGGTATTCGAGCTGCGCGAGTACGGATAGCTCGGCGGCGGGCCACAGGCGGCGATCGACATCGGCGTACACGCGTCGAACGATCTGACGCGCAGTACGGTCTCCCGCATCGCGCGCTGCCTGGACTTGGGCGAGGCGTGCAGCCCGGTGTGTGAGGTAGAACTCGACCGCCGCGCGGGGGTCGGCGACCACTGGTCCATGTCCGGGCAGGATGACGCCGACGTCTGCCGATTCAGTCATCCGCCGGATATGCGTGAGCGAGTCAAAGTAGTCCGCGAGACGCCCGTCAGGGTGCGCGACCATCGTCGTACCGCGGCCTAGGACGGTGTCACCGGTCAACAGTGCGTGGTCGGCCGGGATGAGGAAAGAGAGCGAGTCGCCGGTATGGCCCGGCGTCGCGATCACGCGGACTTCGAGGCCGCCGACGGTCAGCACATCGCCATCGTCGAGCCCTTCCGAGCCAAGCCGCCGCCGAGGGTCGAGCGCACGCACCGGAGCGCGGGTCAACGCCCCGAACTGTCCGGCGACTTCCGCGTGATCTGGGTGACCATGCGTCAGCAGGATCGAGGCGACACGGGCTCCGGCTTCCCGGACGACATCGCGAATGGATTTGATATGCCCTATATGCACCGGCCCCGGGTCGATGACGACCGCCTCGGTTGATCCCGGTTCGATCAGCACCCAGGTGTTGGTGCCGTCGAGCGTCATCGGCGAGGGGTTCGGGGCCAGCACCAGCGTGGCGCGCGGCGTCACCGGTCCGGAGACGACCGGACCCGGGCCAGACGAGCCCACACCGGTGCCGGCCCCGGAGATCAGGCCACCCCGTCCGGCGCGCGGGTGTCGGGAGCGCTGTCGACCTCGAAGCTGTCGATCTCGACGGTCAGCTCCACCTCCACCGGAGCGTCCAGCGGCAACACCGCGACGCCGACCGCGGAACGCGCGTGCGCCCCGGCCTCGCCGAAGACCTTGCCCAGCAGCTCGCTCGCGCCGTTGATCACGGCGGGCTGGCCGGTGAAGCCCGGCGCGGAGGCGACGAAACCGACGACCTTGACCACGCGGCGAACCCGGGACAGCTCCCCGATCTCGGACTTGACCGCGGCCAGCGCGTTGAGGGCGCAGCGCTCGGCGAGCTGCTTGGCCTCCTCGGCGCTGACCTCGGCGCCGACCTTGCCGGTCGCCGGAAGCTTGCCGTCGATCGTGGGCAACTGTCCCGAGGTGAACACCAGCGTGCCGGACCGCACGGCCGGAACATAGGCGGCCACCGGCTTGGCCACCGCGGGCACTTCCAACCCCAGCCGGGCCAGGCGTTCCTCGGGCGTGGCGGCCGTGGCCTCGCCCGGCGCGGTCACTACTGCTTCTCCCGCTTCATGTACGCCACCAGCTGCTCGGGATTCGGCCCCGGGACCACTTGCACCAGCTCCCAGCCGTCCTGGCCCCAGTTGTCCAGGATCTGCTTCGTCGCGTGCACCAGCAACGGCACGGTCACGTACTCCCACTGTTTCGCCATGGCCAGAGCCTAACGGGTAGGCAGGTGGCGC
>DASUAR010000102.1:0-36719 GCA_035763685.1 Actinocrinis sp. | reverse complement strand
GGGCCGCTTGGGACATCGGGGTCCTCCATGGTCGTCGGTAAGGGTCCGCGCCTGAATGCGCGCATGAGGGACGACACTGGCCCTGCCCGCGGTGGCTTTGAGGTTACACGATGGATCTAGCGTCCGTCAGTAGAGAATCTTTCATCTCACATTCCGGACAACGCCTCTTTGACCTGCGGCTGTAGCGCGCTACGACTTGTCTTCCCCCTGTTGCGCGCCGTTCACGCCCCCCAGCTGAGATACGTCTCACAGAACGCGCGACGGGCGCGGATCCGGAGTGGATCCGCGCCCGTCGGCGCAGGTCAGTCGGCGACCGTTACGGATTAGCCGGTTGACTTTCGGTCGGCTCGGCGGCGGCGCGCCCTTCGAGGTCGCTGCCTTCGGCGGCTGCCGCCTGCGGCGATTGTTCTTCTCGCGCCGGTGCTTGCGCGTTCGCCTCGGCGCCATCCGGCTGTGCTTCGCCATCCGCGGTCTCGTCCGGCACTGCCGCTCCGGCCTGCGGAGATCCGAAGTGTGGCCAGTACATCTCCGCCGGCGCCTCACGGCCTGGACGGCGCCTGGAACTGAGGATCAGGTACACCAGCGCGCCGACCCCGACGATGATCGCGGTCCAGTCGTTGAGCCGCATGCCGAGGATGTGGTGCGCGTAGTCGCTGCGCAGGTGCTCGATCCAGCCGCGCCCGATCGTGTAGAGCAGTACGTAGAGCGCGAACGCGCGGCCGTGCCCCATCCGGAAACGGCGATCGGCCCACAGGACGATGAGCGCGACGATCACGCACCAGATCGACTCGTAAAGGAACGTCGGCTGGAAGTGCCCTGCGACGGTGGTCGTGCCCGGGATCCCTGAGCAGGGCGTGGCTTTCCGGGTCACGTCGTCCATGCAGTGGATGGTCAGGCCCCACGGCTTGGTGGTCGGGTCGCCGTACAGCTCGTTGTTGAACCAGTTGCCCCAGCGCCCGGCCCCTTGCGCCAGCACGATTCCGGGTGCCAGCGCGTCCGCCAGCGGTGGGAGTTTCACGCCGCGCCGCCGCGCCCCGATCCAGGCGCCGAGCCCGCCGAGCGCGATCGCGCCCCAGATGCCCAGGCCGCCGTCCCAGATGTAGAACGCGCGCACCCAGTCCTTGCCGGTGGTGAAGTAGAGCTCGTAGTCGGTGATGACGTGGTAGAGCCGGCCGCCGAGCAGCCCGAAGGGCACGGCCCAGATGGCGATGTCCGTGATGACATGCGGCTCGCCGCCGCGCTCCCGCCAGCGCCGCTCGCCGAGCCACACGGCCACCGCGATTCCCGCGATGATGCACAGCGCGTAGAACCGGATCGGGAACGGGCCGAGCTTGAGCTCGGCGGTGGTCGGGCTCGGCAGGAAGGCCAGCGGGTGCGGTGCCAGCGGCGTCATGACTTGCTCGCCGACGGCGCCGGTGAGGCCGACGCGCTCGAACTGGAGGAGGCTGCGGCGCTGCCGCTCGCGGCCGCGCTCGGGGAAGCGCTCGGGTTGACCCCGGCCAGCTTGTCGATCGAGGCGATGAACGCGGCCTGCGCGGCCGGGGTGGTCGACGCGGTCGGCAGCGTGAACGCCTTGCCGTTGGCGTAGATCGTCGGGGTGGACGGCTGGTTGTTGGTGATCTTGTTCAGGTCCGCGTAGTTCTGCTTCACCCAGTCGAAGTACTTGTGCGTGTTGACGCAGGACTCGAAGGTCGTGGAGTCCAGGCCCTGCACCTGCTTGGCCAGCGAGATCAGCGTCGCGTCCGAGGCGAAGGAGTCGGTGTTCTCGCTGGCGGGCTGGTTGGCGTAGATGACGTCGTGGTAGTCCTCGAAGTGCCCGGCGTCCTGGGCGCAGGCGAAGGCGTTGCCCGCGTGCAGCGAGCCGGTGCCGTTGGTGTTCGCGTCGATGAGGGTGACCGGGTGGATCAGCAGCTGGAGGGTGCCGTCCTGGACGAGCTTCTTGTAGGCGGGCGTGTACGTCGTCTCATACGACTTGCACGCCGAGCAGCGGGCGTCCTCGTAGACGGTGAGCTTGACCTTGGCGTCGGCATTGCCGAGCGGGATCGCCATGCCGTTCGCGGCGCTGACCCCGCCGGTGGTGTCGGCCACCGCGCCCACGGGCACGGCCGTCGGGGTCTTGGGGCCGTTCGCGGCCTGCACGGCGAAGGCGACGCCGACGGCGACCACGATGACGGCCACGACGGACCCGTAAATGGCGTAGAGCCGATTGCGCCGGGCACGGCGCTGCTGCTCAAGCCGCAGCTGTGCGGCGCGCTGGCGGGCCAGCTCCTTGCCTACCTTGTTGGCCTTGCTCATCGTCGGCGGTCCACTTCCGGGTCGGTCGCGAGTGCGGGCGGTCGGTAGCGGCCCGTACGCTCCGACCGGCCGAGGTGTAGCCCCTGCCGGCGAGGCGCGCACAAAGCCGCTGCCGCATCCTAATCTCGCCGCCGCGCGGTGCGACCCTCCCCCCGATCACATCTCGGGGAATTCATGGCGTTGCGTGACCTCTCCGTGACCTTGGCCGTGTGCAAGAAGCGGCGCCGGGTCCGCGTGTCAGCGCGCTGCGGCTACCGCCGCGTCCAGCGCGGCCCGGAAAGCGGCCTGCTGAGTGGCGGGAGGCAGGGTGGTCAGCTTGTACTGCTCACCGTTGATCGCATAGTACGGAGTGGCGACGGAGCCGTTCAGGACGGAGTACAGCGAGCTGTAGTTGCGCTTGACCCAGGAGCCGTGGGTGTCGCCGGTGACGCAGGCCTCGAAGGCGGGGGTGTCGAGCCCGGGCACCTTCTTGGCGAGGGAGATGAGCGCGGCGCTCGAGCTGAAGGCGTCGTCGGTCTCCTCGGGCTGGTTGGCATACAACGCGTCGTGGTACGCGGTGAACTTGCCAGGGCCGGCGTCCTGCGCGCACGCCCCGGCGTTCCCCGCGCGCAGCGATCCGGTCCCGCCGAGGTTACGGTCGAGCAGGTCGACCAGGTGGTACTGGACCTGGATCTTCCCGGCGAGCGCGTACGACTTGTAGGTCGGCTCGAACATCGACTCGGCGAGCCGGCAGTAGGGGCAGCGGAAGTCCTCGTAAATGGTGAGCGTGACGCGGGCCGGCGCGGCCGAGGAGATGGACGGGGAGAAGGCGGTGTTCGCGCCGAACGGGATGGCCAGGCTTCCCTCGCCGACGGCAGCGGCGGGGGCGACGAACGGCCCGGCGCCGAGGGCGGCGTTGGCGGCGGCCCGGTTGTGCTGCACGAAGATCCCGACCGTCACGAGCGCGGCGATGGCGGCGAACACTCCCCCGCCGATCCACAGCTGCCGCTTGCGCCGCTGCGCCGCGACCTGCGCCTGCCGAACGGCCGCGGCCTTCACGCGGCCGGGCCGCTCGCGCGCCGCGCCGAGCGGGTCAGTCGCTTCGGTCGTCTCAGTCGCTTCAGTCACATCGTCTTGGACCGGGCTGCCGAGCCCGCGATTCTCCACCATGCCGGACATGCTGGCGTGAACCGGGGCAAAGCGATCGCGCGACACGACCAGCCGCGCCGCCCCTTCACCGCATCGGGTGATGAGTGATCGCCTCTGCGCGGTGCGCGCTTCCTCAGCCGAGGAACGAATCGACGGCCGCGGCGAAGCCGGCCGGATCGTCGACCCACGGGAAGTGCCCCGCCCCCGCTTGAACGACGACCTTTGCGTCGCTGAACACCTGAGCCGCGGCGTGCGCCATGGCAGGCGTCACCATGGGGTCCACCTCCCCCACGAGCAGCAGAACGGGCGCGGCCAGCTTCGTGAGCGCGCCCCGAATCGCGGGCGGATCGAGGTCCACACCGGCGAAGTAGCCCAGCCGCGCGGCCATATGCCGATCCGCGACACCGACCGTGGCGTGCGCGCGGGCAGCTTCGTCCCAGCGCCCGTAGTACAGCGGCCTCGACGCGCGGAACGCGTCGATCGACAGGTCCCCGGTGAAGATCTTCTCCAGCGCCGCGCGCGCGGCGGGATACCAGGGTTCTGCCGCCGTGCGCTCCAACGCGGCGGCGAACTCCTCCTCGTCGCCGTCGACACCGATCAGGCCGAGGCCGGGGGTGACCAGGACCAGCTTGGCGATGCGCGCCGGGTACGCGGCGGCGTACAGCGTGGCCAGATTCGCGCCCGCCGAATGCGCGAGCAGGTCCATCTGTTCCAGGCCGAGATGCGCGCGCAGGGCTTCGACGTCGCGCACCAGCCGGTCGACGCGGAAAGTGGCGCTGTCCACCGGATCGCTCGAGCGGCCGACACCGCGAGGGTCCAGCAGGACCAGCCGTCGTGACGAGTCGAGGCCGCCGAGATCACCCAGATACTCCGCGGCCCTTCCCGGCCCGCCGGGAATGCAGACCAGCGGCGTCCCGTCGCCCGCGAGCCGATACGCGAGTTCCACGCCGTCGTAGGACGCGAAGTTGCCCATACCGCGCAGTGTATTTCGGCCGCGCCGACAAGGATGCGCAGACCTGGAATGCTTCCGGCATGGATGTCAGAGACAGCACGAATCCGGTGGTACGGAGCGCTGCACAGCGGCTGGCCAGGTTCAATGCGCGCCATCCATGGAATCACAACGAGCACTTCCACGGCTGGATCCTGCGCAACCTGCCGGCCCGCAGACGGATGGCGGTCGACGTCGGCTGCGGCACCGGCGCGCTGGCCGGGAAGCTGGCCGCCCGCTTCCCGCGCGTCATCGGAATCGACGCCGACGCGGGCATGGCCGCCGCAGCGAACGAGCGGCTGGCCGACAAGCCGTGGGTGAGCATCGAGCGGGGCCGCTTCGACGAGTTCGCCGCGGCCGCGGCAGAGGGCGAGGCCGACCTGATCACGATGGTGGCGGTCCTGCACCATCTCGACCTTGAGGACGCCCTGTCCCGGATCCCGCGGCTCCTGGCACCGGGCGGCCGGCTGCTCGTCGTAGGCCTCGCCAAAGTGGACGGGCCGGCAGACATGATCGTCGACTTGGTCTCAGCGGCGGCGAATCCGGTCATGGGTCTGATCAAGCATCCGCGCCCGGCCCGCGCGGTCGACGGGGACGGGGCCGGAGCCGGAGCCGGAGCCGGGCAACCCGTCATGCCGATGCGCGATCCGACCACGAGCGTCGCCGAGATCGCCACGGCCGCCGGCGCTCATCTGCCGGGCTGCGCGGTGCGCCGGCGGCTCTTCTTCCGCTACACCCTTCGGTGGGACAAGCCGCGATGATCGTGATCAGGAACGGCTGGTTCCGGGAGACTGCCGAGGTGCGTGATGACGCGCTCACGCAAGAGGAGGTAAGCCTCCCAGCGCCGAGGCAGCGGGCCGGGCGGCCGCGCGACGGCACGGGCCGCGGAGACGATCTCGCCTTCCCGGAACTGCTCGCGGGTCAGGTCGAGTTCCACACCGCTGGGCAGCCGGTTCCACCAGTGAAACCCACGCTGCGTCCCCTCGTGATGGACTTCCCCGACGACGAGATCGCCGCCGAAGACGTCGTTCACGATCAAAGCCGTGATATCGCAGTGGCCCCACGCCGGGTTGCCCGGATTCCATCCGGCCCGAGCCAGGTCGTCCGGCGAACAGGTGTCAGCTGCCCAGCTGGCGCGCAGCGCCTGGTCGATGCCTGCCAAGCTCCACGGGATCATGGCGACAGCTTCGCAGCCGCCACCGACATCGGCAGACCACCGAAGAGCGCTTTAGAGGGTGCGCGGGAGTTCGGTCCAGAGGCAAGGTGCGCGGCAACCCGGCGCACGTGACTACCGGCGCGAAGAACCGCCCTTGGCAGGCGCGGAGCGGCGCGGGGTCGGCACCGGTGCGACCGGCGTGAGCTCGGGCAGCAGCGCCGCATCGGCGGAGAACTTGCTCTTGGGCTTCCAGAGCAGCCAAACCGCCGGAATCAGGTAGAGCACGTCGCGCAGGATGTCCAGCGTGTAGCGCGTCTGGCCCGCCGCGACCTGGCCGCCGGCGCCGCCGCAGCCGCAGGTGATGTGGATGCCGCGGATGCCGAGCGAGGCGATGCCGCCGATGTAGACCAGCAGCAGCAGCGCCGAGAGCGCCGCCACCAGCCGGGTGCCCAGCCCCACGATCACGAGCAGCCCGAGGGCCAACTCCACGTAGGGCTGGGCGTAGGCGAAGGTGTTGACCATCGCGCCGGGCAGGATCTTGAAGTTGCGCACCGAGGCGGCGTTGGCGTCCGAGGCACCGAGCTTCGGCAGGCAGTAGAACAACCACATCGCGCCCAGCAGCAGCCGGGCGGCCAGCGAGATCCAGGGCGCGGCCGTCGCGAACGCGGACTTCGGCTCGGTCTCGGGCTCGGGCACGGCCTGCTTGGACGTCGCGCGCTTGCCGCCGCCCGCACCTGCCGCGCCGCCCTTGCCGTTCGTGGCCGCGGTGCCTCGTTCCGCCGTCATCCCTGCTGCCCGTCCTATCCGGTCCTGTCGGTCCTGTCGGCTTTGCGCTGCCGGCCGCCCGCTGGCCGTTCCGGCCGTGAGGTTACCTCAACGCCCCCTGGATCGGACACCTTCAGCGAGCTGTTCGGCGAGTTCACGCACGGCGGCCAGCCCTGCGGCCTCGTCCGGCGCGTCGAGCAGCCGCCTGACGAACGCCGAGCCGACGATCACGCCGTCGGCGAACTGGGCGACCTCGGCGGCCTGCCGCGCGTTGGACACCCCGAGCCCGACGCAGACCGGCAGATCCGTGGCCGCCCTCGTGCGCTCGACGAGGCGCGCCGCCTGCGAGTTGACCGCCTCGCGAGCGCCGGTGACGCCCATGAGCGAGGCCGCGTAGACGAATCCCCGGCAGGTGCGCGTGGTCAGCGCGATGCGCTCATCGGTGGACGACTGGGCTACCAGGAAGACGCGATCCAGGTTGTGCGCGTCGGAGGCGGTGAGCCAGGGCTCTGCTTCTTCGGGGATCAGGTCCGGGGTGATCAGGCCTACGCCGCCCGCGTCGGCGAACTCCTTGGCGAACCGGTCCACGCCGTAACGCTCGATCGGGTTCCAGTAGGACATGACGAGGGTCGGCGCGCCGGTCTCGGCGACGCCCTCAACGGTGCGCAGGACGTCGACGGTGTTCGTTCCGGCTTCGAGTGCGCGCTCGACGGCGCGCTGGATGACCGGGCCGTCCATTTGCGGGTCGGAGTACGGGAGTCCGACCTCGACGATGTCGACTCCGCCTTCGATCATCGCGCGGCAGGCCGCGATCCCGCCTTCGACGGAGGGGAAGCCGGCCGGCAGGTAGCCGACGAGGGCGGCCCGGTTCTCGGCCTTGGTGGCGGCCAGGAGCGCGGCGAGCTTGGTGGGGGCGGTGCCGGTGGTGGTGCTGTTGCCGCTGGACATGGCGCTCAGGCCTCCGTTTCGCTGTGCTCGCCGAGGTCCTTGGCGAAGTAGGCGGCGGCGGTGTGCATGTCCTTGTCGCCGCGGCCGGAGAGGTTGACCAGGATGACCGGCTCGCGGCCGAGCTCGGCGCGCAGCCTCGGCGCGACGCGCAGCGCACCGGCGACCGCGTGTGCTGATTCGATGGCCGGGATGATGCCCTCGGTGCGGCACAGCAGCTTGAACGCCTGCATCGCCTCGTCGTCGGTGACCGGTTCGTAGACCGCGCGCCCGGTGTCGTGCAGCCAGGCGTGCTCGGGGCCGACCGCCGGGTAGTCGAGCCCTGCGGAGATGGAGTGGCTGGGCAGTGTCTGGCCGTACTCGTCTTGGAGGAGGTAGGTGCGCGCGCCGTGCAGCACGCCGATCGCGCCGCCGGTGATCGACGCGGCGTGCAGGCCGGTTTCGACGCCGGAGCCGCCGGCTTCGAACCCGTAGAGGCGAACGCTCTCGTCCGGCACGAAGGCGTGGAAGGCGCCGATCGCGTTCGAGCCGCCGCCGACGCACGCCGCGACCGCGTCAGGCAGGCCGCCAGTCAGCGCGATGGTCTGCTCGCGGGCCTCGACGCCGAGGACACGCACGAAGTCGCGGACCATGGACGGGAACGGGTGCGGGCCGGCTGCGGTACCGAGCAGGTAGTGCGTGTGGTCGACGTTCGCTACCCAGTCGCGGATCGCCTCGTTGATGGCGTCCTTCAGGGTGCGCGAACCGATCGCGACCGGAATGACCTCGGCCCCGAGCATGCGCATGCGTGCGACGTTGAGCGCCTGGCGCTGCGTGTCCTCCTCGCCCATGTAGATCACGCATTCGAGGTCGAGCAGGGCCGCTGCGGTGGCGGTGGCCACGCCGTGCTGTCCGGCGCCGGTCTCGGCGATGACGCGGCGCTTACCCATGCGCTTGGTGAGCAGCGCCTGGCCGAGCACGTTGTTGATCTTGTGCGAGCCGGTGTGGTTCAGGTCCTCGCGCTTGAGCAGGATGCGGGCATCCGCGTGTTCGGAAAGTCGCGTGGCGTCGGTCAGGAGGGAGGGGCGGTTGGCGTAGGTCCGCAGGAGCGTCGTGAACTCGGCGTGGAAGGCCGGGTCGTTCTTCGACTTCTGGTACGCCTCGGTCAGTTCGGCGAGCGCGGCCATCAGGGCCTCGGGCATGAAGCGCCCGCCGTGGCGGCCGTAGTGTCCGGCGTCGTCGGGTTGGGCCGAGGGATGAGCGTACGCAGCGGCGAAGAAGGCGTCGCTGAAGGTTGATGTGTCGGTCATCGGAAGTCTCCGAGAAGAAGTGCGAAAGTACGGCGATGACATGTGGGGACGGCGGTGACCGTCCGCAGGTGAGCGTGAGCGCGTGAGAGGCGATCGGTGCCTCGGGGCCTTGCTATGACGCGGCCCGGATCACAGCCCAACGGGCCATCGACGGCCCGCCGGAGCATGCCGCCACCACGGCCGCCGCCGTGCGGGTGCGATGGGCTTGGGGGTGCGGTACACGGTCAGCTCACTTGGCTCACTGCCGGCCGCGCCGCATCGCCGGGTGCGCGCCGGCCGCGACCAGGTCGGCCACCGCGTCGCGCGGATTCTTGCCGGTCACCAGGGATTCGCCGACCAGTACCGCGTCCGCGCCGCAGTTGGCGTAGGCGATCAGGTCGTGCGGGCCGCGCACGCCGGACTCGGCGATGCGCACGACGTTGTCCGGGATCAGCGGGGCGAGGCGGGCGAAGGTGGTGCGGTCGACCTCGAGGGTGCGCAGGTTGCGCGCGTTGACGCCGATGATGCGCGCCCCGGCGTCCACGGCCCGGGTCACTTCCTCCTCGTCATGCACCTCGACCAGCGGGGTCAGTCCGATGGACTCGGCCCGTTCGATCAGCGAGACCAACGCGTCCTGGTCCAGCGCGGCCACGATCAGCAGCACGAGGTCGGCGCCGTGCGCGCGGGCCTCCCACAGCTGGTAGCTGGTGACGATGAAGTCCTTGCGCAGCACCGGGATGTCCACCTTGGCGCGCACTTCCTTGAGGTCCTGCAGCGAGCCGCCGAACCGGCGCTGCTCGGTCAGGACACTGATGACGCTGGCGCCACCCTGCTCGTAGTCCCCGGCGAGCGAGGCGGGGTCGGCGATCGCGGCGAGCGCGCCCTTGGACGGGCTTGAGCGCTTCACCTCGGCGATCACCGCGACTCCGTCGCCGCGCAGGGCTCGCACGCCGTCCTTGGCGGAGGGCTGGGCCTGCGCCTTGGCCTTGACGTCGTCGAGGGGGGTCTGGGCCTGGCGCTCGGCCAGGTCGGCGCGCACGCCCACGATGATCTCGTCGAGCACGTTCGTATTCGGTGTCGCCACCGTCACGTACCGTCCCCTCTGCCAGGGCGCCACACGGCGCCGTCTTGCCCAGCCATGCTATCGGCAATGCAGCGGTGCTCGACGCCATCCGCGACGCGGGTACGCGCGCCCGCGGCGGCCCTGGCGGGGCGGTACCAGGTCAGGCGGAGGTCAGGCGGAGGCGCGCTCGGCGGCGGCCTCGGCCTTCAGCTCACCCCAGACGTCGTGCACGCCGAAGCCCGCGGCGTTGAGGACGACGACCGCGATGAGCGCGAGGACCTGGAAGGCGCCGCAGATGATCACGGCCGGCCACATGACGAACGGGAACAGCGCTCCGCCGATGAGGAAGCCGGCGAAGGAGAGAGCCGCGGCGACCCAGCGGGCGACGGAGTGGCCGTGGTCGGCGTGGTCCACGGTGTTGCCCACGAAGCGGTTGCCCGCCGCGGAGGAGCCCAGGGCGGCCATGCCGAGGCTGGCGGCCTTGGCGATCGCGGACGGGCCCTTGTGTTCGGTGGTCTCGGTGGCCTCGGTCATGACTCGGCTTGCTCCTCGAAGGCGATGGCTGTCATTCGGACAGTGCGCTGGGCGAAGGGTCGCGGCGCCGTCCCGCTTTGTTGTCTCTGTCATTGTCTCTGACGCGCCGCTGTGCTTGGACCGTGGGGGTGCTTAGGCCGTGGGGGTGCTCAGACGGTTGGGTCGTCGCCGCGGTTGATCGAGTCCCAGAGATCGCGCGAGGTCGGTTCGGCCTCCGGGTCGGGGCGCTGCGCGCTGGTTTCGGCGGGCTGGGCTGCCGGGTCGGTGGCTTTGGGCGCGACCTCGTACCGGTTCGACAGGCCGGTCCACGTCCTGCCGCGCACCAGCGTCAACGCCCCGGCGGCAGCGACCAGCACACCCCCGGCGATGGTGAGGTAAGGCCACGCGGTGTTGGTCACGCCGCTCAGTTGCGCGCCGCTCGCGCCGAGCGTTTGCTCGGCGGCCCTGGCCAGCTGGGTGTTGTCGAGGTGGCCGAGGTTGGTGGCGACGGCGGCGACGGTACCGAGTCCGGCGCCAAGCAGGACGATGCCGACCAGGTAGCGGCCGATGCGACGGACCGCGAACAGCGCGACGGCTCCGGCGAGCCCGGCGAGGCCGAGCGCATAGGGCAGCGAGGTGATGTTGCTGCCGGTGGCGTGCACGGACAGCCGGACCGGGGAGGTGATGGTGGCATTGGCCCAGCCGCGTCCGTCCGAGGCCAGGATCAGCCCCGCGCCGGCGGCAGCCAGCAGCGCGGCGGTCACCTTCGCGCGGGTGGCGGAGCGGCCCGGCCTGGTCGCGGTCGAGGGCGAGGGCGCAGCGCCTGTCACGCTGCCTGTCGCGGTCATGCGGGCCATTTTCGCAAACGGGGCGGACGGGACGTGGGCCGGGGCCCGGATCGGTGCCCGGCCCGACCGGTTGCCGGGCTGCCCCGGGTGCCGGTTACAGGGATTTGAGCGTGTCGGCGGCGGCGATCGCGCGCAGCACGGCCATCGCCTTGTTGCGGCATTCGGTGTCCTCGGCCGCCGGATTGGAGTCTGCGACGATGCCGGCTCCGGCTTGGACGTATGCGATGCCGTCACGCAGCAGCGCGGTGCGGATCGCGATGGCGGTGTCCGCGTTTCCGGCGAAGTCCAAGTAGCCGACACAGCCGCCGTACAGGCCGCGCCGGGTCGGTTCCAGTTCGTCGATGATCTCCATCGCCCGCGGCTTCGGCGCGCCGGACAGGGTGCCGGCCGGGAACGCGGCCAGCAGCACGTCCAGCGCGCTGCGGCCCTCGGCGACCCGGCCCACGACCGTCGAGACGATGTGCATGACGTGGCTGTAGCGCTCGACCGACATGAAATCGACGACCTCGACGGTTCCGGGCGCGCTGATCCGGCCGACGTCGTTGCGGCCGAGGTCGACCAGCATCAGGTGCTCGGCGCGCTCCTTGGGGTCGGCGAGCAGTTCGGCGGCCAGTGCCGCGTCCTTCTCCTGGGTCGCCCCGCGCGGTCTCGTGCCGGCGATCGGGTGCAGCATCGCCTCGCCGTTCTCCACCTTGACCAGGGCCTCGGGCGAGGACCCTACGACGTCGAAACCCTCGCGTGCCCCGGTGGCGGGCAGGCGGAGCAGATACATGTAAGGGCTCGGATTCGTGGCGCGCAGCACCCGGTAGATGTCCAGGGCGCTGGCCCGGGTCGGTGCCTCGAACCGCTGGGAGAGCACGATCTGGAACGCCTCGCCGGCACGGATCTCCTCCTTGGCGGCCTCCACCGCGGCGCGGTAGTCCTCGCTGGTGCGGTTGCCCGCGAACACCGGGGTCGCCGCCGGGGAGTTAGCCGGGGCGAGGGTGGCGGGCCGGTGGTCGAGGGGCCGGGCGAGGTCGGCGGTCATCGCGTCGAGCCGGGTGATCGCCCGCTTATATGCGCCGTCCGCACCGTCGGCGGTGCCGTTGTGGTTGATCGCGTTGGCGATGAGGGTGACCGAGCCGTCGCTGTGGTCGAGCACGGCGAGATCGCTGGCCAGCAGCATGGTCAGCTCCGGCAGTCCCAAGTCGTCCTTGGCGTGGTTGCCGATCCGCTCGAGGCGCCGGACCGTGTCGTAGCCCAGGTAGCCGACGAAGCCGCCGGTGAGCAGGGGCAGGTCCGCGCGGCTTGAATCGGCCGGGGTGCGCAGGGCTTCCAGGGCCGCGGCGAGCACGTCGAGCGGCGCGCCCTCGGTGGGGATGCCGACCGGCGGCTCGCCGATCCAGTGCGCGGCGCCGTCCACTTCGGTCAGGGCGAGTTCGCTGCGCACGCCGATGAATGAATAGCGCGACCACACGCCCTGCTCCGCGGATTCGAGCAGGAAGGTGCCGGCGCGCTCGTGCGCGAGCTTGCGGTAGAGGCCGATCGGGGTCTCGCCGTCGGCCAGGTAGCGCCGGGTCACCGGAATGACGCGGCGTTCCGCCGCCAGTTCCCGGAAGGCGTCGAGATCCGGGAAGGTCTCTCCAGTGGTCATGCGGCCCATCCTGTCATCAGAGGCGGGCACCGGCGGCGGCGGTGCGAGGCGGTTCGGTGCGAGGCGGCGGTGCCGGAGTCGGTGAATCTTTCACGCGGCCGGGCGCGGCTGGCCACAGCTCACCGGCCGCGCGACACTTGGCGGTCAGATCAGGGCGCGATCGTCGAAGCAGGTGCGCGTGCCGGTGTGGCAGGCCGGACCGGTCTGGTCGACCGCGACCAGGAGCGTGTCGCCGTCGCAGTCCAGGGAGACGGAGACGACCCGCTGTACGTGCCCCGAGGTCTCGCCCTTGACCCAGAACTCCTTGCGCGAGCGCGACCAGTAGGTGGCGCGGCCGGTGGTCAGCGTGCGGTGCAGCGCCTCGTCGTTCATCCAGGCGAGCATGAGCACTTCGCCGGTGTCGTGCTGCTGCGCGATGGCCGGGACCAGGCCCTCGGGGTTGCGCTTGAGCCGGGCGGCGATCTCGGGGTCGAGCGCCGAGGCGGGGGTTTCGGCGGCCGACACGGACGGTTCGTCGATCATGGCGCCATTCTCTCGCGGCCGATACGGTTTCCGGGACACCGCACCCCGAGAAACACAGCGACCGAGACGAGAGCAGTCCTTGCCGTGCCGGAACTAGTTGGCGACGAGCAGTCCACGGACGGCGCGCCGAGCCCACGGACGCGGCCGAGGTCCGCGCCGCCGGATCATTTCACCTCCGCGGACGAAATCACGCACGTGCCGATCGTGCGATCCTCCGGCGGCGGCGCAGCGCCGCAGACCGCGGCGCGCGCGTGGTGGGTACCGGCGTTCCGGGCGGCGCTCTCGGCCTGGGTGGTCGCGCACATCGTGATCATCGCGGTCCAGGACCTCGGTCAGCGCTTCACACCGCATTTCCCGGCGCAGATGCCCGGCCGGCCCGAGCTGCACCATCTGTTCAACCAGCTCTACACCTGGGACACCGCCTGGTATCTCGGCATCGCGCAGAGCGGCTATTCCGGCGTCGCGAACGACGGGGTGCGTTTCTGGCCGTTGCTGCCGCTGACGACGCGCGCGGTTTCGGCGGTCGGCATTCCGGCGGCGACGGCGATTCTGCTGGTCTGCTGGGTCGGCGCGTTGCTGTTCGGCATGCTCATGTATCGGCTGATGCTGACGGTCGGCGGGGACACGATCGCGGCGCGGCGCGCGGCCTGGCTAAGCCAGTTGGCGCCTGGGGCGTTCGTGCTGGTCATGGGGTACACCGAGGCGCTGTCCGGGGTGCTGGCGGCGGCGTATCTGATCGCGATCAGGCAGCCGGCGACGAGCCGGCGGGTTTGGCTGTGGCACACGGTGGGATTCGTCGCCGGGCTGGGTTCTGGGCTGGTGCGGCCGACCGGCCTGCTGGTGGCGGCGCCCGGTGCGCTCGAGGCGATCAGGCAGTGGCGCGATCCACGCGGGCAGGTGGCCGCGAGGGTACTGGTCGCGCTCTCGCCGCTGATGGGCATCGGGTTGTTTCTGCTGTGGGTGCATAACGTCTACGGCAACTGGACGCTGCCATATTCGATTCAGAAGCTTGAGGGCCTGCGCGGGACGTACGCGGGCAATCCGTTCTCTTCCGCGCTCGATTCGCTCAACCAGGTCGGCAACGGTGCGGGTGCATTCACCGTCGTCCTCGTCGTCGCGTCGATCGGGCTGCTGTGGGGCTGCGTGCGAAGAATGCCGGTCTCGTACACGGTCTGGGCCGCGATCAGCGTGTTGGCCGCCATCACGGCGCCGCACTTCTCCTCGTTCGCCCGGTACTCGGCCGGCGTCCTGCCGCTGTTGCTGGTCGGCGCGATGCTGACCCGTGACTGGCGGCGGTGGGGCTGGACCGTGGGGATTTCGGCGGCGTTGTGCGCGTACTTCGCGTACCAGTCCTTCATCGGGATCTACATTCCTTGATTTCCAACGCAACCACCACACCGACCGCGGCGCGGCAGGCTCCCACCGAGGTTCGGGGATCTGGGCGCGCCCGGGGGCGATGGCCCGGGGCGCGTTGGCGCGGTCCGCGATGGCTTTGGGAGGGACTGCGGGCGACGCTGCCGGCCTGGCTCGCGGCGCGCGTGCTGGTCTGCGCGGTGTCCTGGCATCAGAATCCGGGGCAGCCGCTGGGCAAGCTGCTGAGCTGGGACACGCAGTGGTATCTGGGCATCGCAGAGCACGGGTATGACCACGGCGGGACTCTGATCCACTTCTTCCCGCTGACGTCGCTGTGCGCCGCCGCTCTCGCGGCGGTGACGCGGCTTCCGACGAGCATCGCCTTGTTCGCGTTCTGCTGGGCGATGGCGCTCCTGTTCGGTGCGCTGGTACACCGCGTTGTCGTATTCGAGACCGCCGACCGAGCCGCGGCGCGCCGTGCCGCGTGGCTGGCCCAACTCATGCCCGGTGCGTACGCACTCGTGATGGGCTACACCGAGCCGCTGGCCGGAGTGCTCGCGGTCGGTTACTTCCTCGCGGTGCGAAGCATCGGCACCGGATCAGGCCGCACGCGGTACTTCTGGTCCGCGCTCGTCCTCGGGTTCTTCGGCGGGATGGCGCGGCCGGTCGGCCTGCTGCTCGCGATTCCAGGGGCGGTCGAAGGGCTGCGGCAGGCTCGGAACGAGGGCTGGCCCTGGAAAGCCGTGGCAAGAGCCGCGGCCATCGCGGCGGCGCCGGTCGCCGGACTCGCTGCATTCCTCGCCTATTCGCGCGTTCAGTACGGAAGTTGGCTGCTGCCGTATACGCAGCAAACCTCGCAGCGCGGGCGCGGCGCGATCATGGGCGACCCGATCAGCATTCTGCATCACGTGTGGGTGCACAACTGGCGCGGCCACGGCCACGGCGCGGCGTTGATGGCCTGCATGCTGATCCTCGGCTTCGCCGCGCTGGTGCCGATCGTGTGGCGACGACTCCCGGTCGCATACGCGGCATGGACGATCCCCTCGTTCATCCTCGCGATCGGCTCCAAGGACTTCACCTCGCTGCCGCGCTACCTCGGCGCGCTGTTCCCCTGCCTGATCGCGGCAGCACTGGTCACGCGACGCCGATGGCAGTGGGCTGCGATGCTCGTGGCCAACTGCGCCATGCTGGTGTGGGCGACGTACTACGTCTTCGCGATCTACATCGTGCCCTGATCTCTACATCGTGCCCTGACCGCTGCATCGCGCCCTGATCAATGCCCTGACCCGGGCCGATCGATCAAGCGGCCTGAGCCTGGCGCGCCCATGAAGCATGCAAACCCGCGTAAACGCCGTCCTGCGCAACCAACTCGCGATGCGGGCCGCGCTCAACCAGCTCACCCGCGTCGAAGACCAGCACCTCGTCCGCGGTCTGCGCGGTGGAGAGCCGGTGCGCGATGGCCACGGTCGTGCGGCCGCGGGTCAGCTCGTCGAGGGCGCGCTGGATGCGCAGTTCGGTAGCCGGGTCCACGGCCGAGGTCGCCTCGTCGAGCAGCAACAGATCGGGGTCCGCGATGTACGCGCGGGCCAGCGCCACCAGTTGCCGCTCCCCCGCCGACAGCGACTCGCCGCGCTGCCCGACCCGAGTGCCCGCGCCCTCCGGCAATCCGGCGAGCCAATCGCCCAGGCCGAGCCGGTCGAAGGCCGCCACCACCGCGTCTTGCGTCGCGTCGGGAGCGCCGTAGCGGACGTTGTCGGCGATCGTGCCGTCGAACAGGAAGCCGTCCTGCGGCACCATGACCATGCGGCGGCGCAGCTCGTCGAAGCCGATCCGGCGCAGGTCCACGCCGTTGATCAGCACGCTGCCTTCGACCGGGTCCATCAATCTGGTCAGCAGCTTGGCGAAGGTGGTCTTGCCGGAGCCGGTCTCGCCGACCACCGCGATGCGTGCCCGCCGCGGAATGAGGACGCTGATGTCACGCAACACCGGGGGACCGCCTGGGTAGGCGAATGCGACCCGCTGGAACTCGACATGCACCGGACCACCCGGCAGCGGCTCGGCCGCGCCGTGGCCGCTCGGGTCCGCGACATCGGGCTCTGATTCGAGCAGCCCGATGACCCGCCGCCAGCCCGAAATCGCGTTCTGCGCCTCGTTGAGCACCTCGACGCCCCACTGCACCGGCGTGATGAACAGCGAGACCAGGAACAGCATCGCGATCAGCTGCCCCGCGGTGATTCTTCCCCCGACGCCGAGCACGACGCCGAGGACGACCACGCCCGCGTTCGCCAGTCCCGCGGCGACTTCGCCGGCGCTGAAGGTGCCCACGATCATCGCCTGCGCGCGCACCTGCGCGGCGCGCGTGGCGTCCACGGCCTCGTTGATCCGGCGGCCGGTGCGCTCCTCGATGCCGTACGCGCGCACGACCGGCGCACCGACCAGCGACTCGCTGAATGCGCTCAGCATGCGGCCGATCGACTGGCGGACCACGTTGTACCGCGCTCCGGTGCGCCGCTGCAGGAACCGCATCGCGGCGAACAGCGGCAGGAAGCAGAGCCAGACCAGCAGCGTCAGCTGCCACGAGTAGCTGCCCATCACGGCGGTGGCCAGGAACATCTGCGCCACGCTGATGAACAGCACCAGGCCGCCTTCCTGGATGAAGTTGGTGATGGTGTCCACATCGGAGGTCACCCGCGAGACCAGGGCGCCGCGCTGTTCGGCCTGCTGATGCAGCACGGACAGATCGTGTACGTGCCGGAACGCCTTGATCCGCAGCGTCGCGAGGCCGGATTCGCTGGCCCGGTACAGCCGCCGGTTCATCGTGTACGCGGCGAGAGTCGTGGCAAGCACGGCCAGCGCGGCGAGGCCGACCATGACCCGCACCTCGCCGACGTCGACGCCGCCTGGCGCGTCGAAGCCGTGGTCCACCGCCTGCTGCACGGCGATCGGGATGACTATGCGGCCGACCGTCGCGATGAACGCCAGCAGCATGGTGACGCCGATGCCGCGGGTGAATTCGGGCGAGAGCCGCAGGCCTTTGCGAACGATGGCCAGCGGTCCGCCGGACGCCTCGCGGACCAGTTCGATCCTGGCCGCGGCGGGCGCGGTCGCCTCCTCGACGGTGACGGTCACGCGATCGCTCCTTCGAGGTCTTCGGTCTGCGCCGCTTCCGCGGCCGCCTCGGCATCCGCGTCGGCGTCGGCATCCGCGTCGGCGGCGGCGTCCTCGGCGGCCCGCGCGTAGGCCGTGATCAGGTCGCGGTATCCGGCGCAGCGTTCCAGCAGTTCCTCGTGGGTGCCGCGGTCGGCGATGACGCCGCCGTCGAGGAACAGCACTTCGTCGGCGAGCGCGACGGTGGCCTTGCGGTAGGCGATGACGACGACGGTCGCGCCGAGCGCGTTCTGCTTCAGGCCGCCGAGGATCGCCGCCTCGACGCTGGGATCGACCGCCGAGGTGCAGTCGTCCAGAATCAGTAGCCTGGGATGCCGCACGAGGGCGCGGGCGAGGGCCAGGCGTTGCCGCTGGCCGCCGGAGAGGGTGGTGCCGCGTTCGCCGATGATCGTGTCGAGACCGTCAGGCAGCGCGTCGACGAACCGTTCGGCCTGCGCGATTCGCAGCGCGGCGCGGATCTCGGCCTCGGCCGGATCGTCGCCGAGCCCGACGTTCGCGCGCACCGTGTCGCCGAACAGGAAGGTCTGTTGCGCGACCAGTGCGACCGCACGCGGCACCTCGCCCTTCGCCAGCTCGCGCAGGTCGGTGCCGTCGATCCGGATCGCGCCGCCGGTCGGGTCGGCGAGCCGGGCCAGCAGCGTGGCCAGGGTGGACTTGCCCGAGCCGGTGGCGCCGACCAGCGCGATGGTTCGGCCCGGCTCGATAAGGGTACTGACACCGCGCAGTACCGGCAGGTCCGGTGCGGATTCGTAGGCGAACTCGACGCCGTCCAGTTCGACTGAGGCCGGGGCGGCGGCGCGGGCGAGCTTGGCCTTGCCGTACTCGGTGTGCTCTTCCGCGGTGAGCACCGCGCGGACGCGACCGAAGCCGACGACGCCGCGCGGCAGGTCGCCGAGGACCCAGCCGATGGCGCGGATCGGGAAGGCGAGCAGGGTGATGAGATACGCGATGCTGACCACGTCGCCGGGCCGGCTCTGGCCCTGCGCCACGCGCGTCGCGCCGAGCAGCAGGACCGCGAGCACGCCGAGGTTGGGCAGCGCTTCGAGCATCGGGTCGAACAGGGAACGGGCCCGTCCGGCGTTGATGTTGGCGTCGCGCAGCGCTCGGGTGCGCTCGGCGAACCGCTCGGTCTCCGAGGCCTCGCGGCCGAGCGTCTTGACCACCAGCGCGCCGTCGAAGGACTCGTGCGCGACCTCCGCGACGTGCGCGCGAAGTTCTTGCGCGCGGGCGAAGCGCGGACCGGCGTAGCGGGTGTAGACGGTGTTGAGCGCGATGACGGCCGGGAAGAGCAGGACGCCGACGAGGGCCAGCACGCTGTCGGTGAGGAACATGTCGACTACGGCCAGCACCAGCATGATGATCACACCGAGGGTCATCGGCAGCGGGTTCATCGGCTGGAACGCCATCTCGACGTCGGAGTTCGCGTTGGAGAGCAGCTGGCCGGTCGGGTGACGCTGGTGCCAGCTCAGCGGCAGGCGCAGATAGGCGTCGCTGATCTTGCGCCTGAACTTCGCCTGCGCGCGGAAGACCACGATTCCGGCGAGCAGCCGCCGCCCGAAGATGCCGATCACCTTCGCGATCGCCACCGCGATGATCAGCAGCCCGGCGGCGGCGAGGCCGGTGCCAGGGGCCGAGCGGCGATGCAGATCCGGCAGCACCACGTGGTTGGTCGCCCACCCGATCGCCCAGGCCGAACCGACCGTCATCGTGCCGTACAGCGCACTTCCGGCGACGGCGGCGGCGAACACCCGCGGCGCGCTGCGGATCGCGACGCCGAGCACGCCGAGGCCTTGGCGGAAGGGGGAACGGCCGGGCGTGCCGCCCACGGTCAGATCGCTCGCCGGCAGGTCGGTAGCGGTCAGGTCGGTAGCGGTCAGGTCCGTGTTCGCGTCGGTCCGGGCTTGGTCCGGTTGATTCAGGTCGGCTTGGCGGCTTCGGCGGCTGGGCAAGCCGATCTCCCCTCGGTTCAGGCGCGCCTGCGGTTCGGCGCGAGCGGGCAGCGTTCGAGACTCTAATGCGACAACAACATCCCGGTATAGGAGATTTCCGTTCGCCGCCCCTTACCGCATCACCCGCAGCGGCACGGGCCTTCGTCGCGCGGCAGACGTGATCCCGGTATTCTGCGCGACGAGCACAGTTGTCGCCTGGAGGTTCGCTCGGCCCTGATACCGCGGGAGTTGGCACCATGAACGGGTTCGCACGCGAGGAACGCGAGGCGCTGGCCGACACCCTGGTCCGGGTGGGGCCGGACGCGCCGACGCTGTGCACGGGTTGGAGCGCGGCCGATCTGGCGGCGCATCTGGTCATCCGCGACTCCAGGCCGCTCGCCGCGGCCGGGATAATCCTCAAGCCGCTGTCACCGATCACGCGCCGCGCGCAGAACGCGGTCAAGGAGCACACCCCGTATGCGGATCTCATCGAGAAGGTCCGCAACGGCCCGCCGGCGTGGTCCATTTTCCGCATCGGCGCGATGGACGCGGCGGTGAATACAGTGGAGTTCTTCGTGCATCACGAGGACCTGCGCCGGGCCGTGGGCGACCCGCCGCGCGAACTCGACCTGGTGAACTCGGACGAGCTGTGGAATCGGCTGCGCCGGCAGGCCAGGCTCGCGTTCCGCTCGGTCCCGGTCGGCGTGACGCTGGTGCGCGCGGAGAACGGCGACGGCCCGCGGCAGACCGTGGTCGCGAAGGCCGCGACGCCGCTCATGGTCACCGTGACCGGTCCCGCCGGTGAGCTGGTCCTGTTCGCGAGCGGCCGCAAGGAGGCCGCGCACGTGCAGCTGACCGGCGACGAGGCGGCGGTCGGCCGGCTGCGCGCGGCGAAGCTCGGCATTTGATCCGTTTCGTCCCACCGCTCGGGGGTAATCGGGCGAAAACGTCAAGCAGGGTTCTGAGACCGGCCGGGAATGCGGTTGAACTAAGGTGACTGACAATACCGACCTGATCGCCGGCCGTTATCGGCTGCTCGCCCAGATCGGCTCCGGCGGAATGGGCGTGGTGTGGCGAGCCCGCGACGAGGTGCTCGGGCGGACCGTCGCGGTCAAGGAACTCATGGTGCGCTCGGCGATCAGCGGGTTCGGCGGCGGCCTCGCTGACGAGAGCACGCAGCGGGCGATGCGCGAGGCCCGCATCGCGGCGCGGCTGCACCACCCGAACGTGATCGGCGTCTACGACATCGTCGACCACGAGAACCGCCCGTTTCTCGTCATGGAGTTCCTCGAGTCGCGCAGCCTGGCGCAGCTGATGGCCGCGGAAGTGCTGCTCCCACCGGAGGAGGTCGCGCGAATAGGCGCGCAGCTGGCTTCCGCCCTGAAATCCGCGCACGATGCGGGCATCGTGCACCGCGACGTGAAGCCGGGCAACGTGCTGCTGGCCGAGGACGGCGAGGTGAAGCTCACGGACTTCGGCATATCGCGGGCCGTCGGCGACACGACGGTCACCGCCAGCGGCGTGTTGCTGGGAACGCTCGGATACATAGCGCCCGAGGTCGCTCAGGGACAGCCCTCTGATTCACGCAGCGACGTGTACGCGCTCGGTGCGACCCTGTACGCCGCCATCGAAGGGCAGCCGCCGTTTGGCAGCACCGAGAACGCCGTCGCGATGCTCTATCGGATCGTGCACGAGGATCTCATCCCCGCGCGCAATGCCGGTCCACTCGAACCGGTGCTGTTGTGGATGCTCAATCGCGATCCGGACCTGCGCCCGACCATGCCGCAGGCAGAGCGAGCGCTCAGGGCGGTCGAGGCAGGTACCGCGCGGCCGCCTGCCGCGCGTACGTTGCCCATCGCCGCCGCGCCACCGCCCGCTGCCGAAGCAGAACCCGCTCCAGCGGTCGCTGAACCCGCCGACTCCGCCCCCGGCCCCGCCGGCCCCGCCGTCCCTGCCGCGTCTGCTCCCGTATCACCCGAGCCGCCGCGCGAACGTCTTGCGCTTGGGACGCGCCGCCGTCGCGCCGTGATCGCGGTGCTCGCGGCCGCGCTCCTACTCGGGCTTGGCGGATGGGGACTCGCCGTCGCGCTCGGCGGCGATTCGACTGCGAAGGCAGCCGGATCGACCACGCCGACCAGTCATGCCAGCGCGTCCCACGGTGCCCCGTCCGCCTCATCGCAGCCATCGCACACAGCCGGATCTAAGGCTCCTGCGGCAGCCTCGGCCTCTCCCTCCGCTCCGGCCGCGTCCACGTCGCCGCCGCAGAGCCGCGCCGCTCAGCTGACGACCACGATCGCCGACTACTATCGGCTGGTGCCCGGGGACCTCACCGAGGGCTGGACCTGGATGACCCCCGGCTACCAGCAGAACCACGCGGGCGGCTGGAACGGCTACACCTCGTTCTGGTCGAAGGTCCAGCGCGTCACCGCCTCAAATGTGACGGCGACGCTGCCCTCCACCGTGACTGCGACGATCGACTACTACTACAAGGACGGCACGCACGCCCGAGAGCTCACGCAGTTCGGCCTGGTCAACCAGCAGAACCGGTGGCTGATCGACGCCTCGTCAGTGCTCGGCTGAGCCAGGGCGGGCTGACTCAGCGCAGCTCCTCCGGCAGAAGATCGGCCGGGAAGTCCTGGTAGACCACCGGGACGAGCCACCGGTCGATCGCGGTCGCGCCCACCGACGTGTACGCGGGCGCGGTCGTCGCGGGGAACGGACCGCCGTGCTGCTGCGCGTAGGAGACCGCGACGCCGGTGGGCCAGCCGTTGAAGATGACCCGTCCGGCGCGTTCGGCGAGCAGCCGTCCGACGAGCCGCGCCTCCTGGACGTCATCGCCGTCGAGGTCCGCGTGAATGGTCGCGGTCAGGTTTCCGCCGTCCTCGCTGGTCAGCAGCCGCACCGCGGCAAGCGGGTCAGCGCCGACGACCACCACGCCGACCGGGCCGAAGTGCTCCTCGGTCATCAACTCGCGGTGGTCATACACGGTCCCGAGGTCAGTCCGGTACACCTTCGCGGCCGCCGACCACGGGCCCTCCCCCGTCTTGCCGCTCGCCAGCAGGCTGACATCGCCTCGCGCGCCGAGCTCTTCGACCGCTGAGACGTACCCGGAGTGGATGCGCCCCGAGAGCATCGGGCCGCCGGTGGTCTGCGCGACCGCCGCCTCGATCGCGTCGAGCAGTTCCGGCTCGTCGGGCACGAACAGCACGCCGGGGTTCGTGCAGAACTGGCCGACGCCCTGGGTCAGCGAGGCCGCGTAGCCGCGCGCGATCTCCTGCGCCTTGCTGCGCGCCGCGCCGGGGAACACGATCACCGGGTTGACCGAGCCCAGTTCGCCGTAGAACGGGATCGGGTGCGGCCGCTCGGCACAAAGCTTGGCCAGGGCCAGGCCGCCGCGGGTCGAACCGGTGAAGCCGACGCCGCTGAGCAGCGGGTGCCGCACCAGTGCGACGCCCTCCTCGACGCCGAATACGATGTCGAATACGCCGTCCGGCGCTGCGGCCTTGTGCAGAGCTTCCCGCACCAGTTCGGCGGTGCGCAGCGATGTGCGCGGATGCGCCTCGTGGGCTTTGACGATCACCGAGCAGCCGGCCGCGAGCGCCGAGGCGGTGTCGCCGCCGGCCACCGAGAAGGCGAACGGGAAGTTCGACGCAGCGAACACGGCCACCGGGCCGATCGGGCGCTTGATCCGGCGCAGGTCCGGCCGCGCCGCCTCGGCCCGCTCGATGACGATGCCCTGATACGAGCCGTCCCGCAGCACCTCGGCGAACAGCCGCAGCTGGCCGGTGGTGCGCGCCACCTCGCCGGTCAGCCGCGTGGTGCCGAGCGCGGTCTCCGCGTCGGCGAGCGCGACCAGCTCGGTGACGTGCGCGTCGAGCGCCTCCGCGACCGCCTCCAGCGCGGCGGCCCGGGCTGTGCGGCTGGTGTCGCGCCAGGTCTCGAAGGCCGAGTGTGCCTCCAGCACCAGCTCTTCCACCCGCTTGGCGCCTGTCGCGGGGACCGGATCGCCGACCGGGCCGCCGGTACGCGGGTCGTGTCCCTGGATGCTGTTTCCCTGAAAAGCTTGTTCGGTCATCGCGTCTTCGTCCTCGTCGTCAGAGGTTGTCGGCGTCCAGGTCGGGCAGCGTGAACTGGCCGCCTAGGTGGCGGAAAACCGGGTCGTCGGGCGCCAGCTCGCCCTGCTCGGCGAGCAGTTCCTCGGCGAAGATCTCGGCGTCGTCCTTGGACTCATAGCCGAGTTCGGCCGCGCCCTCTAGGGAGACCCAGCCGCCACGGGTGTTCGCGGAGACTCCGTAGACGATCTTGTAGCCGGGCCGCTGCGCAGCGAGACAGGCCTCGAACAAGCGCGCGCAGTCGTCCGGGGACAGCCAGGTGGACAGCCCGCGCTGGTTCGGCGGCTTCGGAAAGCAGGTCAGGATGCGGACACAGATGACGTCGAGGCCGTACCGGTGGTGGTAGAGCGCGCCGAGGGCCTCACCGGTGACCTTGGACACGCCGTAGTACGTGTCCGGCAGCGGCAGCGCGGACTCGGGCAGCGGGTACTCGTCGGGGGTGTGGAAGCCGACCGCGTGGTTGGAGGAGGCGAAGATCACCCGCGGCACGCCCGCGCGCCGCGCCGCCTCGAAGGCCTTGTAGGTGCCGTCGATGTTGGTCTCCAGGATGCGCTCCCACGGCGCCTCCCCGGACTTTCCGCCGAGGTGGATCACCGCGTCGGCGCCCTGACTGGCCTCGGTGAGCGCGGCCAGGTCGGTGACCGACGCGCGGATCGTCTCCTCACCTGGTCCGGCGGCCTCGAGCGGGTCGATGTCGAGCAACCGCAGTGTGCGGCCGGGACGGGCCATCCGCGAACGCATCGCGGTGCCGATCCCGCCCGCCGCGCCGGTGATCAGAATCGTGGACAACGATCCACCGCCTTCCATTGCATAGTTCTTGCCCTGTGAGTGCGAGAGCGAGTGCGAGTCACGGCCGTAGCAGGAAACTCAGTTGCCCTGCGTGCCGGCGCACCGCGTCCAGGGTTTGCCCGGCGTGGCCGGCATCGTCGAGCCGCGCGTACGGAACCGAGCAGCTGATCGCGTCGATCGGCGGCAGCCGGTATTCGAGCGCGACCGCGAAGCAGCCGAGGCCGGGGGTGTTCTGGCCGCGCTCGGTCGCGTAGCCGCGCTCGCGGACCAGGGCCAGCTCGGCGAACAGCGCGTCGCGGTCGGTCACGGTCTGCGGGGTGAGCGGTTCGAGCTTCGCCGGCAACAGGGCGTCCACCTCGGCGTCGGTACGGCCGGACAGCAGCGCCTTGCCGAGCGCGGTCGCGTACGCGGGCACCCGGCGGCCGACGCGCGAGGTGAGCCGCAGGTGGTGCGCCGATTCGCGACTGGCCAGGTACACCACGTCGGCGCCGTCGAGCCGGGCCAGGTGCACGGTCTCGTTGACCTCGGTGCGCAGTTCCTCCAGCACGCGGGTGGCGGCGCGGATCACCGGGTCGCGGTCGAGGTAGGAGGTGCCGACGAGCAGCGCGCGCACGCCGATCGAGTAGCCGGTGCCGCGCCGGTCGGTCTCGACCCAGCCGCGGGCCACCAAGGTGCGCAGCAGCACGAAGAGGCTCGATTTGGGGTACGCCAGCTCGCGGTGGATCTCGCTGAGCGTGAGCGGTTCGCTGTAGCCGGCGAGCAGTTCGAGCAGTTCGATGGTGCGGTCGGCCGATTTCACGGCCCCGGTGGAGGCAGCGGCTCCGGTCGAACCGGACCCAGTCGAAGCGGATCCGGTCGGCGCGGCGGAGCCGTCCACTCGCTCGCCGGCCGCCCGTGCCGCCGTCCCGCTCTGCTTCACCGCTCCCCTCTCCCTCACCATGGCGTCTTTCACATCTCCCACCGCTCGTGCCAGTGCCCATCCTCACACGCTCGGCAAGCGTTCACAAGTGCGACTACTATTCATGCATGCGAACACCTCAGAGCCCGCCCGGCCGTCTCGACGGCCTGCTGTTCTTCCCGGTCACCGCCTTCGCCCCGGACGGGTCCTTCGATCCGGCGGGTTATCGGGCGCATGTCGAGGCCAGGCTGGCCGCCGGACCGGCGGCGGTGTTCGCCGCCTGCGGCACCGGGGAGTTCCCGGCGCTCGCTCCGGCCGAGTACGCGGAGTGTGTCCGCGTCGCGGTCGAGGCGGCCAGGTCCGCAGGACGGACGGTACCTGTGCTCGGCGGCACGGGCTACGGCACCGCGCTCGCCATCGAATTCGCGCGGGCAGCCGAGCGCGCGGGCGCGGACGGCCTGCTGGTGTTCCCGCCCTCCGGGGCCGACGGCGGACAGGCCGGACTGATCGCGCATTATCGGGCGCTGGCCGCGGCGACACCGCTGAGCCTGATCCTGTACCAGCGCGACCAGTTGGTCTTCGCCCCGGAGACAGTGGTCGAACTCGCCGCCGTGCCGAACATCGTCGGCCTCAAGGACGGGCGCGGGGATCTCGATCAGATGCAGCGGATCGTCAGCGCGGTGCGTACCGCGGGCGTCGAGGACTTCCAGTACTTCAACGGCATGCCGACCGCCGAGGCCACGCAGCGGGCTTACCGGGCGATCGGCGTTCCGCTGTACTCGTCCGCCGTGTACTGCTTCGCTCCCGACATCGCCCAGGCGTTCCACGGAGCGCTCGACAAGGGCGACGCGGCGACGCTCGACAAGCTGATCGACGTGTTCTTCCGACCGTATGTGGAGTTGCGCCGTAGTCATCCCGGATACGCCGTCTCGCTGGTCAAGGCCCTGACGGTGAAATCGGGGCACGCGGTCGGCGGTGTGCGGGCACCGCTGACCGAGCCGGATCCGGCCCATGTCGAAGCGGCGTGGACCATGGTTCAGCAGGCCCGAGAGGCGCTGGCATGAGTGGCGCCGGGGTGTACCTGTATCCGTGGGACGCGGCCGGCGATCCTGGCTGCGCGGAGCGGATGGCCGGGCTGGGCGTGGACCGGGTACTGCTCGCGGCCGCCTACCACACAGTCAGGGCACTGACCCCGGCTCACCCGAACCACAAGGTCGTCACGGCCGATCACTCCGCGGTCTACTACCAGCCGGACCGCGCGCGGTGGAGCGGCCGCGAGGTGCAGCCGGCCGTAGCGACCTGGGCGCCGGGCTCGTTTCATCAGGGCGCGCAGGCTCTTCGTGATGCGGGGCTCAAGGTCTACGCCTGGGCGGTTCTGACGCACAATCAGCGTATCGGCACCATTCATCCGGGGATCTCGGTCGTCAACGCGTTCGGGGATCGCTATCCATGGGCGTTGTGCGCAGCCAATCCGCGCGTGCGTGAGTACGCTGCGACGCTCGCGGCGGAGGTGGCCGAACTGCCGGAGGTCGACGGCCTGGAGCTGGAATCCTGCGGCTGGTACGGCTTCGAGCACCTACACGCACACGACAAGACCGGCTCGTCCGCACTCCCGCCTCAAGCCAGGGAACTGCTATCGCTTTGCTTCTGCGCGTCGTGCGAAGCCGAGTATTCAAACGCGGGTATCGCGCCGAAATGGCTGCGTCAACAGGTGCAGGCGGCGCTTGAGCCGGTCTTCGCCGGAAGCACGGAGTCGTTCGACGCGGCGACGGTCGCGACCCTCGAAGCCGAGTTCGCGCCGGTACACGCGGTGCGCGAAGCTGCGGCGGACGGATTCCGCGCTGAGGTGATCTCGGCGGTGCGAGCGGCGCGTCCCGACCTCCCGATCCTGCTGCACACGCATCCGGACCCGCGTCGGATCGGCGCGAATCCGGGCGCTGACGTCGCGGCTCTGCTCGCGAGTTCGGTGGGGCCGGTGCTCCAGTGCTGGGGCTCGATCGACGATGGAGCGGCGACGGTGTCAGCGGTCGCGAAGCAGGCCCCTGATGGCGTACCGGTCGTCGCGTCACTGCTGGCCGTGGCCAACATGGGTGGTCACGTCGACAGCCTGGCCAAGGACGCGGTCCGGCTGCGTGACGCGGGAGCGAGCGAGTTGCGGTTCTATCACGGTGGCCTCGCATCG
Source organism: Actinocrinis sp. (assembly GCA_035763685.1). Classification (GTDB taxonomy): domain Bacteria; phylum Actinomycetota; class Actinomycetes; order Streptomycetales; family Catenulisporaceae; genus Actinocrinis. The sequence goes on along the minus strand of DASUAR010000102.1, from coordinate 9,165 downwards.
GACAGCGATCTACGCGCGATCCGATCGGCGACGATCGCCTGGAATGAAGCGAACTAACTAGTGCCGTATCAGGCCACGTTTGCTTGGTCGGGTGCCGCATGCTCGCCAGGTGACGGAGCGGTTGCGGGTACGTGAGATCGGTGATGAAGAGGGCCATCGACTGGCGCGGATCATCCGCCGGGGCACCGGGTTGGTGGTGACCTGGCGCCGGGCTCGGATGGTACTCCAACTCTGCGCAGAGGATGGCCTGATTCGGCGCTAGTTTTCGGTGGCCGGGGTGCGCTGCCGTCGGGAGGAGAGCGGCCACAGTCGCCACAGGCGGCCGCAGGCGATGATGCCGGTGGCCCAGAGCACGACTGCACCTGCTACTAGTTATAGTCAAGTAGTAGGCCGGTTCTGAGCCCCGTCGGTCAAAACCGACCTGCCACCCGCAGGATTGGTGACCGGTCTAGGACCGGTTTGGGGTTCGGATCAGAGCAGCGAGTAGGACAGGCCGGGCGTTTGTGGTGTCTCGCTCAGCCGGACAACCGTCGTCGTGTCCCGCTCAGCCGGACAATCATCTGGCGGGCGCGTGTGATCCTCGCGTTTGCGCGTGGTGGTGTGAAAAACCCGCGCACGCGTGTCCCGGTCTTTCCTCAATTGCCGTCGGCGAAGCTATCGCGAGACTGCCGTCGGACAAGGGCGTCTCGGGTCAAGCATCACCGTGAACGAAAGGTGGGGTGGGTGGTGTGGACGCGTCACGGAGATGTCATCGCAGGGTTTTGTTGAAGGAAGGCGCGATGGCGGGCGGCGGCTGAAGACTCAGGACAAACGTCAAGCAGCAACCAAGGAGCCTCAGAAGCGCGGGCGGTGCGTCGGCCAGGAAGGGTCGACGCGCAGCATCGCGGTCTTGTCGTCGCGACTGCGCAGGCCGCAGGCGAGGTACTGCTCGTGCAGCCGGGCGAGTGCGTCACGGTCCAGTTCGACGCCGAGGCCGGGGCCCTCGGGTACCGCGAGCGAGCCCTGCGACCAGCGCAGCGCACCCGGCTCGATGACCTCTTCGCGCTGCCACGGCGAGTGCGTGTCGCAGGCGTAGGTCAGGTTCGGGGTGGCAGCGGCCAGATGCGTCATCGCGGCGAGGCTGATCCCGAGGTGCGTGTTCGAGTGCATCGACAGGCCCCAGCCGAAGGTGTCGCAGATCCCGGCCAAACGCTGCGAGGCGCGGAAGCCGCCCCAGTAGTGGTGATCGGAGAGCACCACCGCCACCGAATTGAGCGCGGCGGCCTCGGGGATCTCCTCGAAGCTGGTGACGCACATGTTGGTGGCCAGCGGCAGCGTCGTCTTGCGCGCCACTTCGGCCATGCCCGGGTTTCCCTCGGTGGGATCCTCCAGGTACTCCAGCAGCCCCTCAAGCCGCGGGGTGACGCGCAGGGAGGTGGCGACGGTCCAGTTCGCGTTGGGGTCCAGGCGCAGCGGCAGGTCCGGGAACGCATCGCGCAACGCCGCGATCGCCTCGACCTCGGCCTCGGGCTCGAAGACGCCGCCCTTCAGCTTGAGCGAGCCGAAGCCGTATGTGTCAACCATGCGGCGGGCCTGGGCCACGATGCCCTCCGGGTCGAGCGCGGCGCCCCAGTCGTCCTCGGGATAATCGTCGGGGACGGCATGCTCGGGATGCTTTGCCCAGCGGTAGAACAGGTACGCGCTGTACGGCACGGAATCGCGGATCGCGCCGCCGAGCAGGTCGCACACGCGCAGGTCCGTCGCCTTGCCCTGCGCGTCGTAACAGGCGACCTCGAACGCGCCGTAGGTCTGCGCGACGGTCTTCTGCCGGGAGGCGCGGCCGACCAGCTCGGTCGGGCTGCCCGGTGTGACCGCGCCGAGCGCGAGGGCGACCCGGCGGTTCAGCTCGTTGAGGTCGAAGACGTCCACGCCGACGAGGGCGGGCGCGGCCGCGCGCAGGTTCGCGAGCGTCGGATCGTCGCCGTATGCCTCGGAGATTCCGGACACACCGGCGTCCGTATCGATTTCGATCACCGTACGCAACTGGTACGGCTCATGCACGCCCGAGGCGTTGAGCAGCGGCGCATCGAGCACGGCGATCGGAGTGACGGAGACGTGGGTGATCTTCGGGCCTGCCATGGTTCCACCTTAGTTGCGAACGTCGGCGGGTCGGAGGTGGGGAGGGGGAGCGAATCCCGCGCGGTTGTCCCGCCGCGCTGGACAGCCGGGTCAGCGTACGGGGTAACCGGCCTCGCGCAGGCTGCGCTTGACCTCGCCGATGGACAGGTCGCCAAAGTGGAACACCGAGGCGGCCAGCACCGCGTCTGCGCCAGCCGCGACGGCCGGGGCGAAGTCGGCGAGCTTGCCCGCGCCGCCGGAGGCGATCACGGGGATGGTCACCTCGGCCCGCACCGCGCAGATCAGCTCCAGGTCGTAGCCGTCCTTGGTGCCGTCCGCGTCCATCGAGTTCAGCAGCACCTCGCCGGCGCCCAGTTCGGCCGCGCGCCGGGCCCAGCCGATCGCGTCGATGCCGGTGGAGCGGCGGCCGCCGTGCGTCGTGACTTCGAAGCCCGACTCGGTGTCGACTCCGGCGGGGCAACGGCGGGCGTCCACCGAGAGCACCAGCACCTGGCTGCCGAAACGGTCGGCGATCGCGCTGATCAGCTCGGGGCGGGCGATCGCGGCCGTGTTGACGCCGACCTTGTCCGCGCCCGCGCGCAGCAGCCGGTCCACGTCCTCGACCGTGCGCACTCCCCCGCCGACGGTGAGCGGGATGAAGACCTGTTCCGCGGTACGCCGCACGATGTCGTAGGTGGTCTCGCGGTCTCCGGAGGACGCGGTGATGTCGAGGAAGGTCAGCTCGTCCGCACCGGCGGCGTCGTAGGCGGCGGCAAGCTCGACCGGGTCTCCGGCGTCGCGCAGATTCGCGAAGTTGACGCCCTTGACGACGCGCCCGGCGTCAACGTCCAGGCAGGGGATGACGCGGACGGCGAGGCTCATCGGGCCTCCCGGTAGGCGTCGATTTCGACCTCGACGAGCATCTGAGCGTCGATCAGCTTGGAGACCACGACCATCGTCGCGGCGGGCCGTACCGCATCGAACAGTTCCTTGTGCGCGCGGCCGACTTCCTCCATGTCGCGCGGATGCACGACATACATGCGGGTACGCACGACGTCCGCACGGGAGAAACCGGCGTCCGACAGCGCCTTGAGCGCGACCTCGAACGCGGTGAGCGCCTGGCGATACGGATCGCCCTCGTGGTTCACAATCCCGTCGACAACCGCGGTGCTGCCGGAGCAGTACGCATGCTGGCCGGCCACCACCAAGCGCGAGTAGCCGAACTTCTCTTCGAAGGGACCTCCCGAGCTGTACCGCTTCACGTTCATCGGGAGACCGCCTCCAGCGCCTGTTCGAGGGTGAATGCGCCCGCGTACAGGGCCTTGCCCACGATAGCGCCCTCCACACCGAGCGGAACCAGGCTTTGCAGAGCCGTGAGATCGTCGAGGCTGGACACGCCGCCGGAGGCGACGATCGGCCGGTCGGTCGCCGCGCACACCGCCCGATACAGCTCGACATTCGGGCCTTGCAGCATGCCGTCCTTGTTCACGTCTGTGATCACGTACCGGGCGCAGCCCTCGCGGTCCAGCCGCTCCATCGCCGCGAACAGCTCGCCGCCGTCACTGGTCCAGCCGCGCCCGCGCAGCCGCCATTCGCCGTTCTCCAGGCGCGCGTCCAGGCCGACCGCGATCCGGTCGCCGTGCTGCGCGATGGCCTTCGCGACCCACGCGGGCTGCTCCATCGCGGCGGTGCCGAGGTTGACGCGCGTGCAGCCTGTGGCGAGAGCGGCGGTCAGTGAGTCGTCGTCGCGGATGCCGCCGGACAGTTCGACCTTGACCTCCAGCCGCGCGACCACGCCGGCCAGCAGTTCGCGGTTCTCGCCCCGGCCGAAGGCGGCGTCGAGATCGACCAGATGCACCCACTCGGCTCCGGCCCGCTGCCAGGCGAGCGCGGCGGTGAGCGGCTCGCCGTATCCGGTCGCGGTCCCGGCCTCGCCCTGGACCAGCCGGACCGCCTGGCCGCCTTCCACATCGACGGCCGGCAGGAGTTCGAGCTTCGGCATCTGTGCGCACTCTTCCTAACGCGGGAGCAAAGGCTGGGGCGGGCGGATCAGAGGGTGGACACCCAGTTGGCGAGCAGGGCCGCGCCCGCGTCGCCGGACTTCTCCGGATGGAACTGGGTGGCCCACAGCGCGCCGTTCTCCACGGCCGCGACGAAGGGACGTTCGCCGTACCGGCACCAGGCGACCTTGGGCGTGCGCAGCGGTCCGGTGTCGTTCAGGTGCCAAGCCTGCACGGCGTAGGAGTGCACGAAATAGAAGCGGGTCTCGTCGGGCAATCCGGCGAACATGCGGCTGTCTTCGGGGATCTCCAGCCGGTTCCAGCCCATGTGCGGGACGACCGGGGCGTCGATCCGCTCGACCACGCCCGGCCACTCGGCGCAGCCCTCGGTCTCGACGCCGTGCTCGATGCCGCGCTCGAAGAGGATCTGCATGCCGACGCACACGCCGAGTACCGGACGGCCGCCGGCCAGCCGCCGGCCGATGATCCGCTCGCCGCGCACCGACCGCAGCCCGTCCATGCAGGCCGCGTACGCGCCGACGCCGGGCACGAACAGGCCGTCCGCCTCGATCGCCGCGTTGAAGTCGGACGTGACGGACACCTCCACGCCCTGCCGTGCGACGGCGCGCTCGGCGGAGCGGATGTTGCCGGAGCCGTAGTCGAGGATGGCGACGCTCTTCACCACGAGGCTCCGCTCACTTCCAGCGCAGCACACCGGCCGCGATCGCCAGCGCCGCGCACACGCCGAGGATCCCGGTCAGCACCTTCGGCAGGCCCTGCTTGGCGAACGAGATCACGCCGCCGATCAGGAACAGGCCCAGGAAGATCAGGAACGCGGCCGCGTAGCTGCCGGTCACAGGACGCCCTTCGTGCTCGGCACGCCGACGACGCGGGGGTCGAACGCGCACGCGTCACGCAGCGCGCGGGCGACCGCCTTGAACTGCGCCTCGACGATGTGGTGCGCGTTGCGGCCGTAGGGCACGTCCACGTGCAGGCAGATCTGCGCCTGCGCGACGAAGGATTCGAAGATGTGCCGGGTGAGCGTGGTGTCGTAGGACCCGATCATCGGGGCCATCCGCTCGGGCTCGTTGTGCACGAGATACGGCCGGCCGGACAGGTCCACGACGGCGTGCGCGGCGGCCTCGTCGAGCGGCACCCAGCAGTCGGCGAAGCGGCGGATGCCGGCCTTCTCGCCCAGCGCCTCGCGAAACGCCGAGCCGAGCGCGATCGCGGTGTCCTCGACCGTGTGGTGCGCGTCGACGTGCAGGTCGCCGGTGGTCTTCACGGTCAGGTCGAACAGGCCGTGCTTGCCGAGCTGGGTGAGCATGTGGTCGTAGAAGCCGATGCCGGTCTCCACGTCCACCGAGCCGCTGCCGTCGAGGTCGATCTCGACCAGGACGGTGGACTCCTTGGTGGCCCGCTCCAGCCGGCCGACGCGACGGCGCGGTGAGTCGTCGCTCACAGAATCTCCTTCAGTGCGGTGTCTCGATTTAAAGCAGCGTCTCGTTCAAAGCGGCGAGGAAAGCGCCAGTCTCCTCGGGCGTCCCGGCGGTCACCCGCAGCATCCCGGGAAGGCCGACGTCCCGGACCAGCACGCCGCGGTCCAGCAGCGCCTGCCAGACCGCCTTCGCCTCGCGTGGAGCGTCACCGTCGCCGCTCTCGCTGTTCACGCCGAAGGCGACGAAGTTAGCGTCGGAAGGAACGACCGGCAGACCAAGCGCGGTCAGCTCGCTCACGATCCTGTCGCGCTGCGCCTTAACCGCGTCCACAGTACCGAGCAGCGCGTCGACGTGAGCGAGCGCGGTACGCGCGGCCGCCTGCGTTAGCGCGGAGAGGTGGTACGGGAGCCGGACAAGCAGCAGCGCGTCGATCACGGCCGGATCGGCGGCGAGGTAGCCGACGCGCGCCCCGGCCATCGCGAACGCCTTGGACATCGTCCGGGTCACGATCAGCCGTGGCCTGCCGGGCAGCAGGGTCAGCGCCGAGGCGGTGCCCGGCCGGAAGAACTCGGCGTAGGCCTCGTCGATCACCACGATGCCTGGAGCGGCATCGACGATCGCCTCGACCAGTTCCATCGGCGCGGCCGTACCGGTCGGGTTGTTCGGCGAGGTGAGGAAGACCACGTCGGGTTGGTGCCGGCGGATCGCGGCGACCGCCTTGGCCGGATCGAGGCTGAAGTCGCTCTCGCGCGGCTCGGCGATCCAGGTGGTGCCGGTGGCCAGCGAGATCAGCCGGTGCATGGTGTAGGAGGGCTCGAACCCGAGCGCGGCGCGACCGGAGCCGGCGAAGCACTGCAGGATCTGCTGGATGACCTCGTTCGAACCGTTGGCCGCCCACAGGTTCGCGCCGGTCAGGCCGTGGCCGAGGTACTGGGCGAGGTCTTTGCGCAGCTCGACCGCGTCCCGGTCGGGGTACCGGTTGAGCGTGGTGGCCGCGGCGGTCACCGCCTCGCGCAGATCGGCGACCAGCTCGGGCGGCGGCGGGTACGGGTTCTCATTCGTGTTCAGCAGAACCGGAACGTCGAGCTGCGGCGCGCCGTACGGGCTCAGCCCGCGCAGGTCGCCGCGGATCGGCAGGTCCTGCCACGAAATCGGGCCGTCCTGGGTCCTCGTCACCAGCGTGGCTCCTGCTCGCTGCTCGATTCGGGCGCGGCGCCGGGTTCCGGCCCGGCCTCGGATTCCGGCGCCGGACCGTCCTCAGCACCTGAAAACTCAGGGTATTGCGACCCGAGGCCTGCCCCGCGCTGCGCCTGCTGCTCGTGCGGGAAGCGGATCGTCACCGCCTCGCCGTGCGCGGGCAGGTCCTCGGCGTTCGCGAGGGCGACCACGTGGTGCGCGACCTCGCTGAGCGCCGCCTCACTGTACTCGACGATGTGCACGCCCTTGAGGAAGGACTGCACCGAAAGGCCCGAGGAGTGGCAGGCGCAGCCGCCGGTCGGCAGCACGTGGTTCGAGCCGGCGCAGTAGTCGCCGAGCGAGACCGGCGAGTGCGGCCCGACGAACACGGCTCCGGCGTTGCGTACCCGGCCCGCGACGACGCGGGCGTTCGAGGTCTGGATCTCCAGGTGCTCCGCGGCGTAAGCGTTGACCACAGCGAGCCCGGCTTCGATGTCGTCGACCAGCACGATCGCGGACTGCCGGCCGCTGAGCGCGGCGGTGATCCGCTGGCTGTGCTTGGTGGCGGGCACCTGCCTGCCCAGTTCCAGCTCGACCGCCTCGGCCAGCGCGACCGAGTCGGTCACCAGCACGGCGGCGGCCAGCGGGTCGTGCTCGGCCTGGCTGATCAGGTCGGCGGCCACGTGCGCCGGGCTCGCGGAAAGGTCGGCGAGGATCGCGATCTCGGTGGGCCCGGCCTCGGCGTCGATGCCGATCCGGCCCTTGAGCAGCCGCTTGGCCGCGGCGACGTAGACGTTGCCGGGACCGGTGACCAGGTCGACCGGGGCGCAGCGGGTCGCGCCCTGGCCCGCGCCGTAGGCGAACATCGCGACGGCCTGCGCGCCGCCGACCGAGTAGACCTCGTCGACGCCGAGCAGCGCGCACGCGGCCAGGATCGTCGGATGCGGAAGGCCGCCGAACTCCTTCTGCGGCGGCGACGCGACGGCGATCGCGCCTACTCCGGCGACCTGCGCCGGGATGACGTTCATGACTACCGAGGACGGGTACACAGCCAGCCCGCCGGGCACGTAAAGGCCGACCCGGTCCATCGGGATCCAGCGCTCGGTGACCGCTCCGCCGGGAACGACCTGCGTGCGTACGTCGCGGCGCTTCTGGTCGGTGTGCACCTTGCGGGCCCGCCGGATCGACTCCTCGAGCGCCGCGCGGACCTGCGGGTCCAGCGTGGACAGGCTGTTCGCGATCGCCTCGCGGGCCACCCGGACCGACTGGAGACGGACGCCGTCGAAACGCTCCCCGTATTCGATCAGCGCGGCCTCGCCGCGCACGCGCACGTCCTCACAGATCGGTCGCACGGCTTCGACGGCCGTCTCGACGTCCAGTTCGGCCCGCGGCACCAGGGTGCGCAGGTCGAGGGAGCCCCCGAGCAGGTCCATCCCCCGCAACTCGATACGAGTGATCACCGCTCCAGTGTAGTTCCACTGGTCATGACCGTCGCCGGGTATTCCGCCCTGCGGACGATCAGCCGACCCGCACGAGTGACCGCCGGGCAGCGGCCCGGTAGCTGCCGGGTAACTAGGGTCGCCTGTTGTGTCGCCTGCGTAGGTTCAGCTAAGCACTCTAGGCTAGGCGCATGGCCACCACCCTGCCGCTCTTTCCCCTGGGATCGGTGCTCTTTCCCGGCGTGGTGCTGCCGCTGCATATCTTCGAGCCGCGCTACCGCAAGATGGTGACCGATCTGCGCGAGCTGCCCGAGGGCGAATCCCGGCAGTTCGGGGTGGTGGCGATCCGGGACGGCCGCGAGGTCGGCGCGCAATCCGTGGAGAGCGTGTACGACGTCGGCTGCACCGCCCGGATCTCAGCCCTCGAAGCGCATGACGACGGCCGCTATTCGCTGGTGACGACCGGCGTGCAGCGGTTTCGGCTGTTGGATGTCGACGCCAGCGGCGTGTATCTGGTCGGCGAGGTCGAGTACCTGGAGGAGGCCTCGGACGCGCGGGCCGAGGCGCTCAAGACGTCGAGCACGGCGCTGCTGCTCGGCTATCAGCGCGCGCTCGCGGGCCTGCGCGGCGTGCGCACGGGGAGCATCCCGGAATTGCCGGATGACCCGACCGTGCTGTCCTATCTGATCGCCGCGGCGATGGTCCTCGACCTGCGGGACAAGCAGCGACTGCTGGCCACGCCGGACACCGCGAGCAGGCTGCAAAAGGAACAGGCCCTGCTGCGCCGGGAGACCCTGCTCATCAAGGAGCTGCGAACACTGCCCGCCGTGGACCTGCTGCGCCGCGACCGCTAGGCGGTGTTGGGGAATGTACCAAGGCAACGATCCGGCCGCCGCTTTGTCGGGGATCGTGACGGCGAATCGCCACGCGCCGCCAGGCGCAGATGGTTCACTGCGCGACGAGCCTGGGCGTGCGGCCGGAGCGTCCTCATACCGGTTGTCTGTGGGCGTTTCG
>DASUAR010000101.1:0-15189 GCA_035763685.1 Actinocrinis sp. | reverse complement strand
GCAGATGGTTCACTGCGCGACGAGCCTGGGCGTGCGGCCGGAGCGTCCTCATACCGGTTGTCTGTGGGCGTTTCGGCCGTGCGTCCAGGCGAAGTCGATCACCGGATTCGCCCCTTGAGACATTCCCCAACACCGCCTAGGCGCAAGGTGCACAAGGGCCGGTCCGGATAGGCTCCCTTCGTGACAAGCACAGACGTGACTAGCACAGGTATGAAGATCACCGCTCTGGCCGGTGGGGTCGGCGGCGCGCGCTTCCTGCGCGGGCTGCTCGCGGCGGCGCCGGACGCGAACGTCACCGTGATCGGGAACGTCGGGGATGACATCACTCTGCATGGGCTGCGGGTGTGCCCGGACCTTGACACGGTGATGTACACCCTTGGTGGCGGCATCCACGAGGGCCAGGGCTGGGGGCGCGCGGGCGAGACGTTCTCGGTCGCGGACGAGCTGGCCGAGTACGGGGTCGGGCCGGATTGGTTCACCCTCGGCGATCGCGACATCGCGACGCATCTGGTGCGCACTCAGATGCTCGACGCCGGATATCCGCTTTCCGCGGTGACCGAGGCGCTGTGCGCGCGGTGGAAGCCCGGCGTTCGGTTGCTGCCTGCCACGGACGATCGCGCCGAGACGCATGTCGTGCTGCGCGACGAGGAAGGCAAGCGGCAGGCCGTGCACTTCCAGGAGTACTGGGTACGGATGCACGCTCCGGACGCCGAGTCGATCGTCTTCGTGGGGTCGGAGAAGGCGCAGCCGGCCCCGGGGGTGTTGGCGGCGATCGCTGAGGCGGACGTGGTGCTGTTCCCGCCGTCGAATCCGGTGGTGTCGATCGGGGCGGTGCTGGCGGTGCCGGGCATCCGCGAGGCGCTGGCCGCGACCGCCGCTCCCGTGGTGGGGCTTTCTCCGATCATCGGATCGGCCCCGGTGCGCGGAATGGCGGACAAGGTGCTCGCGGCGGTGGGCGTCGCGGAGACCAGCGCGGCGGCGGTCGCCGAGTACTACGGTCCGGATCTGCTGGACGGCTGGCTGATCGACGAGAGCGACGCGAAGCAGGCGGAGCGGATCGAGGCGGCCGGGATCAGCTGCCGGGCGGTGCCGCTGCTGATGCGGGATGTCGAGGCGACGGCGGCCATGGCGCAGGCCGCGCTGGATCTGGCGGCGGAGTCGCGATCATGACGGAACGTCAGGTGCCGGTCGGCTACTCGGTCTTCGGGCTCGCCGGGCTGCCCGAGGTTGCGCCGGGGACGGACCTGGCCGCCTTGATCGCGACGGCGGCGGCCGAGGCCGGCGGCCTGCGAAACGGCGACATCCTCGTGGTGACCTCGAAGATCGTCTCGAAGGCGGAGGGGCGCATCGTCGCGGCGGCCGATCGTGAGGCGGCGATCGACGCGGAGACCGTGCGCGTCGTCGCGAGACGCGGGCCGCTGCGGATTGTCGAGAACCGGCAAGGGCTGGTGATGGCGGCCGCTGGCGTTGACGCGTCGAACACGGCGAAGGGCACGGTGCTCCTCCTGCCCGAGGATCCGGATCGTTCGGCGCGTGAGATCGCGGATGCAGTGCGTACGCAGCTAGGCGTGTCCGTGGGCGTCATCATCTCGGACACGTTCGGGCGAGTGTGGCGCAACGGTCTCGTAGATCAGGCGATCGGCGCGGCCTATGTCGAGCCGATCGAGGACCTCAGGGGTCGCCAGGACAGTCACGGCAATCCGCTCGCGGTAACAGTTACCGCACTCGCAGACGAGTTGGCCTCGGCCGGCGAGTTGGTGAAGGGCAAGCTCGGCGCAGTGCCGGTCGCGGTGGTGCGTGGCTTCGGACATCTGGTCGGCGACGAGCCCGGATCTGGCGCGCGAGTGCTGCTGCGCCCGGCCGAGGAGGACCTTTTCTCGCTCGGGACGGCGGAGGCGCGGGCGTCTGCGGTAGCGAATCGGCGCACGATCCGGGCGTTCACGGACGCCGACGTGTCACCTGACGCGATCCGGCAGGCCGTCGCGGCTGCGATCACCGCGCCGGCGCCGCATCACACGACACCGTGGCGTTTCGTCGAGGTGCGCTCAGAGGGCGCGCGTAAGGCGCTGCTCGATGCGATGCTCGCGGCCTGGGTGCAGGATCTGCGCGGCGACGGCTTCAGTGAGCAGTCGATCGCGAAGCGGGTGCGGCGCGGCGAGGTTCTGCGGGGTGCGCCGGTGCTGGTCGTGCCGTGCCTGGAGATGGAGGGTTCGCATACGTACCCGGATGCGCGGCGCAATGCGGCCGAGCGCGAGATGTTCCTGGTCGCGACCGGGGCGGGCGTGGAGAATCTGCTGATCGCACTAGCGGCGCAGGGGCTGGGCTCGGCCTGGGTGTCCTCGACCATGTTCTGCCGCGAGGTGGTGCGCTCGGTGCTCGATCTGCCGGAAAGCTGGGACCCGATGGGCGCCGTTGCGGTCGGACATCCCGCGGAACCGCCGCGCGATCGGCCGCCGCGGACCGCGGACGCCTTCTTGGTTACCAGGTGAGTGACAGCTGCCGCGCTCAGTGCCAGCGGTGGTCTTGAATGGCGGCGCGCGGTGTGTGGCGCGGCTGGCCGGGGCCGGTGAGCAGGATCAGCCGCGCGGCCCGGTAACGATGTGGACGGAAGGGTTCGAGCAGTTCGATCATGCGCGCGTCGTCAGCGTCACGTTCGCCGGTCAACGCATAGCCGATGTGCTTCGAAAGGTGCAGATCGCCGACTGACAGCGCGTCAGCGTGCCCGTGCGAACGCTGGGTCGTCTCAGCCGCGGTCCAGATCCCGATGCCCGGAATGGTGCAGAGACGTCGTACCGCTTCGTCGCCGCTCATCGCGCCGGTGCGTTCGAGTCCACTCGCGACGCGCACGGCGCGCATGATCGTCGACGATCGTTGCCCGTCGACACCGTGCCTGTGCCACTCCCAGGACGGGATCCGTGCCCAGGCTTCCGGCGGCGGTGGGACGCGCAGTTCCTGCGGGGCTGGGCCCGGGGCCGGCGTGCCATGTCGTTCCACGATGCGCCGCCAGGCTCGGAACGCCTCCTTGGTGGTGACCCGCTGCTCCAGGATGGCCGGAATCAACGACTGCACGACCAGCCCGGTGCGGATCAGGCGCAGCCGCGCCAACCGGCGATGTGCTTCGGCGAGCAGCGGATGGCCGGCGACCAGACCCGCGAACTCGCCGGGGTCGTCGCCGGCGCCGATCATCCCAGGGCCCTGATCCACCAGCCAGCGCGCACCCTCGCCCCAGGCCGCGATCTCCACCTGGTCGCCGTTGCGCCGGACGCGGACCGAGCCGGAGCCGTGCGGTGTCAGGCAGGCGCGCCAGATCGCTCCGTCGGCCGCCATGCGGTACGTCGGGTCCCCGGGTCCTCGGCGCAGCACGCCAAGGGAGAGCGGAAGATCGACGTCGCAGAGCACGGTGGTCACGGCGTCCGGTATCGCCCGCGGATCCGGCGCTTCCTGCCTTGGCTGCGGGACCGCGTACGAGGGTTTTGTTTCCTGGTCGGGCTCAGGACTCATCGGCGGAGAAGCGTACTGCTCCGTCGCCGATGACCGCGTCGCACCAGACTCGAGCGCCGCCGCGCAGCTCGTTGCGGGCGCCCAACTGCGCGCCGTCGCCGATGACGACCCCGTCGAGCACCGTACCCGCGCCGACCCGCGCCCCGCGCCCGACGATCGAGTCACGTACCACGGCCCCGGCCTCGATGTTCGCGCCCTCGCCGACGACCGAGCCGGTGACCTCCGCGCCGGAGGCGATGCGGGCCTGAGCGCCGATGGTGCTGCCGCCGCCGACCTTCACGTCGGAGTCGAGGCGCGCGCCCGCGAGCACGAGCGCGTCGGCCAGATCGGCGCGCGTCGTGGCCGGGATCGCGGCGGAGTGGATCGCGCCGAGCACCAGGTCGGCCGAGCCGTGCACGAACGCCTCCGGCGTGCCGAGGTCGCGCCAGTAGGACTGCTCGACTACGCCGAGCACCTTCGCGCCCGCCGCGAGCAGACCGGGGAAGGTCTCGCGCTCGACCGAGACGGGGCGGTCGGCCGGGATCGCGTCGATGATCGAGCGGCGGAAGACGTAGCAGCCGGCGTTGATCTGATCGGTGACGATGTCCTCGGCGCGCTGCGGCTTCTCCCGGAACGCGGTCACCCAGCCGTCGCGGTCCGTCGGCACCAGGCCGAACGCGCTCAGCTTCTCGCGGGCGACGCACGTCAGATGCAGCGTCACATCGGCCTGCCGGGCGCGGTGCGCGTCGACGAGCGCGACCAGGTCGACGCCGGAGAGGATGTCGCCGTTGAAGATGAGCACCGGGTCTTCGGGAGCGCTGCGCAGCCGGTCGGCCACGTTGCGGATCGCGCCGCCGGTGCCCATCGGCTCGGTCTCGGTCACGTAGTCGAGTTCGAGCCCGAAGGCGGAGCCGTCGCCGAAGTACGCCTCGAACACCTCGGGCCGGTACGCGGTGGCGAACACGATCCGGTCGATCCCGGCGGCCTTGGCCCGGACCAGTTGGTGGCTGAGGAACGGCACCCCGGCAACCTCAAGCATCGGCTTGGGTGTGTACACGGTCAGCGGCCGTAGCCGGGTCCCCTTGCCACCAACGAGGAGGATCGCTTCAGCCACTGTTCCCGTTCTCCTGTCCGAGCTTCTTGATAGACGCAGCCGTGCCGTGACTCTGGGTGATAGATGCAGGCTCTTGGTGATACACATAGACCTTCGCCTGGTCGAACACAAGCTGATAGCCGTTCTCACGCAGCCAATCGCCACGTCTGACCGCCGACAGGATGTCATTGAGTGGATATGACGGCTCCGCCGTCTGCAGCACCACCCACGGACAGCCGCGCGGCACTTGATCGAGCAGAATCACCTGATCCCGGCTGCTCAAATGCGTGGCGATGTCGTCGTCAGCTTCAACGCAGACGCCGCTCGGGATCACCGCGGTTGCCGCGGCCTCGGCCGTGGTGAGGCTGTCCGAGGTCCATTGATCCGCGTTGACCACGCTGCGGATCGGGAACGTGTGCGTAATCACTACCGCGAATAGCAGGATGAGCGCGGGCCAGGCGACGGCAACCCATGGGCGCGCGCCGACGAGAAGCCGGAAGCGGGGCATGGCGCCCAGGCGGCGCGGCGGCCGGACGCGCGAGAGTCCGCGCACTACTCGGATCAGTCCGTCGACCGCCGCCATGATCAGGATCGCGGCGAGGAAGGCGTTGTAGTGCTGGTCGAGGGTCCAGTGCTCGGGCTTGTCGGAGAACAGCCGCTCGGCGAGCAGCGGCACCGCGAGCAGGCACAGCGGCGAGGCGAGGCTGAGGTAGAGGTACGGCCAGAACAGGAAGTAGAGAGTGTTGATCTTCACCTCGGGCTGGGTCGCCACCTGATAGGCGGTCCCGGGGTCGGTGAGCACGGTCTTGACCGCGCCGAGCATGTCTGGGCCGAGCTGACCGTAATACCAATAGAAGCCCACGCGGCCGCCGAAGGCCGGGATCCATAGGTGAAGCACCACCATCGCGAAGGCGACGCCTCCGACGCCGAGGCAGGCGCCTGTGATGCGGTAACGGCGGCGTTCGGCGCGTTCCAGCGGGTCGCCGTTGACGCGGCGGGTGACGAGCAGTAGCAGCCCGAAGGCGGCCACGACGTACCCCATGTCCTCCTTGACGAACAGCAACGCCACCGCGCACCCGACCGCTTGGCCGAGCCGCCTGGCCTGGTATCGCTCGATCATCAGCGCACTGAGCGGTACGAAGAACGCGACCTCGTGAAAGCCGGCCTGGGTCGCCTCTTGCAGCGGCCAGCAGAGCCCGAAGGCGGCGGACACGAGGTACGCGCCGATGGCGGCCGATCGCGGCGGCGCGATACGCAGCAGCGCGCGGCGGCTGAAGGCCCACACGCTCGGCACCGCGAGCGCGAACAGCGCGGCCTGCGCCAGCAGCAGCACCTGCGGGTTGTTCCAGATCCAGTACAGCGGGGCGAGCAGCGCCAGGATCGGCGAGAAGTGATCGCCGAGGATGGAGAACGGCTGGGTGTAGTCCGGGGCGACCTGCGCGGCGTCGTGCACGTTCTTGAACATGGAGACCGGCGGGTGGCCGTGCGCGTAGTTGCGGATGGCCTGGTCGAAGATGACCAGGTCGTAGCCGCCGAGCCGGAACCGGTGGTACTGCTGCACCTCGAAGGCGCCTTGCAGCAGCGCGGTGGCCGCGGTGACCCCCGCGACGCCCCAGAAATGTCCCCTGGCCACGAATGCGTGCAGCGCGGCGCGCGCCCGGGCGAGCCGCGGTATCGGCCGGCGGATCGCAGCGGGCAGTGCGGAGGAGGCGCGCGCTGCTGACTGGGTCACGGGCTTACAGCCTAGAGGGAGGGGCGGCGAAGCTTCGGCGGGGCGGGTCCGGCGGCACGTCGCCGAACGATTCGGGTGAGCTCCTGGGTCGTAGGCTCACTCCGTGACTATTCCCTCTTCCGGTGGCGACCAGCGCGGACTCGCGGGTGCACGAGACGTTGCGTCGGTGTGGCAGCGCCTTATCGCGGCGAAGGCGGCTCAGCCGTTCCTGACTTATCACGATGACACGACCGGTGAGCGTGTCGAACTGTCGTACGCAACGTTCGGCAACTGGTTGTCCAAGACGGCGAACCTGGTGCAGGACGATCTGCTGGCCGGGCCGGGCGACCGGATCGCGGTGAACGCCCGGCCGCACTGGCTGACCGCGGTGTGGCTGGTGGCCCCGCTGTTCGCGGGAGCGGTGGTCGATCCGTGGGGCGAGGCGAAGTCAGCGCACACCGTGGTCGCCGGGCCGGATGAGTCAGCGCTGGCGGCGGCGCGCGAGTGCACGGGCGAGCGGCTCGCCCTCTCGCTGCTGCCGCTCGGACGGCCGTTCGACGTCGTACCGGACGGCTTCCGCGACTATTCGGCAGAGGTACGCGCGTTCGCCGACCGCTTCGTCTCGTTCAATCCGCCGCGGCCGGACATGGACGCGCTGGTCTTGAACGGCGAGACGGTGACGCATGGCGAGTTGATCGAGCGAGCCGCCGTCCCCGCGACGGCCCAAGCCCCGGCGCGGGTGCTCATCGAAGTGCGCGAGGACCGGTTCACCGGAGCGGAACTGCTGGACTGGCTGTTCGGGCCGCTGCTGAATGGTGCTTCGATAGTTCTCGTGCACGGGGCCACGCCGCAACGGCTGGACCGGATCGCCGAGATGGAGCGGGTCGGCGGCCGGTTCACGCTGGGCTGACCGAAGCTCACCGGTTAACACTTCGGCATCCGCAACCGCCGAAAGGTAGCCGCCTTCGAAAGTCACAGCGAAAATTCATGCCAGGTGCGCAACCAGGCGGCGGGCCCGGTGGTCTCTACATTGCGCACCGGCTGGTCTAGAGGGGTGGGGGCAATGGCAGAGCTGGGACAGCGACGGTTGCGCGAACTGCGGGTGGCGGTCGTGGTGGCTTCGGCGCTCGCCATCGCGATCAGCGGCGCGCTCGGGTACGTCTACCTACACCTGAACGGCAATATCAAGACGTTCAGCGATGTGGGCGTGTCCAAGAGCAGGCCGCCGGTGGCGACCCCGGCCACCACCGCGGCCGGCGCGCCGGCCGCGCAGGCTCCGATGAACCTGCTGCTGATCGGCTCGGACACGCGGGCCGGCGGCAACGAATCGCTCGGCGGCGGCGTCGCGGTGCAGGGCGCGCGCTCCGACACGACGATCCTGCTGCACGTCTCCGGGGACCGTAAGCACGCGGTCGGTGTATCCATACCGCGCGACGCCCTAGTGAACATCCCGGCGTGTTACGCCGGTGGTAGCTGGATACCCGCGCAGAACGATGTGATGTTCAACTCCGCGTTCTCCGAGGGGGATCTGGCCGCGGGCAACCCGATCTGCACGCAGAACACGGTCGAGGCGATGACCGGTGTCCGCATCGACCACACGATGGTGATCGACTTCTCCGGTTTCGCCGCGATGAGCAGCGCGGTCGGCGGGGTGCCGGTGTGCGTGCCGACCGTGGACAGCCCCTACCTGGAGCACCAGTACGGCGTCACCCTGAATGCGGGGATGCAGACCCTCTCCGGGCAAGCGGCGGTTGAGTACGTGCGGGCCCGGGAGGGCTTCGGCGACAACAGCGACATCGGCCGGATGAAGCGCCAGCAGGCGTTCCTGTCCGCGTTGATGAAGAAGATGCTGAGCACCGGGACGCTGGAGAACCCGGTCCGGCTTTATCAGCTCGCGGACTCGGCGACGAAATCGCTGACCGTCGACAGCACGCTCGACTCAGTCAGCGCCCTGGTATCGCTAGGCGCGGAACTGAAGTCGGTGCCGCTGTACAACCTGGAGTTCGTTACGACGCCCTGGCGCTACGACGGGTCGCGCGTTGACCTGATCCAACCGGACACCGATGTGTTGTGGTCGCTGCTGCGCGCAGATCGGACCTTGGAGGGCCAGGACGCCTCCGGCGCGACCGCAGCGACCGGAACGAGCACCGGCTCAGGCCCGTCCGGAGCGGTGCCATCGATCTCGGCGACTCCGGGTCCGAGCGCGGCGAGCGAGCGGATGCAGCTGGAGTCGTTGAGCGGCAGCAGTTCCACGTCGTCCGCGCCGGCCGCGGTGTCCAACTCCGGCACGCCGACCCCGATTCCGAGCGGCATCACCGACAACATCCGCCGCGCCGATTCGGACCCGTGCTCCGACCTCACCTACGGCAACTGAGCGCCCCAGCTAACGCCGCGTCGATTCGTACAGCGAACGCGGCGAGGTCAGGAAGCCCCAGCCCCAGTTGAGGTGCATGGTCGCGAGCACAAGCGGCAGCCGCGCGCGCACCGCGCCTACCTGGCCACGCGATTCGAGGAGCGCGCCGAGCGTGATCAGTAGCGCATAGCCGACGGGCGCGGCGAACCCGATCGCCAGGACGGGCAAGCCTGCGGCGAGACCCGCGATGCCGAGCGCCGTGCCCAGCGCGACGGCGATGACTGCGATCGGCGGGGCGAGGTACCGCACGCTCGCAGTGCCCTCATGCGTACGCATGACAACGCGGCGCCAGCGGCCATACTGCCGGTACTGGTCCGCCAGGGCCCTGAGAGTCGGGCGGGGACGGTACGTGACGCGCATCTCGGGCGAGAAGTAGACCAGTCCGCCGCTCTGCCGCAACCGGTGATTCAGTTCCCAGTCCTGCGCGCGGATGAACGCCTCGTGATAGCCGCCGAGCTTGTCGAGGACCGCACGACGGAACACGCCGAGGTACACCGTGTCAGCGGGTCCGGCCTCGCCGCCGGTGTGGAATTTCGCGTTGCCCACCCCCAGCTTCGAGGTCATCGCCAGTGCGACGGCGCGCTCGAACGACGTCTCCCCCTCGGCGTGCATGACGCCGCCGACGTTCTGCGCGCCGGTCTCCTCCAGCAGCCGGACCGCGGTCTCGATATAGCCGGGAGTCAGCAGACCGTGTCCATCCACGCGCACGACGATCTCGTTGCGTGAGGCGGCGATGGCGGCGTTAAGCCCGCTCGGGGTACGGCCGGTCGGATTCGGCACGGTGCGCACGCGCGGCTCGGCGGCCGAGAGTTCGGCGGCGATCTGGTCGGTTCGGTCCCGGGACGGGCCGAGCGCGATGAGGATTTCGAGCTCGCCGGGATAGTTCTGCCCGAGGATGTGCCGTACTGCTGAGGCGAGGTGTCGTTCCTCGTTGAGTACCACCATGATCACGGAGACCGAGGGCCACGTGCGGCCTGGTGCGGCGGGCGCCTGACGGGCAGGCTCCGGTTCTATCGTCGCGTTGGCGTTCATTGGGCCTGCACTCTACCGAAGCCGGATCGCCGGTTCGGACCGCGTGATCAGCGCCTGCTCGCGCTCAGGCGGATCCGGTCGGCGGCGATGCGGTCAGGGTGCCTCGCGGGAGGCGAGGATCGCGGCGCGCCGGGCGAGCCGGTGCGTGCGCCGGATGCCGGCCTCGTGGTTGCGCCGCTCCTCCTCCTGGGTCTCCAGCAGCAGCGGCGGGGTCGGACGCGGCTTGCCGTCCGCGTCGATCGCGACGAACACCAGGTAGGCGCTGGCGACGTGCGCCGCCTCGGCACCAGCCGCGTCCCAGCGCTCCGCCTCGACGCGCACGCCGATCTCCATCGAGGTGTTGCCGGTCCAGTTCACCTGCGCGTGCGTGTGCAGCAGGTCGCCGACGTGCACCGGATTGAGGAAGGCCATCTCGTCGACGAACGCGGTGACCGCCGGTCCGCCGGAGTGCCGGGTGGCCACCAGCCCGGCGACGTCGTCTACCAGCTTCATCATCACCCCGCCGTGCACATTGCCCAGCAGGTTGACGTCGAGCTGGGTCATGACGCGGCTGAGCGAGATCCGCGTCTCGGAGACCGGTTTGCCGGGTAGCTGGTGCGGCGTCTGAGGCATGATCACACGATAGGCCGCCACACGAGGGAACGACCACCGGGTAGGGTGCGACGCGACGGCGAAAACCGGGAGCCGAACCCGGCCGCAATCAGCCCGAACCCAGCGCCACCCAGCCAGAGACACGCCAGCCAGAGTCAGCCCGGAATCAGAGCCGAACGCCAGAGGTCCGCATGAAGATCACACCGCTGTCCGTCCCCGGAGCCTGGGAGATCCTGCCGCAGCAGCACGGCGATCCGCGCGGCCTGTTCATGGAGTGGTACCGCTACGACAAGCTCGCCGAGGCGGTCGGCCACCCGCTGGACCTGGCCCAGGGCAACATGTCGATCTCCGCGAAGGACGTGGTGCGCGGCATCCACTTCGCGCAGGTGCCGCCGAGCCAGGCCAAGTACGTCACCTGTGTGCGCGGCGCGGTGCTCGACCTGATCGTGGACATCCGCCTCGGCTCGCCGACCTTCGGCCGCTGGGAATTCGTCCGCCTGGACGATGAGGAGCGGCGCGCCGTGTACATCGCCGAGGGCCTCGGCCACGGCTTCTGCGCGCTGACCGATGACGCGACGCTGGTCTACGGCTGCTCGGCGACGTTCAATCCCGAGCGGGAGTTCTCGATCCACCCGCTCGACCCGCAGCTCGCGATCGAGTGGCCGACCGAGACCCCGCAGCTGTCCGCCCGTGATGCGGCCGCCCCCTCGCTCGCCGACATGCGCGCGGCCGGCGTGCTGCCCGAGTACGAGGCCTGTCTTGAGTTCTACGCCGCCAAGTCGGCGCAGTTCTCCGGCTGACCCGCCGCCGGCCCCGCGCACGGCTCCTGTCGCTTCCGGGCTCGGCTCGTGGCCCCGTACCGGAAACGGTGCGGGGCCACGGCTTTGTCAGCGGTGCGCGTTTCGGCGGCGCGGCCGCGTCGGCCGTGCGCGTCAGTCGGCGATGGCGCAGCCGCTGTCCTGGTTGGACCAGATGGAGGTGACCGGGAAGGAACCGGTGGTCAGGTTGAGGTTGCCGTCGGGGCCGCAGAGGTCGGCGACTTCGGCGGTCTTGTCCGCGGTAGTCCAGCCGGCGTTGACGTCCGTCATGGTCTCGGCGTATTCGTGCGAGGTGACGATGGTGTTCTGTTCCCCGTAGGCGGCGTTGATCACGTTGTAGCCGTCGGAGGTGGTGGTGTGCCAGGAGTAGCCGCCGCCGGCGCTGGTGCCGGCCGGGGAGAAGATGATGAAGATGGAGCGCGACAACGCCCCGCTCACCCCGAAGTGCCCGGCCGCGGAGCGGGCCTCGGTGATCAGGTCGTCTCCGGGGGCGGCGGGCGCGGGCTGGGAGGTGTCGATCCAGGTGCCGCCGAACACGCTGCTGCTGGGGTAGGGGATGTGCGCCGCGCCGGCCGGGCAGGTCTGGGTGCCCGCGGGCACCGCGTTGCAGTACTGGGTCAGCACGTTCGACCAGCGCTCCCCGCCGGTGCCCAGGCCCTTGAAGAAGCCCTCGTTCTGGGTCTGGGTCGAGCCGCCGGAGCTGCCCCACTGCGAGCCGTAGAACACCAGGTACACCTTCGGGCTCTGCGTGATCACACCGTTGCTACCGCCGTTGTACTGCACACACGTACTCGCGTGACAGGGCGTGCCGTTACCGCCGCCACCGCCGCTCGGCGTGGCGCTTGGGGAGGGCGAAGGTGACGTCGAGTGCGTGGGCGTCGGGCTCGGTGAGCCAGGCGTGACCGTGCCGGTGCACGTCACGCCGTTGAAGCTGATCGCGGTCGGGGCCGAGTTCGTGCCCGAATACGAGCCGTTGAAGCCGAAGCTGACCGAGGCATTCGTGCCGACCGAGCCGTTGTAGGACGCGTTGGTGACGGTCACCGACTGGCCGGACTGGCTCACGGTGCCGTTCCACAGCTGGGTGACCTGCTGGTTGCCCGGGAAGGTCCAGGCCGCCTTCCAGGAACTGACCGGGCTGCCGAGGTTGGTGATCGAGACGCTCGCCCCGAAGCCGACGTTCCATTGACTGGTGATCGAATACGTGGCCTGACACCCGCTCGCGGCGCTGGCCGAGGTGTCGGTGGCGACGACGAGGGTCGCGGCTATCGGCGCGAGCGGCGCGAGCAGCAGTGCGCGCTTGTGCCGAAGCAACTGGTGGATCATGACGCTCCTCCGGATGGCGGCGCGCCTCGGCTTGGGTGGGCTTTCGCCAGGCGGCCTGGGGTCTACGGGCATGCGGTCCGGGTTCGCGTGGACGTGAACCACGCGCTCCCGCTGTATTCGTGGGGTGCCCGCGCGCAGAACGGGACTGCGCGCCCCTTTGCCATCAGCATCCTGACCCGTGGGAAGTAGCTGAGCCCCGGGTCGATCGGCTGGACAGTACGACGGTGGTGGTCGAGCGTCAAGACGAGGCGCATCCGCCGTGTGGGCAGCGGTGCGGATCGCGGAAAGTTGCACGTGGCGTTGACGCATGGTTGACACGGCGTCGGAATCCAACCCCGGTTGAGTCTGAAGCACAGTTGACACGATCCCGCGGCGGCTCTACGGTTCCCGCGACATCTGGGCACCGATCCATCCCTTCGCAGCAGTGGGAGCGGTAGCCCATGCGTGTAAGACCTCGTATCAAACCTCTTAGACACCGGCGGGTCGCGGCCTTGGCGGTCGCGGCGCTGTTCGCCGCCGGCCTTAGCGCGATCACCGGGGCGGCCCCGGCGGCGGCCTCGGTCGCCTTCAACTCGACCGCGGTCAACCAGGGCAGCGGCGCCTGCCTCGACGACCCGAACTCCTCGACGACGACCGGCACCCAGCTGATCCAGTGGTCCTGCAACGGCGGGACGAATCAGAACTGGACGTTCGCCCCGATCTCCAGCACCAGCACCTCGTACACCGTGAAGAACGCGTCATCGTCGCTGTGCATGGACATCTCCGGGCGTTCGACCGCTGACAATGCCCAGGTCATCCAGTGGACCTGCAACGGGCAGACCAACCAGGAGTTCACCCTGGTCCCCGCGTCCGGCAGCAACGTCTTCGAACTGCAGGCGGTGCACTCCGGCAAGTGCGTCGTGCCCAGCGGCGACAGCACCGCGAACGACACGGT
This sequence comes from Actinocrinis sp., assembly GCA_035763685.1. Lineage (GTDB taxonomy): Bacteria > Actinomycetota > Actinomycetes > Streptomycetales > Catenulisporaceae > Actinocrinis. The sequence continues at coordinate 1,794 of DASUAR010000101.1, read as the reverse complement.
GCTCGTGCAGTTGCCGTGTTCGAGCGCGAGTACCCGCGTGTGGCAGCTGCCCGCGTACAGCAGCGGCGGCACCGGCGGAAACACCGTCTCCGTCTCGAATCCCGGGACGCAGACCACGACGGTGGGCACCGCGGTCTCGCTCCAGATCAGCGCCAGTGACTCGGCCTCCGGCCAGACACTGACCTACACCGCCTCGGGCCTGCCCGCCGGACTTTCGATCAGCTCCTCCGGCAGGATCTCCGGGACCGCGTCGAGCGCTGGAACCTCCAATGTCGTGGTCACCGCGACCGACGGCACCGGCGCGTCCGGAACCGCCGCGTTCACCTGGGTGATCAACGCCTCCGGCGGCGGCGGAACCCTGCTCGGCATCCCGGCTGTGGCACCCAACGCGTGCGGTGACTCCAGCCTGCCCAACGCGTACGGCACGAACTTCCCGACCCCGACCGACCCATACGGTCAGGGTTTCTTCAACGAGACCGCACTCGGCTGGGACGGGAACTACTGGCCGGTCTTCGAGTACCTGTCAGGGTCCTTCTTCGCGCGCGGCGTACCCACCACCTACAACGCGAACGGCACCACGATCTGCGGCGCGATGTACTCGTTCAGCATCTACAACCTGAACGGCAACCGGCCGGCGCAGTCCGTGCAGTGGACCGAGGAGAGCGGCTACCTGCCCGCGATGACCACCTCGTTCAGCTCCGGCAGCACCGCGGTGTCGATCAAGGAGTTCGAGGACAAGGTCACCATCAACGGCCATCCGGTCGGCGTGGTCTACGCCCGGGTTTCGGTGACCAACAACGGCGGCTCGGCGGTCACCATCGACCCGGGCGGCTCCGGGACGAATCTGATCCGGCTGACCAGCAGCTCGCTCAACACCGTGCAGCCCGGCGCGACCAACAACCACGACTACCTCGTCGCGGTGGACAACTTCGGCAGCGGCTCCGCACTGCCGACCGGCTCGGCGCTGTCCTCCAACGCGCCCGGCTTCGACGCGGCGGACAGCCAGATGGCCGCCTACTGGAACGGGCGCATCGGCGAGACCGCGTCCTTCTCGCTGCCGAACCTGGGCCTGCCCAACACCGGCAACCTGTCGAACCCCGGCACCGCGTTGAGCAACGCCTACAAGGCCGGCACGGTCTACAGCCTGATGATGCAGGTCGGCGAGGCCCAGTTCTCCGCCGCGGACAACTACGCGTGGCTGCTCAACCACGACGTGCCCGGCGAGCTGAATGCGCGCCTTGAGACCGGCGACTACCACGACGCGCAGAACCTGCTGCTCACCGCGCGCATATCGCAGAACCCGAACTTCGACGAGCACGGCGCCAACTGGTACTACGACGGCGACTGGAAGACCCCGAGTTCGTGGGCTTACTACCTGGCCAAGACCAACGACACCGGGTTCGTGAGCCAGTACTTCCACGACGATTCCGGCGGCTCCAGCCAGTGGGGTCCGAGCCTGTACACGATCATGCACTCGATCTACACCGGGCAACTGGCCTCCGACGGCGTGCTGTCGACGAGTTTCGACAACGACTCCTCGGGCCGCTGGCTGTTCGACGACTACTCGGCGCTGCAAGGCCTCGCCGCGTACAAGTACATCGCCACCCGGATCGGCAACACCAGCGAGGCTCAGTGGGCTGATTCGGCCTACACCTCGCTGCTCAGCCACCTGAACACGCTGGTCGGCAACACCGAGTCGGCCAACGGGTTCAACTACCTGCCCTGCACGGTCGACCAGCCGAACTCGGCCAACCGCTGCAACACCTACAACGACGCGAACTGGGCCTCCCCGGT
>DASUAR010000100.1:0-5623 GCA_035763685.1 Actinocrinis sp. | reverse complement strand
GTCGTCGGTCAGCGTCTTGCGCACGTTGCGCTCCAGGCTGCGGATCCGGCGCTTGGCCGTGTCGAACGCCTCCTGGCCCATCGGGGTCACCGTGGTGGTGATGACCCGTCCGGCGCCCGGGTGCGACGTGCGCGCGATGTAACCCTTGCGCTCCAGCGCCGCGACCAGGCCGACCATGGCCTGCGGGGTCACCTGCACCGAGCGGGCCAGGGTCGCCGACGACGCGCTCTTGAGGTGGATGAGGGCCTGCAGCACCCCGTACTGCGCCTCGGTGAGGTCGACCTCGTCGAGCACTCGGTCGATCTGCCGGCCGAGCTCCCGGTTCGCCCGTGTCAACAGCCAGGAGAGGTATCCGCTGGCCGGCCGGTAGGACGACTCGGCCGCCCGTACCTGCTCCGCCTCCGCCACCGCCCTGGCGCGGCGCGCCGACCGGCCGCCCGAGACCGGTAACAGGCTTGATTTCTTAGTCGCTGTACTCATTACTGACCCCTTCGCATCCTGATGCGCTACTCCGGACGGCGTTGTCGCAGAGCTTTGACGATGTACGCGACCATCGCCCCGCGCGCCCCTAGCTGCTCCGATGCCCCGTCCGTGCGGTGCGGGGGAGAGCACGGGGCAGCGCCGTCGCTCACTCTCCAGGCCATGATAAACCCGAATGGAGCAGCCAGGAACCATAGTCAGAAAAAACACTGATATCAGCGAGCATGAGATCAAGGCACTGGACGAGACGGCCTGCGAGTTGTTACCCTGACGCCCCGTCAGTTCCGGTTCGGCGTGCACATGCGGATGCACCTCAACCCGCGTGAATTCCCCACCGGTGGCCAACCGCCACACCCGATTCCAAGCGGATCAGATCCGTGCCGCTGTTGAATGCGTCCGGCGGGCAGGACATCGGTTCCACGGCCACCGCGGCGCGGTGTCTTTCCCCGTCGAGCGGGTCCGCGGTGAATACCTGGATCCATTCCAAACCACGGTCCATCCACAGGGTGACGGCCCCTCCGCCGGGCTCGCTCAGCCGCACCCTGCCGATGCCGTCCAATTCCCTTTGCAGGCCGCCGAAAGCGGTATCCAGCTCGCTTTGGCCGAGCTGCCGCGGGGCGCGGAAGTCGTATCCGCTTCCATCAACGTCCGCCAGCCCGACCGGGTTCATCCGCTCGTCGACCTGGACCCAGTGCTGCGCGGGCACGTGCAGCGTCCACTGGTCGGCGGCGCCCGCTTGCGCCGCGACGCCCGGCAGCAGATACGGATGCGCGGCATAGCCGTACGGCGCAGCGTTTTCGCCGATGTTCCGGGCCGTCACCTCGACTTCGAGCCCTGTGTCCGACAGGGCGTAAGTCGCCGTGAGGTCGAGAATGTGCGGGTAACCCGGATGGGGGTATAGCCGGTGGCTGAGCACGATGCGCTCGGCTGACTGGTCCTCAACTCGCCACGCCGCCCACCGCACCAGCCCGTGGATCGCGTTGCCGCGCGTCGGTTCGCTCAGATCGAGCTGCCGCTGCTCCCCGTCGAAGCGGTAGCGCCCGTTCGCCACCCGGTTCGGCCAGGGCGCGAGCAGCTGGCCCGCGCCGCCCTGCGCCGGCTCGTGCGCGGCGAATCCGTGGACCAGCGGCCGCGCCTCGTTGCCGCCGAGGAATTCCAGTTCGCGCAGACCGGCGCCGACCTCGGTGACCACGGCGCGATATCCGCCGCCGGTCAGCGAGAATTGCCGGCCTGTCGGGTTCGCCGCCGCCGCTGCCGAAAGCTGATCGGTTCCGTTGGCCGCAATTGCATCCGCCCCGGGCGCCCCGGCCGCCGTCTTCGCTGAGTCCATGAGCGAATACTCTTCCATACCGGGCGCGGCGGAAATCCGGCACCCGGAAAAGGACGACAGCCGCCCGCGGGGCCACGCCAAGGGGGGAGAAGCGTGGACGCGCGGACGGCTGTGCTCTGTGCTCGCGACCGCCGATGGACGTGTCATCTGCTGGCCGGTTCGCATTCAACGCTACGGCCCGCCGTTGTCGGCCGGAAGCCCGCGGCGCGGGCTTTGGCACAAGCTTTGCCCGCCCTTGGCATTCGGCAGGTCCGGTCAGCGGATCACCGGGTCGCTCGCCGCGCCCCGGCCGCACGCACCCGCGACGTGCGGCAACCCGTAGACTTCGCTGCCATGACGGAGCCGACGCCGGGCGATCAGGTCTGGACCATTCCCAACGCGCTCAGCCTGCTGCGACTGCTCGGCGTGCCGCTGTTCCTGTGGTTGATCCTGCAACCGGTTTTCCACGGGCCGCATTACGACGGCTGGGCGATCCTGCTGCTCGCGGTCAGCGGCGCCACCGATTACCTCGACGGAAAGATCGCCCGCGCCTTCGGGCAGGTCAGCCGGATCGGTCAGCTGCTCGACCCGGCGGCCGACCGGCTCTACATCCTGGCCACCCTGGCCGGGCTCGCCGCCCGCCAGATCATTCCGGTGTGGCTCGCGGTGATCCTGGTCGGCCGCGACGTCCTGATGGCCGTTCCGCTCGCGGTGCTCAAGCGGCACGGCTTCGGGCCGCCGCCGGTGCATTTCCTCGGCAAGGCCGCCACTTTCAACCTGCTCTACGCCTTTCCGTTGCTGCTGCTCGGCGACGGGACGGGTTGGCTGCACGACACGGCGGGCGAGATCGGCTGGGCCTTCGCGATCTGGGGAACCGCGCTGTACTACCTGGCCGCGGGACTCTACGTCGTGCAGGTGCGCAGGCTTGTCTCGCCTGGCGACCGCGCCAGTTGAACGGGTCCTTCTGACGCCGTTCAACCGGCCGCCAGCCGCCCTCTAGCCGCCCTTCACGTGATCTTGACTACTTCTGCCCCTTCGCGCCGCTTCGCTGATTAAGGGAGATCGAACGGGGGAGGGGAGAGGGCGACGGGGGCGACCGCGCGCGCTTTTTCGCGCGCCTTGACATCCGGAAAGAGGATCCAGCGGATCATGAAAGCCGTCGTGATGGCCGGGGGAGAGGGGACCCGGCTGCGACCGATGACCTCGTCGATGCCCAAGCCGCTGCTCCCCGTGGTGAACCGCCCGATCATGGAGCATGTGCTGCGGCTGCTCAAGCGGCACGGGCTGACCGAGACCGTCGTCACCGTGCAGTTCCTCGCCTCGCTGGTGCGCAACTACTTCGGCGATGGCGAAGAGCTCGGCATGAGCCTGTACTACGCCAACGAGGACACCCCGCTCGGCACCGCGGGCTCGGTGAAGAACGCCGAGGTGCAGCTGGACGGCGACAGCTTCCTGGTCATCTCCGGGGACGCGCTCACCGACATCGACCTCACCGCGCTGATCGAGTACCACCGCAAGAAGGGCGCGCTGGTGACGGTGTGTCTGACCCGCGTGCCCGACCCGCTGGAATTCGGCATCACCATCACCGCCGAGGACGGCCGGGTCGAGCGGTTCCTGGAAAAGCCGACCTGGGGCCAGGTCTTCTCGGACACGGTCAACACCGGCATCTACGTGATGGAACCCGAGGTCCTCAGCTATATCGCACCCGGCGAGCAGGTGGACTGGTCCGGCGACGTCTTTCCGCGGCTGCTGGCCGAGGGCAAGCCGATCTACGGCTACGTGGCCGAGGGCTACTGGGAGGACGTCGGCACTCACGAGTCGTACATCAAGGCCCAGGCTGACGTGCTCACCGGGAAGGTCGAGACCGACATCGACGGTTTCGAGACCGCGCCCGGGGTGTGGGTGGCCGAAGGCGCCGAGATCGATCCGGCCGCGATACTCAAGGGTCCGTGCTATGTCGGCGATTACTCGAAGATCGAGGCCGGCGTGGAAATCCGCGAGCACACCGTCATCGGCTCCAACGTCGTGGTCAAGACCGGTGCGTTCCTGCACCGGGCCGTCATCCACGGCAACGTCTACATCGGGCCGCAGGCCAACCTGCGCGGCTGCGTCATCGGCAAGAACACCGACGTGATGCGCGCGGCCCGGATCGAGGACGGCGTCGTCGTCGGCGACGAATGCCTGATCGAAGAGGAGTCGATCCTCGCCGCGGGCGTGCGCATTTACCCCTTCAAGACGGTCGAGGCCGGCGCGGTGGTGAACACCGACGTCATCTGGGAGCAGCGCAGCCAGCGTTCGCTTTTCGGGCCGCGCGGGGTGAGCGGCGTGGTCAACGTCGAAATCACCCCGGAACTCGCGGTACGCCTGGCAAGCGCTTATGCGACCACTTTGAAAAAGGGCGCGACAGTTACTGCGGCGCGCGACGGGTCGCGTGCCGCGCGTGCCCTTAAGCGAGCAGTTATCGCGGCGCTCACATCGAGCGCGCTTAACGTGCGCGACCTTGAGTGCGTGCCGATGCCCGTGGCGCGACTCCAGACCGCGCGAGGCACGGTCGGTGGAGTCGCGATCCGTACCACTCCCGGAGTGCCCGACTCGGTCGAGATTCAATTCCTCGACTCGACCGGAGCCGATCTCTCGCCGGCCGCACAGCGCAAACTCGACCGCGTCTACTCGCGCGCCGAGTTCCGCCGCGCCTTCCCCGGCGAGATCGGCGACTTGGCCACCCCGTCCCGGATCTTTGAAAGTTACGTGCAGGAGCTGCTCAGCCGGGTCGACGTGTCCGGGGTTCCGGAGTCCGGGATGAAGATCGTCGTCGACTCCGGCGGCGGTTCCGCGGGACTGGTCCTGCCGGCGCTGCTGGGCCGGATCGGGGTCGACGCGTTCACCGTCAACCTCGGCATGGACGAGGCACACCCGACCGAGTCGCCCGCCGAGCAGGCCGCGGCGCTGCGCCGGCTCGGCGAGCTGGTGTCCTCCTCCCGTGCCTCGGTCGGCGTCCGGTTCGATCCGGTCGGCGAGCGGATCTGGCTCGTGGACGAGACCGGAGCACGCATCGACGACGAGCGCGCGCTGTTGGTCCTCATGGACCTGGTGGCGGCGGAGCGCGTCGGAGGCACCATCGCGCTGCCTGTGACGACAACGCGCGTGGCTGAAAAAGTCACCGGCTTCCACAAGGTCGGCGTCGAATGGGTCTCCACCGCGCCGGACGAGTTGACCCGCGTCGCCGCGCAAAAGGGCGTGATCTTCGGCGGCGATGGACGCGGCGGATTCGTCATCCCGGAGTTCCACGCCTCCTTGGACGGCATCGCCGCGTTCACGCGGCTGCTCGGTTTGCTAGCGCGCACGCATTTGACGCTGTCTCAGGCGGACTCCCGGATCCCGCGCGCGTACGTGCGCCGGATGGACGTACCGACGCCGTGGGCCGCTAAGGGCATGGTGATGCGCACGGTTGTCGAGGCCGCGCAGGATCGCGTTCTCGACACGACCGACGGCGTACGCATCGTCGAATCCGACGGCCGCTGGACGCTCGTGCTACCCGATCCGGCCGAGGCCGTAACGCACCTGTGGGCCGAGGGGCCGGATCCCGAATCGGCTGACGAACTGCTCGGTCTGTGGGCAGCCGTCGTGGAACAGGCGGGTGCCTAACGGGCGCATAAGACACATGTCAGACGGACCGGCCACACGCACTGTGGTTGTGTGGTCGGTCGGCCTGGCCACCGTGTATGGTCGCGACACCAGCTACCTGACAGTACAAACCACGGACGCGCGGCAAGGGGGCACACCGGCGAGACCCGCCGGGGCACCGGTCCGGCGCCACAACCAGCAACGGAGCAG
>DASUAR010000099.1:0-22448 GCA_035763685.1 Actinocrinis sp. | reverse complement strand
CAAGGAGAAGGTGCAGCCGGTCATCGACGAGATCAAGGCGGCGCTTCCGGCGGACCGCTCGGATCTGGTCGGGCAGCTCAAGGAGTGGGTGGAGCCGCTGATCGCGACCGCGGACCAGACCTGCGCCGGGCTCAACGGCCGAATCCTGCTGGAGGTGGCGGCGGTCGATGGCGGCGCGGACGAGCTGATCCTCTTCGACTTCCTGGACCGGCGGATCGATCTGTACGCGGAAGAGGAGGTGCGCTACCGCTTCCGGGTCGCCCGGCCGCTGATCGAGGAACTGGTGCGTCACCGCGAGCAGGACTGGGTGAACGAGCTGTTCCTCTCCTGCCGGTTCGAAGCTTCACGTAAGGGCCCTTACAACGAGTACGTGTACACGTTCTTCAAGTGCCTCTCCGTGGAGCGGATGACCTACGTCGAGGGCTACTACGCCGAATCGTCGGGGGTCGAGGATTACGCGCGCGTCGACGGCTACGTGGTGCAGCGGCACTGCCCGCACCTGAAGGCCGATCTGGTGCGCTTCGGCACGGTGCGCGACGGCGTGCTGACGTGTCAGCTGCACGGCTGGGAGTTCGAGCTGGCCACCGGCCGCTGCCTCACCAGCGACGATCGCAAGCTGCTGAGTCGACCGTGCCGGGACGGCGACGGTGCGGACGCCGCTTTCCCGGAGATCACGGCGTCCACAGTGGACTGATCAAGGGCAGGGTTTCGCCCTGTCTTCCTTCCGGTTCCGGTCGCACAATGCTGCGCGGCTGTGCCATCCTGACAAGGCGTCGTCAAGTTACACCGGGGCTGATGGCACATCAGGGGGCGATCGCGAACGGATACTGGGGAGGCGCGCGTTGGCGGTGTCTGAGGCGTCCCAGAGCGATGGTTTGGCGGCGCCGCAGCAGTCGCAACCGCCGCAGCAGCCCGAGCCGCCGCGGCTACCCGTGCGGCGCCGGAGGCGTCCCGCGGCGCGGCTGCGGGAGCTGTGGACGCGGCGGCCCAACGTGTTCGCCTTCCTGCTGCTCGGCTCGCTGGTGCTGGCGCTCGCGGTCACCTCGTGGAGCACCGGCTTCCACAGCGGTTTCTGGCCGAACTTCCTGCTCAACTCCGCCGGGGACCTGATCGGCGGCATGATCGTGCTCTTCCTCATCGAGCCGATCGTGCGGCAGGCCACGGCCCAGCAGATCCGTCAGCATCCGCGGCTCGACTACGGCTGGTTCCTGCGCCGGGTCGGCGAGGCGCGCAAGCAGATCAGAATTCTGGACACCTTCTCCGGGCTGTTCGGCAACGATCACGACGGCGCCATCAGGGCGCTGCGGGATGCCGCGATCCAGGGCACGGACATCAGGGTCCTACTGATGAGCCCGAACACCGACGCCTCGGCGCTGCGCGAGTTCCAGCTGCGCCAGACCATGCCCGGACTGTGGATCAACGACCGGATTCAGGCGAACATCGCGGACTTCCGGCTGCTGGAGGCGGCGATCCTGGCGGTCGGCAACGGCCTGCCGCACGGCCGGTTCGAGCTGCGGCTGTACACCGTGGCCGCGCCGTTCGCGCTGTACGGCTGGGACGATCGCGCGCTGTTCGCCTTCCTGCCGCCGCACGCCCTGTCGAATCAGTCCACGCAGTTGGAGATCACCGACCAGTCGCAGTTGGGCCGGGAGGCGCTGGACCAGTTCGAGGCGCTCTGGGCGGATGCGGCCCCGATCCCGCAGTTGCTTCCGGTGCTGGTGGTGGACGAGCAGGCGAACAGGGACCTGCTGGTGCGGTTCGTGCACATCGACAACGCCACCTATCTGATCAGCAAGCGGATCGACGCGGCGATCCACGCCAATCCGGCGCTGCGCATCCGGTTCGGCGATCAGAGCACTGTGTTCCAGCCGGGGGCGATCGCCTCGGATGATCCGATGGCGCGGGTGCTGGACCGCGAGTTCTACGCCAAGTACGCGCGCCGTCCCGACGCCGGTTTCCACCTGTTGCGGCCAGAAGCGGATGTGTCCACGCCGACGGACCGGCCGCGCGAGTACGACTCGCTGCCGACTCGCACCCTGGTTGAGCTGATCGGCGACTCGCAGCAGGTCATCCGGATCCTGGACACCAGTTCCACGCTGATCGCCGAGGGTGGCGCGCCGCTGATCCGCACCATGGAGCAGGCGCTGGCGCGCGGGGTGAAGGTACAGGTGCTGCTGCTGGCCCCGACCACTCAGGTGGCGCAGGACCGGGCCACCGAGATCCAGGATCCGGCGTTCGACACCAGGATCGAGGAGAACATCAGGGAGCTGCGGCGGCTGGCGCACAAGACCACGATGGACGGGGTGACCGCGGACCGGCTCGAAGTACGGCTCTATGACCGGCTGCCGGAGTGCAGTGTGCATCAGGTGGACGACCGGATCATGGTCGCCTTCTTGCCCTACCAGCGGCGTACCTCGCGGGTGAAGCATCTGGAGATCGGCAACGACGCCTCGCTCGGCCAGTTCGCGCAGCTCCAGTTCGAGTCGAAGTGGCAGGTGGCACGGCCGCTCGACGGCATGCGCTACGCGAACCTGCACAACGGTGCGGAGCTTCGCAGACTACTGCTGCGCATCTGGGATACCGAAGCGGCGGGAGAGGACGCCGCGGGCGCGCGTTACCTGGCATCGACCAGGATCGAGGGAATTCTCGCGGCCAGCGGCCGGGGACCGGGGCCGGGCGAGAACGCGCACGTGCCGCAGGTGCGCTTGGAGGTCGAGGACCGGCCCGGTCAGCAGTACTGCCTGTCCGAGCCGATCTTCGCCGATTCGCCGGAGGGGATCCTCGCGGCCGAAGCGTTCGAGGTCGTCTTCGGGGTGGCCCCGGACGCGCCGATCCGCCGGCTCGACCCGGTCAGCGAGGCGCGGTCCCGGGCGTAGCCGGCCGGATTCAGAGGACAACGCAGCCAGGCGAAGGCCGGGCCCGCGCCCTGATCCGGCAGTCCTACCTGAGCACTCTCTTAGGCGGTCATGGCGTGTTCCACGGCGTCCAGTACGCGGTCGACGCTCGGCAGGTGCCAGTGTTCGAGCTTCGGTGGCGGATAGGGGATGTCGAGTCCGGTGACCCGAAGTACCGGGGCTTCGAGCCGGTAGAAACAGCGCTCTGATATCCGTGCGGCGATCTCGGCGCCGAATCCGGCGAACCCGGCGGCCTCGTGGATCACGATGGCGCGGCCGGTGCGCTCGACGCTGGCCAGCACGGTGGCGTCGTCGAAGGGCACCAGGCTGCGCAGGTCCAGGACTTCGAGGTCGTATCCGAGTTCGGCGGCGTGCTCGGCGGTCTCCAGCGCGACCGGTACGGTCTGGCCGTAGGCGATGAGGGTGAGGTCGCGGCCGGTGCGGCGGATCGCGGCGGTGCCGATCGGGCCGGTGGTGACCGGAAGGGTGAGCTGCGCCTTGGACCAGTACAGCCGCTTGGGTTCGAAGAAGACCACCGGGTCCGGTGACGCGATCGCGCTGCGCAGCAGCCAGTAGGCGTCCTGGACCGTGGCCGGGGTGATCACGTGGATGCCCGGAGTGTGCGCGATGTAGGCCTCTGATGAATCGCTGTGGTGCTCGACGCCGCCGATGCCGCCGCCATAAGGGATGCGGATGACGATGGGCATCGGCAGAGCGCCGCGGGTGCGGTTGCGCATCTTCGACAGATGGCTGACAAGCTGCTCGAAGGCCGGGTACGCGAACGCGTCGAACTGCATCTCGACCACCGGCCGGTAGCCGTACATCGCCATGCCGATCGCGGTGCCCAGGATGGAGGCCTCGGCCAGCGGGGTGTCGAAGCAGCGGCTCTCGCCGAACCGCGCGGCCAAGCCGTCGGTGATCCGGAAGACGCCGCCGAGTTCGGCCACGTCCTCGCCGAAGACCACCACTCGCTCGTCGGCCGTCATGGCGTCGGCGAGCGCCTGGTTGAGGGCCTTGGCGAGGGTGACGGTCGCGGGCTTGGCCGGCGCGGGAGCGGGGACGGCTGGCGCGGGTGTGGACGCGGAAGGAGTCGCGGGGAGGGAAGGGGACGCGGTAACCACGGACATCAGGCCTGCCCACCGTGCGCCGCGTCCTGCTGCCCGTCGCGCTGTGCGGCGGCGGCCTCCGCCTCGATCATGGCTCGCTGCGCGCGCAGCTGCGGCGTGGGGCTGGCGAATACGTGATCGAACAAGTCGGCCGGGTCCACCTCGGGCTCGCGCGCCAGCTGTTCGCGCATCGCGGCCGCGTACTTCGCGCCCTCCTCGCCGATCGCCGCGTCCAGGCCGGCATCCAGGTGCCCGATCGCGGTCAGATAGCGGGCGAGACGGTCCACCGGGTCGCGGCCGAGCCACAGGTCCACCTCGCTGGTGTCGCGATAACGGTTCGCGTCATCGGCGTTGGTGTGCGGCCGGATCCGGTAGGTGATCGCCTCGATGAGCGTCGGGCCGCCGCCACCGCGGGCCCGCTCGATCGCCTCGCCGAGCACGTGCATCAGGCCGATGACGTCGTTGCCGTCGACGCGAACGCCCGGCATGCCGTAGCCGACGCCCTTGCCCGCCAGGGACAGTGCGTGAGTCTGCTTGCGCAGCGGCACGGAGATCGCGTACTGGTTGTTCTGCACCAGGAACACCACAGGAGCCTGATACACCGCGGCGCTGTTGCAGGCCTCGTGGAAGTCGCCCTCGCTGGTCGCGCCGTCACCGAGCAGACACAGCGCGACGACCGGGTCGCCGGCCATCTTCGCGGCCAAGGCCAGGCCGACGGCGTGCGGGGCCTGGGTGGCTAGCGGAGTGCATTGCGGAGCGGTCCGCCAGCGCTTCGCGTCGTAGCCGCAATGCCAGGAGCCGCGCAGCAGAGTCAGCGCCTCAACGGGATCGATACCGCGCAGCGCGAGCGCGGCGGTATCCCGGTAGGTCGGGAAAAGCCAGTCCTGCGGTTCAAGGCAGAGCGCCGCCGCGGCCTGGCACGCCTCCTGTCCGCGTGAGGAGGGATACACGGCCAAGTGCCCCTGCATCACCAGGGCTGTCGCCTCGGTGTCGAAGGCACGAGCCAGCCGCAGGGCCCGATAGAGGGCGAGCAGTCGATCCGTGGCGAGCAGTTCCGGGGCGGGGCGCAAACCCCCCTCCACCGGCGCGCCGTGCTCATCGAGATAGCGCAGCGGGTCGGTGTCCCAGTACGAGGCGGCGGCCGCGGGGTTGCCGCGGGTAGCCGCCAAGGGCAGGTCGAGCAGCGTCATGGGTTCTCCACGGGGCCGGTCTCGGTTCCCGACCGAAGGTTCGGTTGGGCGTACGGCCCCAGTCTGCGTGACGCACGGGGCGGTGTCCACACTGTGGGACGAACGACTGCTCGAAGGCCTGATGGAGCGGCGGCGCGGAGCCGGCCGACGCGCTTGCGGCGTTACCGGCGCGGCAGATTGCGCAGGCCGTCGAAGACGATGGTCGTCAGGGCGTCGGCCAGTTCCGCCGCCTCGATCTCGGCTCCGCGCCCACCCGGCCGGTACCACTCGGAGATCGAGTTGACCATGCCGAAGACCAGTCGCGCGGTCAGCCGCGGGTCGAGCCCGGCGCGCAGGTCGCCCTCCTCGATGGCCTCGGCGGCCAGCTCGGCGACCCGGTGATCGAAGTCGCGGCGCCGGTCGAGCGCGTCCCGTTCGGTGGCCGTGTTGCCGCGCACCCGCAGCAGCAGCGTGACATGCGGCAGCTTCTCGACCAGCTCAAGGCAGGTGCGGCGCACGACGTACTCCAGCCGGTCAGCGGCCCGGCCCTCGCCCGCGCCCGGCTCGTCGAGGATCGCGAACAGGCCGTCCAGCGCGCGGGTCACCGCGAGGCGCAGCAACTCCTCCTTGCCCGACACGTGGTGGTAGATCGAGGACTTGGTGATGCCGGCCGCCTTCGCCAGGTCCTCCATCGACGTGCCGTCATAGCCGCGCACGTTGAAGACCTCGACCGCGACGGCCAGCAGCGACTCGACGCTGTGGCTGTCCTTGCGCCCAGCACTCGAAGGGGCGGTCGGGGCGGCGGCGGGGGGCGTGCTCACCACGGTGTGGCCTCCTGGGGATGGTGCTCGGATGCCTGCGGCCCTGCCAGGCTACCGAACGTTCGGTTACTCTAAGAAGAACCGCGCCGAATCAGTACCGGCACTGCTCGAACAGTCCCGCATCCTCGCAAGGAGTCGCCATGACCGGCAACGCCGCCGACCTGGTCGCCCGCCACCGTCCCACCCTGGACGCCGCGCTGGCCGCGATCCGCACCCGCGAGTTCTTCACGCACTTCCCGGAGCAGATCAAGGCCTACCCGCAGGAGCGCGCCGCCGCCGGGAAGGCCTGGTTCGACGGGCTGCTCGGCGGTGCTTTTCCGCTGGAACAGGCCGGCACCAACGGTCAGGTGGGCAGCGAGCGCTCGCCGTACGGGCTCGAACTCGGCATCACGTATCCGCATTCTGATATCGATGCGCTCCTGCCCGCGATGGCGGCCCGCCTGCCGGCTTGGCGGGACGCCGGGGCCGAGGTCAGAGCGGCCGTGTGCATCGAGATCCTGACTCAGCTCAATGAGCTGTCTTTCGAGGTCGCATACGCCGCGATGCACACTTCGGGCCAGGCGTTCGGTATGGCGTTCCAGGCCGCCGGACCGCATGCGCAGGACCGGGGCCTCGAAGCCGTCGTGTACGGATACTCGGCGATGAATTCCCATGTGTCGCAAGCCGTGTGGGAGAAGCCCCAGGGCTCGCGCCCGCCGGTTCGGCTCGCAAAGAAGTGGGTCGCGGTTCCGCGCGGAATCGCCCTGGTGATCGGCTGCAACACCTTCCCCACCTGGAACGGCTACCCGGGCCTGTTCGCCTCCCTGGTCACCGGCAACGCGGTGCTGGTCAAGCCGCACCCGAACGCGATCCTGCCGCTGGCGCTGACCGTGCAGGTCGCCCGGAAGGTGCTGGCCGAGGCCGGGTTCGACCCGAACCTGGTCGCGCTGGCCGCCGAGGAGCCCGAGGAGCGGCTGGCCAAGACCCTCGCGCTGCGGCCCGAGGTGCGCATCATCGACTTCACCGGCTCCAGCGAGTTCGGGAACTGGCTCGAGCGCAACGCCGCGCAGGCGCAGGTGTTCACCGAGAAGGCCGGGGTCAACACGATCATCGTGGACTCGTTCCCGGCGGATCAGTACCCTGCCGCGCTCGACCATCTCGCCTTCTCGCTCTCGCTGTACACCGCGCAGATGTGCACCACGCCGCAGAACCTGCTGGTGCCGCGGGACGGCGTGCGGGTCGGCGACGAGGTCCGATCCTTCGAGCAGTTCGGCTCGGATCTGGCGGCGGCGGTGGACAAGCTGCTGGGCGACGACGCGAGGGCGACCGCCGTGCTCGGCGCGGTCGTCAACCCGTTCATCGTCGAACGGCTGAACCAGGCCGAGAGCGTCGGCAAGACCGTGCTGGCGTCGCGGGTGGTGAAGCACCCTGAGTTCCCCGAGGCGACCGTGCGCACGCCGCTGATCGCGGCCGTGGACGCGGCCGACACGAGCGTGTACGAGCACGAATGGTTCGGGCCGGTCTCCTTCCTCATCGCCACCGAGGACACCGAGCACTCGATCGACATCTACCGGCGCACGGTCTCGCGGCACGGCGCGCTCACCGCCGCGGTGTATTCGAGCGATGAGTCGGTCATCGCGGCCGCGGAGGAGGCGACCTGGGCGGCGGGCGCGAACCTGTCGATCAACCTCACCGGCCCGGTGTACATGAACCAGTCCGCCGGCTTCTCCGACTACCACGGCACCGGCCTGAACCCGGCCGCGAACGCTACTTACACGGATCACGGCTTCGTCGCGTCGAGATTCCGCTTCGTACAGTCCCGCCGGCCCGCGTAGCGCGCGTTTCGACGGTCCTTCGAAACACCGCCGGCACCAGCGGAAACAGGGCCTGCTCCGGCTTCAGCGCCGTAGCAGGCCCTTTCTTTGCTTTCCCGCCGCGTCCGGTAACGGAGAAGTAACGTTCGACGGGGCGGTCGCCGGGGGGCTTGTGAGAGCGCTCTCAAGGATGTACGTTTCCGGCATCCCCGAGGGGTAAGCGCTTACGCAAGCGCTTACCTGGACGGGATTGTGTGCTTTTGTTCCGTTCGTACCGGTGACGCCGGAACCCGGCCGAACCGTCCGCTTGCCGAGGTGCGCCCCGGCTCGTGCGGTTCTGAACCAGACGCAGTTGGAACCGACCGACCGAACCAGCTCAATCGAACCCGGCACAACAGAACCAGCCCGCTCGAAACACACGCAGTGCTCCCGCATGCAATGCCGCATCCCGAAGGGAGGGAACCGTGGTGCCCCAAGACGCGACGCCAGAACACGCTGCGGACTCGGCGTTCGACACCGCGCTGCTCCCTCTGGACGGAGCCGCCGTCGATGTGCTGACCGCGGAGCCCCGCAAGGCGACCGCCCCGCTGACCATCTACGACGTGGCGCGGCACGCCGGGGTCTCGATCGCCTCGGTCTCCCGAGTGCTCAACGGCCATGCCACCCCGCGTCCGGAGACCCGCGACCGGGTGCTGCGCGCGGTGGCCGAACTCGGCTTCGTGCCGGACGGCGCCGCTCGCGCACTCTCCAGCCGGCTCAAGGAGATCATCGCCGTGGTCTACCGGCGCGCCCCGCTCGCGCCGCCGGACGACCCGGTGTTCGAGGACGAGTCGGAAAACCTCGCCTTCGTCGACGTCATCAACCGGGGCGTGCAGATCGCCGCCCAGCACCGCGGCTTCGACCTGCTGCTCAGCTCGGTCGAAGTGGACGACCACACCCCCGGGCCGCGGATCGCGAACCTGGCCGGCAAGAGCGACGGGATGCTGCTGCACGACCGGGTGCTCACCCCGTCCGGGATCGTGCGCCTCGCCGACCGGGTTCCGGTGGTGACCCTGGCCGGCACGCCGACCCGGGCCAGCGTGAACATCAGCGGCGACAACACCGGCGGCATGCGTGACCTGATCAAACATCTGATCGAGGTGCACCACTGCGCCAGCATCGCCTACCTGTCCGGTCACGCCGACAGCCCCGACAGCGTCGCACGGCACCGGGTGGTGCGCGAGACCGCCGCCGAGTACGACGTGCGCGTGATCGCCGGCCCGCACTGGACCGGTGAGTACAGTGCGACCGGCGGCGCCCGCGTCATCAGGGCCCTGCTCGACTCGGGGGCCGCGATGCCGGACGCGATCGCCTGCGCGAACGACCAGACCGCGCTCGGTGTGCTGCACGCGCTGCAGGAGCGCGGCTATCACGTGCCGGGCGATGTGAAGGTGACCGGCTTCGACGACATCCCGGTTGCCCGGCACGTGGTGCCGCAGCTCACTACCGTGCGCCAGCCGATCCAGGACCTCGGCGCGACGGCCTTCGACGTGCTCTATTCGATGATCAGCGGCGAGCGTCCTGATGAGCGGCAGCTGGTGCTGCCGGTGCAGGTCGTGGTGCGCGGCAGTTGTGGCTGCGCCGCCGAATCGCCGCCCTCTTTCCCCAGAACCGCCTGAAGGGTGCCGTAGGAAGACAATGCCTACCCTGATACGCAGACTCATGTTCTACGCGGTGACCGCGTTCGTGGCCATCAGCGTGAACTTCTTCCTGCCCCACCTGATGCCGGGCAACCCGGTGCAGGCGATGATGGCCGCGGCCGGACCGAGCCTGGACCACAACTCGGTGGCCGCGCTCGAGGCGCAGTTCGGGATGGGCACCCACCAGTCGCTGATGTCGCAGTACTGGCACTACTGGGGCCAGCTGTTCCAAGGCAACCTGGGCATCTCGGTCTCGCACTCGCCGGAGACCGTGACGAGCGTCATCGGCTCCGCCCTGTGGTGGACGGTGATCCTGGTCGGTACGGCCACGGTGCTCAGCTTCCTGATCGGCACCCTGGTCGGCGCGCTGGTCGGCTGGAAGCGCGGCACGGTGCTCGACCAAGTGCTGCCGACCGCCACCTTCTTCCAGGCCATCCCGTACTTCTTCCTGGCCACGGTGTTCCTGTACTTCTTCGCCGAGCAGCTGCACTGGTTCCCGGCGGACTTCAAGGGCTACGACACCAACAACTACGTGATCGGCTTGAACCCCGGCTTCATCGGCAGCGCGATACAGCACGCGGTCCTGCCGGCGCTGACCATCGTGGTCAGCTCGGTGGCCGGCTGGATCGTCGGGATGCGCAACATGATGGTGACCACCATGGACGAGGACTACGTCCTGGTCGCGCAGGCCAAGGGACTGCCGAACCGGCGGGTGATCTACTACGCGGCGCGTAACGCGGTGCTGCCCAGCATCTCAGGGTTCGCCAACGCGCTCAGCTTCGTGGTGGCCGGCTCGCTGCTGACCGAGCTGGTCTTCTCCTACCCCGGTCTCGGCAACCTGCTGCTGAGCGCGGTGACCAACGTGGACTACCCGCTGATCCAAGGCATCTTCCTGATCATCACCTTCGCCGTGCTGGCCGCCAACCTGCTGGCCGACACGGTGTACGTGCTCCTCGACCCGCGCACCCGGCAGGAGGCCTGAGCATGCGCGTGCTGAAGTCACCCAAGATCGCGGTCGGTCTCGGCCTGTTCGTCTTCTTCGCGCTGATGGCGATCATCGGCCCGTCGATAGCGCCCTATCCGGACCCGCTCAAGCTGGTCGGCACGCCCTGGCAGCACCCGAGCGGCCAGCACTGGCTCGGCACCACCCAGCAGGGTCAGGACGTCTACTCGCAGCTGCTGATCGGCGCCCGCCCGACCCTGGTGATCTCGCTGATCGCCGGGGCGATCGCGACCGTGCTCTCGGTGATCATCGGAGTGGCCGCGGGCTTCTTCGGCGGTATCGGCGACAACCTGCTCTCGATGCTGGCGAACGTCTTCCTGGTGCTGCCGGCGCTGCCGTTCCTGATCGTGATCAACAGCTACCTGCCGGCCGGCGGCAAGTCCAACTCGGTGCTGCTGGCGGCGATCATCAGCCTGACCGGCTGGGCCTGGGGCGCCCGGGTGCTGCGCGCGCAGACCCTCTCGATGCGCAAGCGGGACTTCGTGGACGCGGCGCGGATCAGCGGCGAGCGCTCCTGGCGGATCATCATCTTCGAGATCGTGCCGAACCTGGTTCCGGTCATCGCCTCCTCGTTCGTGTTCACCGTGCTGTACGCGATGGGCACCTACGTGGCCCTGGCGTTCATCGGCGCGATCGACCCGAACAGCCCGTGGAGCTGGGGCTCGATGCTCTTCTGGGCGCAGTCCAACACCGCCGCGCAGGTCGGCGGCTGGTACTGGTTCGCGGCGCCCGGAATCTGCGTGGCGCTGCTCGGCACCTCGCTGGTGCTGCTCAACTTCGGCATCGACGAGTTCATCAACCCGCGGCTGCGCGCGGCCGGCGTGTCCCGTAAGGGGCTCAAGGCCGCCGGGGTGCGCTCCAGCAACACGCTGGGCCTGACTCCGGTGGTGCGCAAGACCCCGGTCCCGGCGGCGACGATCATCGAGGAGACGGTGTGAGCGGCCTGCTCGGAACCCAGCGCACTGAATCGGCGGGGCGGCCGCGCTCCCGCGGCGACGTGGTGCTCGACATCTCAGGGCTCTGCGTGGACTACGGCTTCACCGAGGACGCCGTGCACGCGGTGGTCGACGCGAGCCTGACGCTGCGCCGCGGCGAGGTGCTCGGCCTGGCCGGAGAGAGCGGCAGCGGCAAGTCGACGCTGGCCTACGCGATCACCCGGCTGCTGCGCGCACCCGGCGTGATCACGGCGGGCGAGGTGCGGTTCCACGGTAAAGAGGGTGACTACGACCTGCTGTCCGCCGATGCGGAGACGATGCGCGAGCTGCGCTGGTCCCAGCTGGCGGTGGTGTTCCAGAGCGCGATGAACGCGCTGAACCCGGTGCTGACCATCGGCAGCCAGCTGACCGACGTGCTCAAGGCACACCGTCCCGACCTGAACCGCCAGGCCAGGAAGGACCGCGCCGCCGAACTGCTCAACCTGGTCGGCATCACCGCGGACCGGCTCAGCAGCTTCCCGCACGAGCTGTCCGGCGGCATGCGCCAGCGCGTGATGATCGCGATGGCGCTGGCCCTGGAGCCGGAAGTGCTCATCATGGACGAGCCGACCACCGCCCTCGACGTGGTCACCCAGCGGGAGATCCTCGAGGAATTGGTCGGGCTGCGCGACCGGCTCGGCTTCGCGGTGCTGTTCATCACGCACGACCTGTCGCTGCTGATCGAGCTGGCCGACAGCATCGCGGTGATGTACGCCGGCCGCGTGGTCGAGTACGCGCCCGCGACCGCGTTGTTCCGCTCGCCGCGGCACCCCTACACCGCCGGGCTGCTGAACTCCTTCCCCAGCCTGCACGGCGAGCGGGTGGCGATGATCGGCATCCCCGGCTCTCCCCCGGACCTGCGGCACGTGCCGGAGGGCTGCCCGTTCAACCCGCGTTGCCGCTACGCCATGGACGTGTGCCGACACGACGCACCCGTCCTCTTCACGCTGCCCTCGGCCGGCCTGCGCGCCGCCTCGTGCTGGCTTCAGGCCGAGGGCTTCATCGCTCCGGAGCCGCTGGCGCTGCCCGAGCCGACCGGGGTCGGCGCGCGGATCGTGGCCCGGCCCGGCGCGCTGGCCGCCGACCTGCCCGACTCCGACCCGCAGGACCCGTACATCGAGGCCGCAGGGAGCGCGCTGTGACCGACCTGAACGACTACGTTTCCGCGCCCGGCGCCACGCCGGACGGGCAGGTGCCCGCGCTCGAGGCCAGGTCGCTGACCAAGCACTTCCCGGTGCGCGGCGGCTGGGGCACGCGCAAGGCGGTGGTGCACGCGGTCGAGGACGTGAACCTGGTGCTGCACCGCGGCACGGTCACCTCGGTCGTGGGCGAGTCCGGCTCCGGCAAGTCGACGCTGGCCCGGATGCTGGCCCGGCTGATCGAGCCGACCGCCGGGCAGGTGCTGCTCGACGGCAAGCCCGCCCCCTCGAGCGGCCGCGCGTACTCGAACCTGGTGCAGCTGGTCCTGCAGGACCCGTTCGCCTCACTGAACCCGATCCACGGGATGCGTTACATCCTCGGCCGTCCGCTCAAAATCCACGGCACCGCCGGCGGGCTGAGCAGCGACGAGGCCATCAAGGACTTGCTCCGCAGGGTGGCGTTGACCCCTGCGGAGCAATTCATCGAGAAGATGCCGCACGAGCTGTCCGGCGGCCAGCGCCAGCGCGTCGCCATCGCCCGCGCGCTGGCGGTGCAGCCGCAGGTGCTGCTCGCGGACGAGCCGGTCTCCATGCTCGACGTGTCCATCCGGCTCGGCGTGCTGAACCTGCTCGCCGATCTGCGTGACCGCGAGCGGCTGGCGATCCTGTACGTCACCCACGACATCGCCTCCGCGCGGTACCTGGCAGACACCATCGCGGTCATGTACGCCGGGCGGGTGGTGGAGGCCGGGCCGGCCGTGCAGCTGACCGATCGTCCGCAGCACCCTTACACCCAGCTGCTGCTGTCGGCGGCCCCGGACCCGGACCGCGCCGAGTCACCGTCGCTGGCCGGAGCCGGTTCACCGCCGAGCCTGGTCAGCCCGCCCTCGGGCTGCCGCTTCCACCCGCGCTGCCCGTTCGCGATGGCCAAGTGCGCCGAGCAGTCGCCCCCGGCCTTCCCGGTCGCCCCGGGTCAGACCAGCGCCTGCTGGCTGCACGAGACGCCCACCCCAAAGACCTCCGCCACAGTGTCCGCAAACGCAGTGGAGGAACGCACCACCAGCTCAGCACCCGACGAAGCACAGGGGTGATCCCGGTGCGGATTGGAAAGGAGATCGCGCTGCGTTCCCCGCCACCCGGCCGGCGGCGTCGGCCAGGTGTCTGAGACGCGCGAAAGACCGCTCAGACGCACGGAATGCACTCAGCAAGGCACGACGCGGAACGTCGGGCACACGCCCAGCCGACCGCGCCTGGCACCTCGGATAGATCCCACCACGGTCTTCCCCAAAGATGGTCGGCCACGGCCGACTGGACACAACGGAGTGTAAGCAATGTTCCGCAAATCGGTACGTCCACGGGCGCTGGTAGGTGCGGCAGCACTCACCGCGCTCGCCCTGACCGCCAGCGCTTGCGGTAGCTCGCCCAAGCCGACCAGCAACGGCGGCGGCGCGAAGTCCGCGACGCTGACGATCGAGTCGAACCCGGTCTCGCCGTTCACCCAGAACTTCAACCCGTTCGTGCAGACCAGCATCGCCAAGCAGGTGAACTCCACCTCGCTGATCTACGAACCCCTGCTGCAGTGGAACATCACCAAGGCCAACTCGTACTACCCGTGGCTGGCCGACTCGTTCACCTGGAACACCGACGGCACCGCCGTCACGTTCAAGATGCACTCGGGCGTGAAGTGGTCCGACGGCCAGCCGCTGACGGCCAAGGACGTCGCCTACACCTTCCAGCTCATGCAGCAGAACAAGGCGCTCAACGCCAACGGCCTGCCGATCACCGGCGCGAACGCCGCGGACGACTCGACGGTGACGATCACCTTCAGCTCGCCGCAGTACAGCAACATCTACGCGATCTCCGGCCAGACCTTCATCGTGCCGCAGCACCTGTGGTCGGCGCAGTCCGACCCGGCGCACTGGACCGACCCGAACCCGGTCGGCTCCGGCCCGTACACCCTGGACAAGTTCTCGGCGCAGGGCTTCACCCTGAAGGCCAACCCGAACTACTGGCAGGGCGCGCCGAAGGTCTCCGAGGTCAGCTACCCGTCCTACGTGTCCAACACTACCGCGAACCAGGCACTGACCAGCGGTCAGCTGGACTTCGCCGGCAACTACGTCACGAACATCGACCAGACGTACGTGGCGAAGGACCCGGCGCACAACCACTACTACTTCCCGG
Source organism: Actinocrinis sp. (assembly GCA_035763685.1). Classification (GTDB taxonomy): domain Bacteria; phylum Actinomycetota; class Actinomycetes; order Streptomycetales; family Catenulisporaceae; genus Actinocrinis. The sequence goes on along the minus strand of DASUAR010000099.1, from coordinate 7,689 downwards.
CCACCAACACGGTGGTGCTGATCCTCAACGTCACCAAGGCGCCGTTCGACGACGTCAAGGTGCGCCAGGCGGTCAGCGCGGCGGTCAACCGCACCGAGCTGTCCCAGGTCGGTGAGACCAACTACGAGCCGCCGGCCACCTCGTCCAGCGGCCTGCTGCTGCCCGAGTTCACCGACCAGGTGCCCTCGGACCTGGCCAACGACCTGCCGGCCACCTCGGACGCGAACAAGGTCACCCAGACCATGACCGCGGCCGGTTACGCCAAGGACGGCAGCGGTATCTGGGCCAAGAACGGCAAGGAAGTGTCGTTCTCGATCGAGGACCCGTCCTCGTACACGGACTACTTCACCTGCGCGACGCTGATCTCCCAGGAACTCAAGCCGCTCGGCTTCAAGGTCTCGGTCAACGGCGTCACGCCGGACAAGTGGACCGCGGACCTCAACGCGGGCAGCTTCGACGCCGCGATTCACTGGGGCGGCGGCGGCCCGACCGCGTACCAGCAGTACGACAACTGGCTCGACTACGGCACCAGCGCCGCGATCGGCCAGACCGCCAACGGCGACTACGGCCGCTACAACAGCCCGACGGTGCAGGCCGCGCTCAAGGCCTGGGCCGGCAGCAACGACCCGGCGACCATCACCACGCAGCTGGGCATCGTGGCGCACGCCATGTCGACCGACGTGCCTGACGTCGTCCTGATGTACGGCGCCGGCTGGGACGCCTACAGCACCAAGCACTTCACCGGCTGGCCGACGAAGGACAACTCCTACATCGACCCCCGGCCGAATGACCCGTGGATCGAGTACACCGTGCTGCACCTGACGCCGGTCTCGTAACCACAACCCGCCCCGGATCCGCCGCAGCCGCACTCTGCGCGGGTCCGGGGCACTTTTTTACCTGATCATGTTGATTTATCACTATTTTTTGGGAGATTCGGTGGACCTGGGGCGCACCGACATGAGGACCCCGCAGGCCGCGCGGGACGGGCAGGGACCGCATCCCGCCCGCGACGTAGGGCCGGCGCGGGATGCGGGGGCCGGACGCGAACTGCTGGGCGCGCTGTCCTTGGAGCAGAAGATCGGCCTGTTGACCGGAGCCGACAATTTCAGCATGCCCGGCCAGCCGCTGATCGGGCTGCAGCCGCTGGTGATGTCGGACGGCCCGGCCGGCGTGCGCGGGGCGTTCCTCGACCCCGCCGACCGCTCCTCCAGCCTGCCGGCCCCGATCGCGCTGGCCGCGTGCTGGGACCCGGAACTGGTCGAGCAGGTGGCCGCGCAGCTGGGCCGGGAGGCCCGCGCCAAGGGCATCCACATCGTGCTCGGCCCGACGGTGAACCTGGCGCGCACGCCGTTCGGCGGCCGCGGCTTCGAGAGCTTCGGCGAGGATCCGGTGCTGGCTGGCCGCGCCGCCGCGGCCTGGGTCAGAGGGCTGCAATCGGCCGGTGTGGCCGCGACGGCGAAGCACTACGTCGGCAACGACGCGGAGACCGAGCGCTGGACGGCCGACTCCCGGATCGACGAGACGACGCTGCGCGAGCTTTACCTCGCGCCGTTCGAGGCCTGCGTGGTCGAGGGCGAGTGCGCGATGATCATGGCCGGTTACAACAAGCTCAACGGCACCACGATGACTGAGCACACGCAGCTGCTGCGTGATGTGCTCAAGCAGGACTGGGGTTTCGCCGGGGCCGTCGTGTCGGACTGGTTCGCGGCGCGGTCGACCGAGGAGACGGCGCTGGCCGGTCTCGACCTCGTGATGCCGGGTCCGAACGGCCCGTGGGGCGCCGAACTCGCCGAGGCGGTCGCCAGCGGCGCGGTGTCCGAGGCGGAGATCGACGAGAAGGCGCTGCGGCTGCTGCGGGTGGCCCGGATGGTCGGGGCGCTCGGCGGCGAGGAACCACAGCCACGGCCGCAGCGTGGTCCGCGGGCCGACCGGCAGGTGCTGCGCCGGGCCGCGGCCGGGTCGTTCACCTTGCTGCGTAACAGCGGCGGCGTGCTTCCGCTGCCGCGCAACGCGCATTCGATCGCGTTGCTCGGCCCGAACGCGTTGAGCCCGCAGTATCAGGGCCTGGGTAGCGCACAGGTCGGAGCGGCGATCGCAGTCTCCCCCGCCGAGGGACTGCGCGCGGCGCTCGGCGAGCCTACCCAGCTGACGGTGCATCAGGGTTGCCGGACCTGGCTGACCACGCCGACGCCCGATCCGCAGCTGCTGACCGAGCCGGCCACCAGGGCGCCGGGCGCGCGCCTTGAGATCCGCGGCAAGGACGGCGGGCTGCAGCACACCGATGTGCTGGAGCGCCCGGAGGTGACGTGGTGGGACCCGATGCCGCCGACAGTGGTCCGCACCGAGATCAGCGAGCTGACTTTCCGCACGACCTACCGCGCGCAGACCTCGGGACCGCACCGGTTCGCCGTCGCCGGGCTCGGCGCGCTGCGGCTGGAGCTTGACGGACCGTTCGAGGAACCGGCGCCGGTCGTGCTCACCGAGACCGCGCCGCCGATCGAGGACCCGATCGCGGCGCTGTCGCAGCCGTTCGAGATCGGCACGGTGCTCGACCTGGACGAGGGCGACCTGGTCGAGGTGTTCGCATCCTGCGACCCGTCGGGGCACGACGGCGAGTTCACCCGCTTCCAGCTGGGCGTCGTGCCGCTGCCTGAGGAGGACGCGCTGATCAAGGAGGCGGTCTCCGCGGCGCAGTCCAGCGAGGTCGCGGTGGTCGTGGTGGGCGCGGCCGCGGGCACCGAGAGCGAGGGTTACGACCGGCAGACGCTGGCGCTGCCCGGCCGCCAGGACGAACTCGTCGGGGCGATAGCCGCGGTCAACGCGCGCACCGTGGTCGTGGTGAACAGCGGTATGCCGGTACTGATGCCGTGGGCGGACCAGGTGGCCGCGATCGTCCAGGTGTGGTTCCCGGGCCAGGAGTTCGGGCACGCGCTGGCCGACGTGCTGCTGGGGTTCGTCGAGCCGGGCGGCAGGCTGCCGGTGACGATCCCGCGCACCGAGGCCGGCGTTCCGGTCGGCCGGGCGCGGCCGGTCGATGGAGCGCTCGAATACAGCGAGGGCCTGCTGGTCGGCTACCGGGCGTACGACAAGGCCGGCCGAGAGCCGCTGTTCCCGTTCGGGCACGGGCTCGGTTACACGAGCTGGATGTTCGAAGCCCTGGACGTTCCGGTCGGCCCGGTGCGTGCCGGAGCCGACGTCGAGGTGACCGTGACGGTGCGCAACACGGGCCGCAGGGCCGGGCGTGAGATCGTCCAGCTCTACCTCTCTGAACCGGAAGTGGGAAACGTAGACGGCTATCCCCAGTACAAGCGGCCGATCCGGGTCCTGGCCGCGCTCGGCTCGGCTCAGGCCGAGCCCGGCGAGGAGACACACGTGCGGCTGCGCGTGCCCGCGCGGGCGTTCGCGCGCTGGGACGGCGAGACGCACGCCTGGGTCCATCCGCGCGGCAGCTATCTGCTCCAAGTCGGGCGTTCCTCGCGCGATCTGCGGCTGTCCGCACCGGTGCTCATCGGCTGATCCCGCGCGCCGGACGGGCGTGCGTAAACCCGGAGGCGGCGCCGAATAATGCGTGGCTAACATCGGGCCATGACCGCTCGCGGCAAAGAAGAGCAGACCCCCGATCCACGCAGGCTGATCGCGCTGCTGGCCGATCCGGGCCGCCTGCGGGTGTTCGCCGCGCTGGTTCTGGCGCCCAAGCAGGGCGCGCGGCCGCAGGACCTGGCGAAGAGCGCCAACGTCCCGGTGCGCGACGTCATCAAGACGCTCATTCGCCTTGACGAGGCAGGCCTGGCCGTCCGGCTCACCGAGCAGCCGGACGGCTCCGGCGCGTCCAGGGCGGCGTCCCAATCCCAGTCCGGGTCCGGGACCAAGTCCGGGTCCGGGTCCGGCGGCGGGGCCGACACCGAGCTCAGCATCGGGCTCGATGACGGCGACCCGTCGGATGACCGCTGGCGCGCCGTCCCGGAAACCCTGCGCAGCGCGACCGAGGCGAACGCCCGCCAGGCCGACAATGCCCTGCCGCCGGAACCAGTGGTGCGGGACCCTGGCACGGCTTCGCTGCTGCGCGGTTTCTTCGCGCGCGGCCGCCTCACACATGTCCCCGCCGCGCACGCGAAGCGTATGGTAGTGCTCGACTATCTCGCGCAGTCGTTCGAGCCCGGAGTGCGGTACGAGGAAACGAAGGTCAACCGCATCCTGGGCAAGTTCCACGATGACTATGCGGCGTTGCGTCGTTACCTGGTCGATGCCGGCTTCCTGAGCCGTTCCGAGAACATGTATTGGCGAAGCGGCGGATCTGTCGGACTGTGAAGCACTGGACTGTGAACCACTCGATTGTGAACCACTGACTGTGAACCACTGGCCGGGCGAATCCGTTTGGCGGGTGCCGCGGGAGACACAGAGCGAGCCACACCACACGATGCCTGATGGTGCGCGGCGGACACCGGACCGAAGACGAACAGGAGAGAAGCCCGATGCCCGTCAAGGTGTTCGGTCTGCCCACCCATATCCTGCTGCTGCACGCGGCCGTGGCCGGCATCCCGCTGGTGTGCGTCACCACGATCCTGATAGCGGCCAGGCCCGCATGGCGCCGCAGATTCGGCCTCCTCAACGCCGGCTTCGCGATTGTCATGGTCGGCATCACCTACGCGACCGATCGGGCCGGCCAGGCGCTCTACAACCACGCGACCTACCTGCAGAAGCTGGCGGCCCAGCACCGCAGCCTCGGGCTGACCCTGGTCTGGTTCGTCGGGGCGGTCGCGGTGCTCGCGATCGCCCTGGTCCTGATCGACCGCGCGGGCTACGCTGAGCACCACGCCACGACGGTCACGGTGGCCGCCCTCGCGATAGCCGCGAGCGCCGTCTGCATCGTCCAGTGCATCCGGGTCGGGGACTCCGGTGCACGCGCCGTCTGGGGCAATATCAACGTTTCCGGCAGCGCGCGGCCGGGTTCGGGGGCCGGCACGGGGATCGGTACCGGCGCCTGAGAGCTGTCCTCGGCCGCGCGGTTGCGCGACCGAGGGAGCATCGATGGAGATCCTTGACCAGCCGCACGTCGCCGAACGCGCGCAGACCCCTTACCTCGGGATCCGCTGCGTGACACCGTTTCGCGGCATGCTGGGCCAGCGCGACAAACTACTCGCCGAATTGTCCGGCTGGCTCGGCCGCAACGACGGCGCGCAAGCCGGCCCGCTGTTCCTGCGGCTGCATGTGATCGACATGAACGGCCCGATGGATCTTGAAGTCGGGGCGATCACCGAAAAGCCGATGGACGGCGACGAGCGCGTACGCCCCGGGCTGCTGCCAGCCGGCCGGTACGCCACGATGACCTACCGCGACCACGCCAGGCGCGCCAATCGGCATTTGCTCGAGTGGGCCGCCGCCAACGGTCACGCGCCCGACCGTAGGGACGATCCCGCGGGAGACCTGTTCGTATGCCGCTACGAGGCCTACCGGACGGATCCGCGTACCGAACCTCGCAAGACCAAATGGGCGGTCGAATTGAATATCCTGCTGGCCACGCGAGAGGCGTAGGCCAGATCTGACAGGGCGCCAGATTTAGAGCGCGCGCAAAGGTCCGCGAGAGAGTCAAACGACCACACCTTCGACGGTTATCGGCCCATCCGGCCATCGGCGCAGCGCGACGCGGTCGCCGGGACGGGGCCAGATGCGTCCCGCGGCCTTCGCTTTCGCCGCCGCCAGGAGCAGCGCGGCGCAGTAGGTGGCTCTGGCGGCGCCCAGCGGCATCAGCACCACGGCGCCCGCCTGGTCACATTTGACGATCCGGCCGGGCAGCAGGCCCGGGGCCGTGCGATCGAGCTCTTCGAGGTCCGACTCGCTCCAGCCGAGGCCGTCGGCGGGGACGGCGACCAGTGGCGCGGTCGAGCGGGCGCCGCGGCGCCCACGGGTGCGCGGTGGGGGCACGTCGGTTGCCGGCGCCGGGTCGCCTGCGGCGGCACTTGCCTGCATCGTGTCCTCCAAGCTTCGGACGGCCTTCGGCTGCCTCTGCCGTCGCCGACTCGTCTCTGTCTGTGGTCTGGGTCGGGTCGGCCGGTAGCCGTTGGTCGGCGGGTGGATCCGGACTGCGATCCACTGCGCCATTTGTCAGCTTCGTTGTCAAATATCCGTTTATGCGGATGATCGTGTCATCCTAAGCGACCCGATCCACGCTGTCTGCCGTTTTATTGTCACTCGCATTGTCACCCGGTAGCGCCGAGGGTTCGACAGTTTTTTTCACCGGGCCCTGGCCTGCGCTGACGCCGCTAGCACTGACGTCGTCCGCATGATCATCGCCGGCACCGTCACCGCGAGCACTGCCACCGCTAGTACCCGCGCGGACCGCGTTGAACACTGCGCCGATCAACACGGCGAGCGCGGTGATGTAGAGCCACAGCAGGATGGCCGCGGTGGCGGCGATCCTTCCGAAGCCCGCGGCGCCGGACTGGCTGCCGTGGAGGTAAAGCCGTAGCAGCGTCGATCCAGCGGCCCACACCGCGAGCGCGACGAGCGCCCCCGGCAATCCGGCGCGCCAGCGCGGCCGGTCCGGCAGCGCCAGATGGTAGAGCGTGCTGAGGAAGACCACCAGGGCCGCGGCCAGGGCCGGCCAGGCCAGCGGACCGACCACGGCGGCCGCGGTCGGGTTGATCCCCGATAGCAGTTCCGTGCCCACCAGGAGCAACGGTACTGTCGCCGCGCCGAGCAGCAGGGCCGGCAAATAGAGCCCGAACGCCAGCAATCTGGTACGCACTATGCCGCGCCGTCCGTTTTGGCCTGATGCGACGGTGATCGTGTCGATCGCGACGTTCAGCGCACGTGATCCTGACCACAGTGCGATAAGGAATCCGACCGAGACAACGTCGGCGTGCCCTGACGTCAGCATGCTGTGCAGAGCGGGTGCGACGGTCTGACGTACCGCGCGCTGCGAGAGCACGACACCTGCGGCGTTAGTCAGATCGTGCTCTAGGCGCAGCGCGCGTGCGGTACCGAGTTGGCCGTGCAGGTAACCCAATACTCCGACGATGCCTAGGGCGAGCGCGGGAAGGGAGAGCAGGACCCAGAACGCGGCCTCGGCGGCGAGCCCGGTGATGCGGTAATGAAGGCAGAGCCGGAACGTCTGGACGGTTTCACCCCTGCGCCGCGGTTTGCGGGCGTAGGGCGCGGCCTGGAGCGCTTGGTCGCGCTTCAGCGGCGCAACGAGTCGACGGCGCGGGACCGCACCGTCGAACAGCGCGGTACCGCATGGCGCGGAATCGAGTCCCGAGGGTTCGAGGCTCGCAGTGTCGAGGTCGAGCGCGGCGATGGCGATCTGCGTGGATCGGGCGCTGCGTAACGCCTCGTCGGCGGTTTCCGTATACATCCTGATTTCTTGCTCTTCTGCACCGGGCACCCCACGGTACCTCACCTAGCCGCGCCCTCCGCCGCACGACGCTCTCAGCGGTCTGCGATTGCTCCGCGCGGCCGTGAACACACTGTCGGTATAGGAATCAGGGCTACACGTCGCCAACAGAACCGAGGATCGAAGCAGGCCGGTAAATTTCAGGTAAAGACCCATCGTGAAGTCCGAATTGTCCCAGGCCGACAGGCATATCTTTTCGCTTCAGGCGCTACCTGACACCCGGTCTACTCCCCGGATCGGACGCGGGTCGCGCTTGACGCCGAATCCGGCCGCGAGGCCGGAACCGGGGAACCAAC
>DASUAR010000098.1:0-14796 GCA_035763685.1 Actinocrinis sp. | reverse complement strand
CGACGACGCGGGGCTGTCGGGTGCGGTGCGGGGTGTCCCCGGCTGCGGTCGGGCCACCGGAAGAGGGGATTCCCCATGACAGTCACCGCGGGAGCCGCCCGAGTCGGAGTAGGGACGCAGGGGGCCGCGGCGACCGCCGCTCCGCCGCGGCGTTTCCCGGCCGGCTTCCACTGGGGGGCGGCCTCGTCCTCCTACCAGATCGAGGGCGCCTGGAACGAGGACGGCCGCGGTCCGTCGATCTGGGACACCTTCTCGCGCACGCCGGGCAAGGTGCGCAACGGGGACACCGGCGATGTGGCCATCGACCACTACCACCGCTACCGCGAGGACGTGCGGATCATGGCCGACCTCGGCCTGACCGCCTACCGCTTCTCCGTTGCCTGGCCGCGCATCCAGCCCACCGGCAGCGGCCCGGTCAACGCTCGGGGACTGGACTTCTATGAGCGGCTCGTCGACGAACTGCTTTCAACCGGCATCACGCCGTTCCTCACGCTGTACCACTGGGATCTGCCGCAGGCGCTCGAGGACGAGGGCGGCTGGACCAACCGGCAGACCGCGCTGCGCTTCGCCGAGTACGCCGAGCACGTCGCGCGCCGGCTGGGCGACCGGGTCGAGTTCTGGACCACGCTGAACGAGCCGTGGTGCTCGGCTTATCTGGGCTACAGCAGCGGAAAGCACGCTCCCGGCCGAATCGACCAGGCCGCCTCGCTGGCCGCGGTACACCACCTGAACCTGGCCCACGGCCTCGGCGCGCAAGCGGTGCGCTCGGTCGTCGGCGATGCGGCGCAGCTGTCGGTGACGCTGAACCTGTGCGCAGTCCGGGCGGCCAGTGACAGCCCCGAGGACCTGGACGCGAAGCGGCGGATCGACGGCGTCGCGAACCGGCTGTTCCTCGACCCGATGTTGCGCGGCTTCTACCCGGCGGACGTGCTGGCGGACACCGCGGGACTCACCGACTGGTCGTTCGTGCGCGACGGCGATCCGGCTGCGATCAACGCCCGGATCGACGCCCTCGGCATCAACTACTACACCCCGCTGACCGTGGCGGCCCCCGACGGCAGCGGCCACGTGGAAGAAGTGACCGACCACCCTGGCTGTGGCGACCTGACCTACCCGCCGGTGGACCTGCCGCGCACCATCATGGACTGGCCGATCGACGCCGACGGTCTGCACGAGCTGCTGCTGCGGGTGCACCGGGACTACGACGGCATCCCGATGATCATCACCGAGAACGGCATGGCGAACGACGACTACGTCGGTCCGACCGGCGAGGTGCACGACCCGGAGCGGATCGCGTACGTGTCCGATCACATCGACGCCGCGGCGCGCGCGATCGAGGACGGCGTTGACCTGCGCGGGTACTTCCAGTGGTCGCTGCACGACAACTTCGAATGGGCGTACGGATACGGCAAGCGCTTCGGCATCGTGTACGTGGACTATCCGACGCAGAAGCGGATCCTGAAGTCCTCCGCGCACTGGTACCGCGACCTGATCGCGCAGGAGCGGGGTCTGGAGCAGTAGCAATAGCGGTCGGAGTCGCAGTCGCTCAGTAGCAGTAGCTCAGTAGCCGCGGCTGCGCTGGCAGCGCAAACCAATCAGGCTTCTGTGTCCAGTTGGACTGGACACAGAAGCCTGATTGGTTTGGCAGCGATTCTGGGTGGCTACGACCTGGGGATCAGCCTGCCGGGTAGGTGTCGCCGGTCGTCCAGTCGGTACCGATGACGACGGTGACCTCCGTGTACGTGTTCGACTGAGTCAGGTTGGCGGTCGGGATGGCGAGCGCCTTGGCGACGGCCGCGGCCGAGTCGGCGCGGGTCGACGGGTAGTAGACCTTCGTGGCCGCGGTCTTCGTCATGTTCCCGCCCACTGTGGCGAGCACGAAACCGTCCTTCACCATCGCGTTCTTGATCATCAGGGCGCGCTGACTGACGCCGCTGGCGTTGAACACGGCTGCGTGCACCCGCGCGATGTCGACGGACGCCGCCCCGGTCGCGGCAGGACCGGACGCGGACGCGGACGGCGAAGATGACGCGTTGGCCGCGGCACCGCTTGTCGCGTTCGCGGAGGCCGTGAGGCCGGCGCTCGGTGTGGTCTGGTTCATCTTGTTCTGCGACGCGGAGGTCGGATCCGCGACTGCGCCGTTGGCGGAGTTGCCGGACGGACGCGTGACGAAATAGGCGATCAGCGCGAGGACGACGACGCCTACCGTGCCGCCGATGATGGCGAGTTTGCGGTTGCCGCCGCCGGCGCCGTTGTTTCCGCTGTGGTCGCCTCTGCCGCCGCCACCTGAGCGGCGACCGTGGGCGGAGGAACGGCTGTGCGAGCTTTCCTCTTCTTCGTCGAGGTCGACGTCGCGGTTCACTCGGCCCTCGGCGCGAGCGGCGCGACCGGCCTCGAGGCGAGACTGGCGCGGTACTGAGCCGGTGGGCGGCGCGGCACCGTCGGACGAAGACGGGGACGGGGGCAGGCCGGTGGAGGAGGACCGCAGGTCGGCCCTCGGGTCGGGTCTTGACGCTGGCGGTCGCGGTGCGCCGGGGCCCGATCCGCGCGAGCCTGAGGAAGTCGGCGGCGGCGAGAAGGGGTCAGACGACGGTGCGAAGGGAGCTGTTGGGAAGGCACCCGACGAGAACGGAGCGGAGGGCGCGTCGGTGCGCGAATCGCCGGGGCGACTGCCTCCGGCAGGGTACTGACCCGGTCGTGGTCCGTCGGGCCGTGGCTGACCCGGCCGCAAGCCTTCGGGGCGCGGAGCTTCGGGACGAGACGAATCGGGGCGGGGCGAGTCAGGGCGCAGGCTCTCCGGGCGCGAGTTTTCGGGGCTCGGCGGCGCATCGAATGCTGGACGGCCGTACTGCGCGGTGCGGTGCTGTCCGGAGTCGAACTGAGCCGAGTCGAACTGGCCTGAGTCGAAGCGGTCGCTGCCGCGGGTCGGGAACTGGCCTGAGTCGCGTTGGTCGCGCTCGCCAGTCGGGAACTGGCCAGAGCCGCGCGATCCGGCGGTGTGTTGCCCCGTAGCGTGCTGGCCAGTATCGAACTGGCTGCGGTCGAACTGGCTCCGGTCGAACTGGCCTAAGGGCTGCTGTCCCGTTCCGAACGGCGACGAGGCGCGGTCACGCTGACTCGCGTCGAACTGGCCCGTCCCGTGCTGTCCGGTCGAGTGCTGTCCGGTGGCGTGCTGTCCGGTGGCGTGCTGTCCGGAGTCGAACTCGTTCGAGGCGAACTGGCCGGTCCTGAACTGTCCGCTGTCGCCTAAACCCCGTCGGGTCGGGTCGGAGATGCGCGGCAAGTCGGCGCCGGTAGGCAGATCGCCGTAGTCAGGCTGCGCCGCGCGCGTCCCTTCGTTGCTGTCGGGAGCTCCGCCGTGTCGCCCTCGGGTCGGCTGCGGCGGTCCGTCTAATCGCGGCTGGGCCTGCGGTGGCGGCGGATTCGACGGCTGGAACGCGGACGGCGACGCGGCGGACCCGATGCTTGGCGACTGCGGTTGCGACTGCGAGGACCCGGGAGGCAATGCGGCATGCGGACGCGCTTGCCGCGGCAGATAACCGTGCCCCGGCGCGGATTGCGGCTGCGGCGGGCGAGGAGGCGTGAGCTGCGGCGAAGGCGCTTGGGCGCGCGGCGGCACCGGATGCGCCGGATGAGGCGCCGGACTTGGTGCAGGACTCGGCGGCTGTAGCTGTGGCTGCGTCTGCGACTGTGGCTGATAGGCAGTGGGCGGCAGGGCGGCGGGCTGCACGCGGCGCTGCTGCGACCGCGACGGCTCCGGAGTCTCGTCGCGCTGGTAGACCGGCCGGAAGTCGTCCTCGCGCCGCACTCCGACGCCGCTCGGCAGCCCGGCGGACCCGCCTGCGTCCGGTCCGGTGCCGCCGAGCCAGCTGTCAGAACCCTGCTGCGGTGGGCTGAATTCGTGCTGCGCCGAGTCCACCCGCCGCTGCATTGCGTCCGATGGCTGCCGCGCTGGGTCCAATGGCTGCCGCGCTGAGCCGGGCCGCGGTTCGTCGGGACTCTGCCGGGAGGCGCCGCGCCAGGCGTGCGGGCTCTGGGCGTCAGGGCCCTGCCTGGCGTGGTCCGCCCGACGGTCGGCGCTCGCCTGGCCGCCGATGCTCGGCCGTATCCACGAGTCCGCTGGTGAGGCCGCGTCCGCGCCCACGTCGGAGCCGCCCACAGGCTCGGTCCCAGCCTCCTGCTGCCACGGCTGCTGCCGGTCCCACGGACGTTGCAGCTGCTGCTGACGCTGCCACTCCCGGTAGGCCTCGGACAAGCCGTCGCCGCTCTCGGCGCCGTGCTCGCCGCCCTGATACCAGCCGCGCTCGTCGCTCATCGGCCCGGATCCCTTCCGCGCCAGCCGACGGCCTCGGCCGGACCGCGCCCGGGCCGACCTCGAAGACCGACTAACCGACTAACCGTTGTCTGCGTGTGCGAGTTGACTGTAGCGGCTGTCCGGTTGTCCAGTCACTGGTCCATCGCTCAGTCCGACGCGGCGATGCACCGCGCGCAGCCAGCGCGGGGCGTACCAGATGCGCTCTCCGGCGAGCGCGGTGACCGATGGTACGAGCACCCCGCGTATCAGGGTCGCGTCAAGCAGAACGGCCAGTCCGGCGCCGAGCCCGAGCATCTGCAAGAAGCTGACGGTGCTGGTGGCGAAGGCGAAGAAGGTGACCGAGAGCAGCCCAGCGGCCGTGGACACGATCCTGCCGGTGCGAGCCAACCCGTTCACGACCGCGGCGTTCGTATCGGCACCCTGATCGTGCATCTCCTTGATGCGGCTAGTAAGGAAGACCTCGTAGTCCATCGACAACCCGAAGGCGAGGCAGAGTGCGAGCACTGTCATCGACGTGTCCATCGGCCGAGGCGTCGCGTCCAGCAGCGAGGTCAGATGACCGTCCTGGAAAACCCAGGTCATCACGCCGAGCGCGGCCGAAAGACTCAGACCATTGATGATCAGCGCCCGGATGGGCTGGATCACGCTGCCGGTGAACAGGAACAACAGCGCGAAGGTGGCGATGACGACGATCAGCAGCGCCCAGGGCAGGTGCGCGCCGATCGCTCGCTTCGCGTCGACCAGCACCGCCGTGCGCCCGCCGACCAGCGTGTCGACGTGCTCCGGCCCCGGCAGCGCTCTGATTTCGCCGACGAGTTGTTGCGCGGCGGCGGAGGTCGGGTCGGGAGCGATGACGATCGTGTACCGCTGCGCGGCCGCATTGCCGAGCAAGGCGGCTCCGGGATCGACCTGTGCGGCGCGTCCGGCGGCGAAGGTGCCGACGCTGCTGTCGACCCGGACCACTCCTGGCAACGTCGAGAGCTGACGTGCGTAGTCGGCGTTCGCCGTGGCGGACGAGACAGGGCCTGCGGTGATCACGTTGACGGTCGTCGAAGTGTCGCCAGAGAAGTCCGCGCTGATGGCCTCCGAGACCTGGCGGCTGGATATGTTCGGCCGCAGCACGGTTTGGTCCGGCGTGCCGAAGGTCACACCCAGCAGCGGAGAGGCGGCGACCAGGAGTACGGCCAGCACGGGCACGGCGGCGAGCACCGGGCGACGCGTGACGCCCCGGGCTATCCGGCCCCATAGCGGGGAAGCGTCTCCGCGCCCTGATGCGGCCCAGCGCAGCCGGCCCGCGTTGACTCGATGCCCGAGAACTGCGAGTAGTGCCGGGATCACGATGACCGTGCTGATCGCGGCGATCAACGCGACGCCGATGCCGGCGAAGGCGAAAGACTTGAGGAAGTACTGCGGGAAGATCAGCAGCGCGGTGAGTGCCACGGCGACGGTGGTCGCTGAGAACAGGACCGTGCGACCCGCGGTGGCCGTGGTTCGCACGACCGCCTCGCGCACGTCCTGCCCGGTGGCCAACTGCTCGCGGAACCGGCTGACCATCAGCAGCGCGTAGTCGATGCCGAGTCCGAGGCCGAGTTGCGTGGTGAGACTGACCGAATAGACGGAGACGTTGGTTATGGAGCCGAGGATGAAAAGCTCTGCGAACGTCGCCAGGATGGCTATGCCCCCGATAGCGAGTGGTAACAGCGCGGAGACCACGCTGCCGAAGGCGAAGATCAGCAAGATCATGATCAACGGCACGGCGATCCCCTCGGCGAGCGCGAGGCTCTTGCCCACCTGAGCGTTGACCTGGACGTTGACCGCCGCGTCGCCGCCGGCCAGCACCGAGATCGCCGGACTGCCGATGCCCGCGCCAGGCGCCGCGTATGTGGCTATCAGACTCTTGGAGCTGTCGGTGACCTGCTGTGCGTCACCCTTCACGTGCAGCAGCACCATCGCCTGCGTGCCGTCCTTCGAGCGCAGCGACGGCGCTGGAGTCGTCCAGTAAGAGGTGACTCGATCGATCGTCGCGGTGCGTGCATTGAGCGAGCCGGTCAGCCGGAGCCCGGCCGCCTGCACGTCCGAGGAGTCGACCGTGCCGTGTTGCGCGCGCACCAGCAGGATCAGGTTGTCCTGGCCGCCGAACTGCGCGTCGATCTGGTTCGCTGCCCTGGTCGACTGCGAGTTCGCGTCGTCGAAGCCGCCGCCTTGCAGCTTTCCGAAAGCTCCGACGCCGATGACCGCCGCCACTGCTAACAGAATGCCGGTCACCAGCAGCACGAGTCGCGCCCGCCGGTACATCAAATCGCCGAGTCTGTGAAGCATCCGTCCGCCCTCCATCGGTGGATCGCCGTCCCCTGTGTCGCTTCCGACCGACGGCCGTGCCGCCGGCCAACTCTGTGGTGTTGCCGCCCGTTGTTCACGCCCGCGAGCGACCACACCGCACACTCCCGATCGTGATGTGTACGGTGTTTACTTCGCGGGTAGGTCTACGGTACCGAGCAATGTAAACGACGTCAACATCTGCGAGCCGGAAAGGTGGCGGGTGATAATGACGGGCATGAACGCGCACGCCGGGGCCGCTAAGGCCGATCCGAACGCCGAGCCCGCGAGCGAGTCCGGTCGAGGCGAGCCGGGGCGGGGCGAGTCCGGTCGAGGCGAGCCGGGGCGGGGCGAGTCCGGTCGAGGCGAGGCGCGTGGCGAGGCGGGGCGTGGCCGCTACCACCACGGAGACCTGGCCAATGCGCTGACCGGGGCGGCCGTCGCGCTGGCCCGCGAGGGTGGTCCGGATGCTGTGGTGTTGCGCGAAGCGGCGCGCCGCGTCGGCGTGTCTCCGGCGGCGGCGTATCGGCATTTCGCGGGCCACGATGAACTGCGGTATGCGGTCAAGCTGCGCGCGCAGCAGGAACTGGCGGACGCGATGGACGCGGCCATGCGAGACGTGGAGCCCATGGCCGATCCCGCTCCGGAGGCACTGCGTCGACTAGGGGCGATCGGCGCCGCGTACGTGCACTTCGCGCTCGACGAGCCGGGTCTGTTCCGCACCGCGTTCTGCCACACTCCCCCGACCGCGATGGAATCGGACGATTCGGCTCGGGCATCGGGCAATTGGCACGGGCCGATGGCGGGAGGGGGAGGAGGAGAGGGAGAGGAAGGCGGGGAGCAAGGGCCGAAACTGGACGGAGCGTCAGCTGAGGTCAATGACATGCTGCGTTACCGGCCGTTTCAAATGCTCAGCGAAGGCCTCGATCGACTCGTCACGCTGGGCATTCTGCGGCCGGAGCGCCGGCCCAACGCTGAGATTCCCGCGTGGTCGATGGTGCATGGCCTGGCCACGCTGCTGCTCGACGGTCCACTCCAGGTGGAGGACGAGGCGGCTACGGACGCCCTTCTGGAACTGGCGCTCAGAACGATCGTCGACGGGCTGCTGAGCTGACAGTTCGCCAGGTTCGCCGGTCTCGCCCGATAAGTCCGTCTGTTGAGTACCTTACGAGTCACCCAAGCTTCCAAGGTTTCACCGGACCGTTACGCCGAACAGGCGATAATCCCGGGATGGACTCCGCGACGCCTGCCCCCGTGATGCCGGGCACCCTGATCGCCGATCGCTACCGCCTCGTCCGGCCACTCGGCGCGGGCAGCAGTGCGACCGTGTGGGAGGCTGCTGACACCGCGCTGGACCGGACGGTGGCGATCAAGCTGCTGCACAGCTCCGCTCTCGCCGACCCGACCGAGCGCGAGCGCTTGCGGCGTGAGGCGCGTGCGCTGGCCCGACTGGCACATCCGCGCGTGACGATCGTCTTCGACTACCTGGAGCAGGTGCAGCCGAACGGCAGCGTGCAGCCGGTACTGGTAACCGAACTGCTCAACGGCGTCACGCTGGCCGAGCGGCTGCGCGTCGGACCGCTGCCGGTCGCGGACGCGGTCACGGTGTGCGCGCAACTGGCCGACGCGCTTCGGGCGGCGCATGAGGCGGGGATCGTGCACCGGGACGTCAAGCCGGCCAATGTGGTGCTCACGCCTGGTGGTGCGAAGCTGCTCGACTTCGGCATCGCGCTCGCCGCAACCGATTCGAGCCTCACGGGCAGTATGGCGATCGGCACACCCGCGTGCATGGCGCCCGAGCAGCTAACTGGGCGCGGCGCGGTGCCCGCGTCTGACGTCTACGCACTCGGCTGCGTCCTGCACTGGTGCCTGATCGGCCGTCCACCTTACGACAGCCCGAACGTAGCCCAGGTCGCGGAAGGACACGTATACGCGCCGCCGCCGCCGCTTACCGCACCGGGCCTTTCGCACGGCGTCGTTGACGTGTACCTGCGCTGCATGGCGAAGGACCCGACACAGCGCCCGAGTGCGTCGGATGTGTTCGCGTTCCTCTCGCAGCCGATGGCGAGCGTTCCGATGTCGCCGGAGCACACGATGGTGATGCCGTCGTACGACGTGCCGACCCAGGCCACGGCACGACCTGGCTGGGGGCAGGGCCTGGGACAGGGGCAGGGCCTGGGACAGGGGCAAGGACGTGGGCGGGGACGTGGACGCGGACAGGCCGAATCGGCTGTGGCGGGGGGCGTCGGTGGCGGTGTCCGCGGCGGCGTACGCAGCGGTGCCCGCGGTGCGATTTCGAGCACTGGGAGCGGGAGCCGCGGCAGTGACTCGGGACTCAAGCTGCTGGTCGTCGGGCTGTTCGTCGCGGCGGCGGCCGCCGGCATTACCGCACTTGCGATGCACACCGGGAACACGGGCAACACGAACGCCGGCGCGCCGCCGTCTGCGGGTCAGAGTGCGGTGAACACCGGCGCGCCAGCGATTGCCTCGCCGACCCCGGCGTCACCCTCCCCCGCCGATACGACGACCATGGTCGCGAATACGAACCCGGTGTTCGGCGATCCGGCCGCGGACCCGATCGGTTACCTCGAGGCGATGCGTGCGCAGATCGACGGCTTCATCGCGCAGGGCCAAGACACCATCGACCCGAACACCGGCCGCGATCTACAGAACTCCCTGAGCGATTTGGAGAACGCGGTTACCGCCGCGCGGAACAACGGCGGTGGCGGCCGGCAGCAGCGCGCGATCCAGCAGAAGATCAACGCGGTCGCGCAGAAGATCAACGGCGATCTGGACAACGGCCAGATCTCGCAGGGCGCCGCCGACCAACTGACCGGCGAGTTGCAGAACCTCTCGGACGGCTTGGCGAACAACGGCGGCGTTGGCGGGGCCGGTGGCGGCGGCAACAATTGACGGACCGTGATCCACGCCGCCGACAGCCGATAGGGTGACGGCCATTGATCGGCCGCCACGGGCTACCCGTTCGGTCTATCAATCGGATCAACCGGCATCAACGATAGAACCGGATCGACCATCGAACCGGATCGACGATCAACCGACCAACTGATCAGCTGACTGACGAGACCGGACGACGGCAGGGTGACACTCGGCAATGACTAGCGCTGGCGGCAGCAAGGCGATCGTAGCCGCGCTGGGCTCGAACCTGGCGATCGCGGTGTCGAAACTCGTCGCTTTCGGGTTCAGTGGCTCCTCCTCGATGCTCGCCGAGGGCATCCACTCGATCGCCGACTCGGGCAACCAGGTGTTGCTGCTGGTCGGCGGCAAGCGGGCGAGCCGCGAGGCGACCGAGCAGCACCCGTTCGGTTACGGCCGGGAGCGATACGTGTACGGCTTCCTGGTCTCGATCGTGCTGTTCAGCCTCGGCGGCCTGTTCGCGGTGTACGAAGGTGTGGAGAAGATCAGCCACCCGCATCCGCTGGAGAACTGGGCTTGGCCGGTCGGGGTGCTGCTTTTCGCCATGATCGCGGAAGGGTTCTCGTTCCGCACCGCGATCGCCGAGTCGAATCACGAGCGCGGCGAGCAGAGCTGGCCGCAGTTCGTGCGGCACGCGAAGGCGCCGGAACTGCCGGTGGTACTGCTCGAAGACTTCGGTGCGCTGATCGGTCTGGTGCTGGCGTTCTTCGGTGTGCTGCTGACTCTGGCGACGCACAGCGGCGTCTGGGACGGGATCGCCACGCTCGCGATCGGCTTGCTGCTCGGTACGGCGGCGGCGGTGCTCGGCATCGAGACCAAGAGCCTGCTGCTCGGCGAGGGCGCGAGCGCGGATGACCTGCGGCGGATCCGTGCGGCGCTGGTGGATGGCGCGGTGGTCAACTCGGTGATCCACATGCGTACGATGCACCTGGGCCCGGACGAGTTGCTGGTCGCGGCGAAGATCGCGGTCGACCACGACGACACCGCGTTGGAGGTCGCGCGGGCGATCGACGCGGCAGAGCGCCGCGTGCGCGAGGCGGTCCCGATCGCCCGGGTGATCTATCTGGAGCCGGATATCCGCCGGACGCCCGCAAAGAAGTCAGCAGCTGACTGATCCGGCGTCGGTTCGGTTCGGTTCAGTAGGGTTCGGGACGAGGCGGGGCGGGGCGAGGCGAGGCGAGCTGCGCTAGCGGCGCAGATCGGCAAGGCTTGAGTCATGGCGATGATGACAAGAGAACAGGCCCTCGACTTCCTGACCACCGGCACTCGTACCGGAAAGCTCGCAACCGCCTCAGCCGTCGGCGCGCCGCACGTCGCACCCGTCTGGTTCGTGCTGGACGGCGACGAGCTGGTCTTCACTACCAACGAGACAACGGTGAAGGGCCGTCACCTGCGGGCCAACCCGCGCGCGGCACTGACTGTGGATGTTGACGAGTATCCGTACCACTTCGTCTCGGTGCGCGGTGCGGTATCGCTGAGCGTGGAGCAGGATGACCTGCTGATGTGGGCGACACGGATCGCCGAACGTTACGTCCCCGCCGGACGCGCCGAGGAGTACGGTCGGCGCAACGGCGTACCGGGCGAGCTGCTGTGCCGGATGAAGATCGAGCGGATCATCGGGATAAGCGATATCGCGCACTGAATCCGTGCCAGGGTGCTGTGTCTCGTTGAACTGGACACGCTGGAGCTGAGGCCGAGTCAGCCTTGTCCCGCTGAACCGGACATGCCAGGTCGGATCCGGCCGGGTCAATCTTGTCCCGTTGAACTGGACAAGATGGAGCTGGGGCCAGGTCGACTCTGTCCCGCTGAACCGGACAAGCTGAGACCGGCTCGACCGTGTCCCGTTGAACCGGACAGGCCGGGTCGGGCGGGCCGACCGTGTCCCGCTGAACCGGACAGGCCGCGTCGGGCGGGCCGACCGTGTCCCGTTGAACTGGACAGGCATCAGCTGGCTACTGCTGCTGCTTCCGGTCCCGGTCCCTTCTGGCAAGTCGGGCACCAGTACGTGACGCGTGCTTCCCCTACCGGTCCCTGCTCCGCAATGCGGATCGTCGTACCGCAGCGCAGGCACGGCTGATGGTCGCGGCCGTACACCCAGTGCGTGCGGCCGCGCCTCGTGTCGCCCGTGGTGATGTGCCCGTGGCGTGCCTTGTTCGCATCAAGCAGCCGCTGCGCAAGGTCAACCATCCGCCCCGGGTCCGCCACGTCAGACACAGACGTCCAGGGCGTCACGCCGCGCAGAAAGCACAGCTCCGACTTGTACACGTTGCCGATCCCGGCCAAGTTGCGCTGATCGAGCAGCGCCTCACCAATCGCACGATCCGGTACCGCGAGCAGCCTGCGCACCGCCTCGCCGCGATCCCAGTCGAGGCCCAGCAGATCGGGGCCGAGGTGCCCGACCACCGTGTCTTCACGCGCAGTCGGCACGAGGTCGAGCACCGGCAGCCGGTATCCCACCGCGGTGCGTTCGGGCGCGGCCAGTACCGCGCGGATCTGGTGGGTGGGTCCGCCGCGCCACCGTTCGCCGCTCCGGTAGATCTGCCACGCGCCATCCATCCGCAGATGAGAGTGCAAGGTCAGACCGTTGTCGATGCGGAACAGCAGGTGCTTGCCGCGCGCGACGACATCGTCGATGCGGTGGCCGCGCAGGTCGGTCGTCGCCAGCCGGGGCACGCGCAGGTCGGACTTCACCAGCACCTCGCCGGCCAGCGCCTCGCGCAGCCGGTGTGCGGCAAGCCAGATCGTGTCACCTTCGGGCACACCACCATCATGCCGTCCGCTCTGCACCCGCGCGCCTCCTCGTCGGCGCCCGGCTACATGAGCGCGGGTGGCGCCGCGAACGACCAGCCGGACCACTTGTGCACCGTCACTTCGATCACGGGCCCGTCCGGCGGGTTGGTGCGGTACCAGGGATAGCGCTCGGCCAATGCGCCGAGTACGCCGAACGACACATCACCGGGCTCGACGATGCGCGCCGTACCGTCCGCGCGGGCCCACCAGAGCCTGGTCCAGTCATCGTCGTAGCGCTGCGCCAGCAGGCAGACGCGCGGGTTCGCGGCGATGTTCCGCAGCCGCTTGAGATCTCGCGAGCGCTTCGGCTTGCCGTCGATGGCGATGAACACCTTGTCGCCGGAGACCAGGTAGGTAACCGGGACGAGGTGCGCTACACCGCCCTCGTCAGTCGTCCCGAGCACCGCTACCGGGCTGTCGGCGAACCGTTCACGCGCGTGCTCGGCAGAGAGTCTCATGCTCCGACGCTACGACTCTGACGCGGTGGCCGCCGAACCAGAGCCGGACCCTGGTGTTACCGCGCGGTCGGGTGCACGCTGGATTGGAACCGCAGAAGGTAGGTGAGGCGACGGTGCAGACTTTCGTCGGCTGGCATAGCGAGGTGACCTTCCGCGAGGCCGGGCCGAAGACCCGGGCGACCGCGCTGCTGAAGCTTCCGGACGGCACCGAACTTCGCGCGCACGGGCACGCCAGCAAGCACCCGAACGACCCGATTCAGACCCAGGTGGGCGAGGAGCTGGCGGCTGCTCGCGCGCTCAACGACCTGGCTCGGCAGCTGTTGGCGCGGGCGAGTGCGCACATCGAGTCGGCCACGCATGTGCCAGCGCACCCGGCGCTGTGAGCCGCACCCATGCGTATGGTGACGGCCGCGCCCTGGTTCGCCCGGATCGCGGTGGCGTTCGACGACTCGGCCGGAGCCCGTGCCGCGTTGGCTCGCGCCGTCGCCTTGACGCACGTGCTGCCGGACGCGCGGCTGACCGTCATCGCGATCGATGAATTGCCGGAGCACGTGAACGCCTTCCCCCCGGCCGCCTCGGGAGGTCCGCGGCGCATCGATCTGGCGGCCCAATCCGGCGACGAGGATTCGATCGGCGGCGCGGCCGGCACAACTTCGACCTCAACCCGCTCCCGCGCCGAGGACTGGATGCGAACGGCCGTGGACTACGCGCAGCGGCACGGCGTTCAGGTCGCTACCGAGCTGCGGATCGGTCACCCGGCCGGCCAGATCCTCATCGCCGCTCGGGCCGCGCGCGCCGATCTGCTCGTGATCGGGCACAGCCGGCATCCCGAGCTGCACAATCGGGTCCTCGGCTCGACCGCGGAGCACGTGGCGCGGCACGCGTACTGCTCCGTGCTCATTGCGCACTGAGGGCGAAACCGGCGGCGCGGCGAGAAATGGCGCACAGTGGTTGGGTGCTCGACTTGCTGCGCTCGTTGATCGAAGACGTCACGGCCGCTGACGCGCGCCGGTACACAGTCACGGACAACGCCGGCTGCGAGATGCACTGCGCGAAGATCATCGCGGATGACGGCCGCTACCTTGCGGTCTACCACAGCACTCTGGGCGACGGCCGCTTCCACGTCGCCCTCGCCACCTCTCCCGATCTGCTCGGCTGGCATCGCGAACGCGACTTCGGCCCGAACACCTCACAGCCGACTATCGCGAACGTGCCCGGCGGCGGCTACCTGGTCGCATGGGAGCAGGAGCCGAAGAACCACATCGCGCTGCGCTACTTCGCCGATCGCGAGGCGCTGTTGGGTGGGCGCCCGCTTCGCGCGTTCGACGCCAAGCGCTCGCTCTCGAGGTGCGCTGAGGGCACGCCGAACATCTACGCCGCGCAGCTGAACCCTGATATCGATCACTCGGTCATCACGCTCGGCGGCCACTACTGGTGGAAGTGCGACGTGGACCGCCAACTAAGCGCCACGCTCACCGAATTCAAGCGCTGGAAAGCCGCGAGAGAGCCCGAGTTCGACGCGGCGCTGCTGCGCTTCGGTGTCGGCGGCAACATCGGCGGACGCGACCCGATCTCTTTCTTCGGGCACGCATACGCCGTGATCGAGGCGCAACACGCCAAGGGCGACTTCGGGTCGTGGCGCACGTATGTCTACGACTACGACGCCCGCGAAGCGCATCCGCTGCGGATCCGCACCGCCGGCGGCAGTACCGCGTTCGCCAATCCGCATGTCACGGCCCTGACCGCGCCGGATGGCAACCGCGCCCTCGCAGTGAGCCTGTTTCTGCCGGGGGAAGGCGCCGCCAAAGGTGAGGGCGGGCAGTTGATCTACTACCGCACCTACTAGGCGGTGTTGGGGAATGTCTCAAGGGGCGAATCCGGTGATCGACTTCGCCTGGACGCACGGCCGAAACGCCCACAGACAACCGGTATGAGGACGCTCCGGCCGCACGCCCAGGCTCGTCGCGCAGTGAACCATCTGCG
>DASUAR010000097.1:0-163531 GCA_035763685.1 Actinocrinis sp. | reverse complement strand
CAGAACCCGAAGCCGTTCGTGTGGACCAAGACCGCCGAGGAGATCCTGCACTCGCTCGCCGAGTACCTCGCCAAGATCTCCCCGGCAGCCGACCAAAAATCGCAAGAACTTAGATCTCGAATCTCCGACGCGGGATACTAGTCGTGCGTGCTGAACGTGCCGAGGAACTGGTTGCGGAAGGCGTCCATGGGCTCGAGCGGGGCGGCGGGGCCGGGCAGCAGGCCGTTCTGCCAGCGCCAGGGCGCGATCCGGCTGAGCACGGAGGGGTCGCGGGCGACGATCGAGATCGGCACTTGGTGGTTGGCGCCGTCGCCGCTGACGGTGGTGTTGGGCTGGTGGTCGCCGAGCAGGATGAGCACGAGGTTGGGGTCGTTGGCTTCGGTGACCCACGAGGTGAGGGCCCGTAGCGAGTATTGGATCGACTGGCCGTAGAACTGCCGTACGGTGTCGGCGCTGCGCCAGACGGTGATGGGGGATTGGCTGCGCGCGGGCATGGGGTCGAAGATCGAGCCGTCGCCGACCTGGTCCCAGGGCACCATGCTCGGCAGCGGGGCCCAGGGCGTGTGCGAGGAGACCAGGTCGATTTCGGCCATCACGGGTTTGTGGCCGGGGGCGAGTTCGAGGCGCTGGAAGGCGGCCAGGCTGTACTGATCGGGCATCGAGGCGTAGCTGAAGGTGGGGCCGTGGTAGCCGACGTCGCGCCGGTCGTAGAGCTGGTCGTAGTGGTAGAAATCCGTGCCGGCCGGCCAGGTGAACTCGTCGGAGGGGATGTCGCTGACCGTGCGCCAGCCTGCCTTGTAGAACGCGTCGGTCAGGTTGAAGCGGTGACTGGCGACGAGTTCGGCGTAGCGCTGTTCGGTGTTGACCCAGAGCCCTGATTGCAGGGTGGAGTGGGCGAGCCAGCTGATGCCGCCGAAGGTGGGGGAGGTGAGCCAGGCGCTTTGGGTGCTCCAGCCGGCGCTGGCGAGCGAGGCGGTGCTTTGCCGTAGGACGGTGTCGACGCCGGGGGAGAAGTTGGTGCCCTGTACGGCGACTTGCCCGTAGCTTTCGACGAACGCGACGACGACGTCTTTGCCGCGCAGTCCGGTGAGCAGGTTCGACGCGGGGATGTCGGCCTGCGGGTCGGAGCCGGTGAGGGCTTGGGCGAAGGTGCGGTTGTCGCGCAGCGCTGCCTGGGTGTCGCGTACTTGTGCGGCGGCCAGTGCGGCGGCGCTGGTGGAGGCGATGGGGGAGCCGGGTATGACGTGCAGTGACAGGCCTGCGCACAGCGCCCAGACGGCGGTCAGTGCGATAAGGCCTCGGGCGGTGTCGCGGCGGCGGCGGGCGGCCACGGTGGTGATGCGGACCGCTGCGGCGGTGATCGCGGCGACGATCAGGATGGCGCCGACCCAGAGCGCGACGATCGCGAGATCGGTGCGTGTGGGGCCGATCGCGTCGCGGACCACGCCGAGAGCGGGGCCGATGTCGCCCCAGTCGAGCACTGGGTTGAACGCCCGCCCGATCTCCTCGTAGAACCCGACGTCGAGGATCTTGACGAGCGTGAGCAGGCCGAACAGGAAACCGGCGATGGCGGCGACGATGCGCCGCGGCCCGGCCGGCAGCACCAGGGCGAGCGCGACCAGGACCAGCGCCTCCAGCGGGATGCGGACAAAGGCGTTGGCGGAGTACTGCGAGGCGTGGACGGGGGCGAGCAGCACACCCCACACGAGCGCGGCCGAAAGCACGGTGACGGCCAGCCGCGTGGCCCGGCGGGTGCGCGGGCCGGCCCCGGCGCGGTAGAGCCAGATCACGTCACGGCCGAACGACTCGGTCAGCAGCAGCAACGCGGCGGCGACCGCGAACATCCCGGTGAGGCTGTCGACCAGCCCGGATGCGGCAACGGTGAGCACGATGCCCTGCACGGCGGCCACGACTTTGCGCCAGTACCGGGGTGGCAGCGGCGCGGCGGACAGCCACGGGATCAGCCAGCCGGCGATGAGCAGCGCGTAGCGGGCGGCGCCGATGGCCAGCACCCAGCCGCCGTAGTCCTGGGAGACGGCGATGCTGAGCAGCAGGATGAGGAACGCGTCGGCCTCGCCGTCGATGCGGGCGCCCAGCGGGGTGGCGGTGCCGGTGCGGCGGGCCACCTGTCCGTCGACCGCGTCGAGGAGCAGCGCGATGGTGGAGAGGGTGACCAGCGCCGTGACCGAGACCGTCCGGGTGAAGGAGTCGGCGACGAGGCCCGCGACGGCGGCGATGAGCAGCGTGCGGGTCAGGGTGACCCAGTCCGCAGGGAAGATCACCGGCCGGTCGCCGCGCCGGCGGGCGGTGACCAGCAGCGCGGGCGCGACCGAACCGGTGACCAGCCCTGCGATCCAGCCGGGAACGCCGAGGCCGGCTGTGGCGGTCACGACGCCGAGCAGCACGGCGGTGGCGAGCAGTCCCAGGATCGAGGCGAGCCGGATCGTGGGTAGCGTGCCTTGGTCCGCGGGCTGAACCTCGGGCGGCGCGCTTTCGTCCGCGGGCTGAATCGTACGCACCGTGCCTCCGTAGCCATCCGCCGCCGTTCCTCCTGCGCAGAACGGACCCGCGGTCACGCTGGTTCATCGCAACCGGCCGCGGGCTCAGGCAATGTACCCGGCGCGGCGGGCGAACCGTGCGCGGGGTGAACTATGTGCCCGGTCGGCCCGTGTAAACCGGTGTGACTGGTTTGTACAGCGTCGCGGCCAGGATCGGTCCGGGCGTGCGCCGCGTCGGCCCGTCGTTGCTGCGCTTGGCTGCCGGCGCGGTCGTGCTGTGGCTTCTGGTGCGGCAGGTGGGTGCGGCGCCGTTCGGGGCGGGGCTGCGGGCAGTCACCTGGCCGGCGCTCGTGGCCGCGGTCACGCTGAACGCCGCGACGTCAGTGTGCTCGGCTTGGCGGTGGCGGGTCGTGGCCCGGGCGCTGGGTGCCGATATCGGGCTGCCGGTCGCGGTCGGTGCGTACTACCGGTCCTTATTCCTCAATTCCGTGCTGCCCGGCGGGGTTCTGGGCGACGTTCACCGGGCGGTTACGCACGGGCGGCGCGGCGGAGATGTGGCGCGGGGGCTGCGCGCGGTGGCGTGGGAACGGCTGTGGGGCCAGCTCGTGCAGGCCGTGCTGACCGCCGTGGTGTTGCTGATCCTGCCTTCGCCGATTCGGCCGGTGTTGCCGTATGTCTTGGCGGGTGTGGCTGTCGCGGCCGGGTGCGCGGCGCTGGCGGTGAGGCGCGCTGCTCGACGGGGTAGGCCGCGGCTGGCCCGCGCCGCCCGCACGGTTTCCGCCGACCTGCGTCACGGCTTGCTGGCCGCGCACGTGTGGCCGAAGCTCACGCTGGCCTCGGTGCTGGTCGTCGCGGGGCACACGGTCACGTTCGTCGTCGCGGCCCGCGTCGCCGGCGCCGCTGCGCCGTGGGGTGAGCTGGTGGCGCTGCTGATGGTGGTCCAGTGCGCGGCGGTGATCCCGTTGAGTGTCGGGGGGTGGGGGCTGAGGGAGGGCGCCGCCGCCGGGGTTTTTGCCGCCGCCGGGCTCGGCGCGGCCACCGGGGTGACGGTCTCCACGCTCTACGCGGTGCTCATGCTGGTCGCGGTGGTCCCGGGCGCGGGCCTGCTGCTGGGGGACGCCGTTCGCCGCCACCGCGACCAGGGGCGGCAGGGCGGGTCGAGACGACCTGATCGGGCGCCGCGGGCGTTGGAGGTCGTTCGTGATTGACGAGCGGCCGCCTCCCGAGGCCGCGGCGCGCCAGGCGGCAGTGATCCGCCGCCGGATCCGTATCCCGCTGGGTTTCGCCGACGGCTATTCGACCACTGGCACGATCGTCAGCTTCACCGGCCTGACCGACGCGCAGCAGCACGTGGCCCTCGAACTCGGCCGCCCCGCCGCCGCCGGGCTGCCGCTGGTGCGCCTGCACAGCGAGTGCCTCACCGGCGACGTGTTCGGCAGCCAGCGATGCGACTGCGGGCCGCAGCTGCGCGAAGCGGTCGAGCGGATCGCCGAGCACGGCGGGTACGTGCTGTATCTGCGTCAGGAGGGGCGCGGCATCGGTCTGTACGAGAAACTCGACGCTTACGCGCTGCAAGATCGCGGCCTGGACACCTACGACGCGAATCTCGCGCTCGGCCACCGGGCCGACGAACGCGACTACACCAGCGCGGCCCAGATGCTGCGCGCGCTGGGCGCGGACCGCATCGAGCTGCTGAGCAACAACCCGGACAAGGGCGCTCAGCTGGCGGGCCTGGGCATCGAGATCGCGCGGCAGGTCCCCACGGCGCTGCACCGCACCGAGGCCAACGCCGCCTATCTGGCGGCCAAGGCCCGGCGCGGCGGGCACGACCTGACTGGGCACGACCTGACTGGGCACGGTCTGATCGGCACGGTCTGACGCCGCGGGGAGCTTGAAGCGCCGCCGAGCCGGATCACCGGGTCGAGCCGAGCCGAGCCACCGCCGAGCCGATTCACCCGTCGCGTCGTTGTGCCGCGGCGTTGGCTAGCCGGGGGAGCGGCCCGCGAAATCAAGCTGGTGGGCGATGTAGACCAGTTCGCCCGCGGCCAGCTGCCGGCCGCGCTGCGCGAGCCAGTCGGCCAGGTCCGCCGGTTTCACCCGGTCCGGGCGCTCGCACAACGCGTCCCGGATCGTGTCGAGGATGGCGCGCACGAAATACGCCTCATCGCCCGGGTAGGTGCCGTCCGGGCCGGCGCTGACGACCCAGTCCGAGGAGCCGGCCGCCAGCGCGGGCGCCCCTGCGGCCCGCAGGTGCGCGAATAGGTGGCGGCCCGTGCGGCTTTCCCCGGCCGGCCGGCCGTAGCGCACGCGCTCGTCCATGTCGCGGTGGTAGGCGCGCATGACCTGCTCGTCGTGGGGGTGGTCGGGCGCGAAGACGCTCTCGCCGTCGTAGTTGATCGTGAACCAGTAGGCGCCGCCGGGGACGAGCAGCCGCAGCAGTCCGGGCAGCACGGCCGGCACGTCCACCAGGTCCAGTACGGCGTTGGCGATCAGCACGTCGGCTTGCGCCCGGTCCGCGGACCGCAGGTAGCTGCCGAGTTCGGCGTGTACGAGGCGCACCCGCAGGTCGCCCAGCTGCAGCCCGTCCGGCAGCAGGCCGCCGCGCAGGCCACGCGCGGCCGCCCAGTCGCTCAGCCAGCGGCGGGAGTGATCCAACAGCGCCTGGTCCGCGTCCAGCAGGATGTACTCGCCGCCGCGCAGGACACCCCAGTCGATCAGCCGGGCGACCATCGTGCCCAGTCCGGCGCCGACCTCCAGCACCCGCGGGGCGTGCGCGGGCATGAGGCGGCGCAGCTCGGCCAGCACGGGCCGGCTCAGTGCCCGGTCGTCCACGCTCGTCTTCGCGGTCAGGTAGCGGGCGAAGTCGTACGTCACTGCGGCCTCGTCGGACGATGTCATGTCTTCTCCGCCACGATCGCGAACTTGCGCACCCGCCCGCTGCCGAGCCAGTCGCTCCACAACTGATGCGACGTGATCAGGGCGGCGGTCGCCTGCGCCCCGATCTCGTCGGCGATCCGGGGCGAATCGGCTCGATAACTGCTAAGCAGCGCCGTCGCCATCGCCTGATGGGCCGCGCTGTGCTCCTGCCGCCAGGTCACGGTCAGTCCCGCGTCGTGCAACGCAGTCGTCAAGTGCGTCAGCTCGATGGGCCAGACCGTGTCGGCGCCGGGCATCCGCGCGCGCTCCAGCCCGGTCAGCGGCCGGCCTTCCTCGAGGGTGAACGCGAAACGCCCGCCCGGTTCCAGCACACGCGCCACCTCACGCACCAACGCGTCCTTGTCCCGGAACGCCAGCATCGTCTCCAGCAGGAACACCACCTCGAAGCGGCCCTCGGGCAGCGGCGGGAGGCGGGCCTGCTCGAAGCGGCAGGGCAGATCCCCGGCCAGCTGCCGGGCTCTGGCCAGCGCGCCGCCGCTGCGGTCGACACCCAGATAGCTGCATCCCGACTCCGCTGTGATCATCCGGCCGGGGCCGGCCGTCCCGCAGCACAAGTCGAGCACGCTGACGCCGGGGGCGACCCGGGCCCGGCGAGCCAGCTGCCGGATCTCGCCGGCCTGCATGAAGCTCTCCTGGCCCACATACTGGGCCGCAGGGAAGGCGGCCGCCCGGGCTCGCTCCAGCGCCGTGAACAAGGGTGTTCGCTGCTCCTGTCTCACCTCGGCTGAACCGTGACCGCCGTTTGCTACGTATCACTCTGTGTAGGCATGACGGTTCGACGGCAGGTGTGGTTCATGCGGGTCACCGTAGTAGTCCCCGAGGGGTTCGACGATCCCGCACGCCCGAGCGGCGGCAATCATTACGACCGGCGAGTGTGCGCCGCGCTGGCCGAGGCCGGATGGGACGTGGCGGTCAGCACCGTCGCCGGGGCGTGGCCGGATCCCGCGCCCGATGCCCGCGCCGGCCTGGCCCGCATCCTGTCCGCCGTCCCGGACGGTGGCAGCGTCTTGATCGACGGGCTGATCGCCTCACCGGCCGCCGCGCAACTGCTGCCGCACTCGGGCCGGTTGCGTATCACGGTGCTGCTGCACATGCCGCTGGCCACCGCCCCGGGCGCTCAGCACGATGCCAGCGCGCAGTACTCCGAACGCGCCGTACTCCAAGCGGCCGCGTGCGTGGTCGTGACCAGCGAATGGACCCGTCGGCAGGTCCTGGCCCGCTACGAGATCCCGGCCCGGCGGGTGCACGTCGCGCACCCCGGCGTCGACCCGGTCACCGCGCCGGCCCGGCCCGTGCGCGGCCACTTGATCTGCGTCGGCGTGCTCGCGCACCACAAGGGTCAGGACCTGCTCGTCCAGGCGCTGGCCGGCCTCGCCGAGCAGGACTGGCAGTGCGTGCTGGCCGGATCGCTGGATCGCGACCCGCACTTCGTCGAACACGTACGGGACCGTATCTCGAACCTCCGCTACGGTCACCGCATCCGGCTCACCGGCGTCCTGACCGGCACGCAGCTCAGCGAGGCGTACGCCACCGCCGACCTGCTGGTCGCGCCGTCGCGGTCGGAGACCTACGGCATGACCGTCACCGAAGCGCTCGCCCACGGCCTGCCCGTCATCGCCGCCGCCGTCGGCGGCCTGCCCGAAGCGCTCGGCACCACGCCCGACGGCGCCCGCCCCGGCCAACTGGTCCCTCCTGGCGACCCGGCCGCCCTCGCCGCCGCGCTCGGCCAGTGGCTCGGCGACGAGCGCCACCGCCTCCGGCTGCGAGCCGCCGCGCGAGAGCGGCGCTTGACCCTGTGCGGCTGGGATCAGACCGCACGCGAGATCGCACTATGCCTAGGGCCCGCCCCGGTGGGCGCTCACGGCGGCGGTGTCCAAGCGCAAGAGGAACAGGAAGGAGCGCGGCGCCGATGACCATCAGAACGGAGAGCCGCATCACCATCGCCAACAGCGTCGGCGAGGTGTGGGCGTATGTCTGCGACGTCGGGCGGTGGTCGCAGTGGGCGCCCACGGTCTTGGAATGCAGCGTTCGCGGCGGAGGGCCGCTGCGGCCCGGCGCGCGGCTGGACCAGCGGGCGAAAGCGATACTCGGGTTCTCGCACGGCCGCAGCCAGGAAGTGACCTCGGTCCAGGCGCCCCGCGCTGTCGCGTTCGCCGGGCCGATGGGCACGAGCGCGGCGCGCTGGGGCATGGAACTCGACCCCGTGGACGGCGATAAGCAGACCGACGCCCTGATGTGGGTCGAGGTCGATCTCGCGGGCGTCATGCGCGCGATCCCCGCCGGCCTGCTCAAGCGCCGAATTCAGCGCGTGAGCGATCTGGAGATGGCGGCGATCAAGACCGCGGCCGACAGCGCGACGCGGGCAGGCGCACAGTCCTAGCCGGGCCGGACGGGGCGGCACGCGGCCTCACGTCCGCGCCGCGACGCTCCGGGACTAAGGAGCACACCGTGAGCCAGATCGACATCGACCGCAGGCGAGCGCACCTGATCGAGACATACCGCAAGAAGGCGAAGCACTACGACGTCACCTGCCGGCTCTACCCCGCGCCCGGCTACCCTCAGCGAGCCCAGCGTCTGCGGGCCGTGCAAGCGCTCGGTCTTCGCCCGGGTGACCGCGTCATCGACATCGCCTGCGGCACCGGCCTGAACTTCCCGCTGATCGAGCGGGCGATCGGTCCCGGCGGCCGGATCACCGGCGTCGACCTGACCGACGCGATGCTCGCCCGCGCCCGGGAACGGATAGCGGCGAACGGCTGGAGGAATGTCAGCCTCGTGCAAGCCGACGCGGCCGACTACGACTTCCCGGCCGAGGTCGACGCGATCCTGTCGACCTACGCGCTCTCGCAGGTGCCTGAGTGCGGGCAGGTCATCGCCCACGGCGCCGCGGCCCTGCGCGCGGGCGGGCGCTGGGTCGTGCTGGATCTCAAGGTGCCCGGCAACACGCCCGAGTGGCTGGCGCGGCTGGGAACCGCGGTGGTGCGGCCGTTCGCTTCCATCGACGAGTGGATCATGCGCGGTCCGTGGGACGCGATTCACGCGGCCATGCAGGCGGAACTGGCCGATCTGCGCTGGAGCGAACTGTGCTTCGGAACCGCGTTCCTCGCCGCAGGCTCGCATCGCGGCGCGGCGAGCACGAAGTAGACGCGGCGAACATGCGCGGACGCCCGGGATCGACGAGCGCGGCGAGGGACGTCAGGCCGTACCCGACGTTCCTCGCCGTCGCCGCCACGATCGCGGCGTTCGTCCTGAGCGCGTGCGGGGGATCGAGCCGCAGCGCCACGTCCTGCGCGGGGAGCGTGACGTCCGCTGCCGCCGCCAACCCGGTGCAGC
Organism: Actinocrinis sp.; assembly: GCA_035763685.1. Classification (GTDB taxonomy): domain Bacteria; phylum Actinomycetota; class Actinomycetes; order Streptomycetales; family Catenulisporaceae; genus Actinocrinis. Next base: position 154,766 of record DASUAR010000097.1, on the reverse strand, counting down.
GGGAGAACGCGCACCCCGGCACCCCCGGCTGGCAGATCCCAGCCGGCGCGGGGACGGTGATCAGCGGGTATGCGTCGCAGATCAGCGTCGCCCCGGGAGCGGGCTTTGACCTGCATGTGGCCGCGCCCCCGGGCTCGCGCTACCGGGTGTACGTGTATCGGCTGGGGTGGTATCAGGGGGTCGGCGGGCGCTTGATCGCGTGCCTGCCCGGTTGCCGCTCCAGTCAGGTCGCGATCGCGCAGCCCCCGCCGACCGCACCCGACCCCGTCACCGGGCTGTTGCGCGCACCCTGGCGGGTGACCGACCGCGTCGAGATCCCGTCCGACGCGGTCTCCGGCTACTACGAGGCGAAGCTCAAGATCGTCAGCGGCGCGCACGCCGGCGCCGTGGGGGACATTCCGCTGATCGTGCGCCAGAGCCCCGCGGCCGCGGCGTCCGCGGTGCTGGTTCAGGTGCCGGTCAACACCTGGCAGGCCTACAACCGGTGGGGCGGAAAGAGCCTCTACCAGTTCAACACCGCCAGCCACGCCCTCGCGGTGTCGTTCGACCGGCCTTACGACCAGCAGATGTTCCACGACATGGTCACGGCGCTCGAACTGCCCTGGGTCCGCTTCCTGGAATGCAACGGCATCGACGTGTCCTACCAGAGCGACGCCGACACCGACGCCGCCCCCGGCTCGCTGCCGCGACACCGTCTGGTCTTCGCGATCGGCCACGACGAGTACTGGACCCAGCAGATGCGCGACGCGTTCGACCGCGCGCTGGCCGCATCGACGAACCTGATGTTCGGCTCCAACAGCGGCGAGTGGCGGATGCGCTACGGCGCCGACCGGCGAACGATCGTGGAGTGGCGCGATCCCTCGCTCGACCCGGCCCACGACCCGCGCCTGGACAACGGGTTCTTCGCCGCGTTCGGCGAACCCGAATGCCGGCTGATGAGCGTCGAGCACCTGTGGGCCGCGCAGCGCGACCTGACCGCGCCGCCCACCGCGTATACGGTCGTGGGGCCGAGCAGCGATCCGTGGCTGGCGGCCGCCGGTTTGCGGCCCGGGGACGTGATCCCCGGTGTCGTCGGCTACGAGTGGGACTCGATGATCCCCGGTTGCTTCGCGGGGAAGGTGACGCCGCTGATGACCACTCGCCTCGCCGGATCCGACGGGGTCACCCACAGCGCGGACATGGTCCGGGCGACCGCGCCGAGCGGAGGGCTCGTGTTCGCGATGGGCACGATGCAGCTGGCGTGGGCGCTCGACGACCTGGGCGGGCGCTGCCCGGACCCGCGGGTCGTCGCGTTCGTCAAAGCAGCCCTGCGCGACCTGACCCGTCCCGCTACGCGGGACATCCACGCGACGCGGGCCGCTGGCGTCGCCGTGCTGGGTGCGCTCGATCGCTCGCCGGCACTGTCCGGTCGGGTGTCGGCGCCCTGATCTAGCGTTGCCGTCGTGACCGATCCCGACACCTCCGCGACCACCTCGGCGCCGCCGCCCTTTACTGCCGACGCGGTCCGCGCCGCCTACAACGGCGCGGCCGCCCGCTATGCCGAGCTTTTCGCCGACCCGCTGCTGCGCGACCATCCGGTGGAGCGCGGCCTGCTCGCGGCGTTCGCCGAACTCGTGCGGGCCGGCGGCGGCCGGCCGGTGGCCGATCTCGGCTGCGGTCCCGGGTATCTGACGGCGCATCTGAGCTCGCTGGGACTCGCGGCGTTCGGGGTCGACCTGTCGCCGGCGATGATCGATCTGGCCCGCGCCGCGCATCCCGAACTTCGGTTCGAGGTGGGTTCGATGGACGCGCTCGGTTCGCTCGGCATCGCGGACGGTTCGCTCGGCGGGGTGCTCTCGCGCTACTCGATCATCCATCTGTCCGCCGAGCGGCTGTCCGCCGTCGTGGCCGAATTCGGCCGGGTGCTCGCGCCGGGAGGGCACTTGCTGGTCAGCTTCGGCGCGGCCGAAGCGGAGCAGGACGGCGCGCCAGGGGGCGACCACACCTTCTACGACCACAGCGTGACCGGCGCGCACTGCTGGCGGCCGGACTACGTCAGCGCCCTGCTGCTGCAGGTGGGGCTGGTCGAGCGTGAGCGGCTGCTGACCCGCCCGGAGCCGGCGGCGAAGCGGCAGTTCTCCTCGGTCCAACTGCTGGCCCGCAAGGCCGGCGGCTGAACACCGCGAGCGCGCCGCCGCCGGCGAACAAGAGCACGTCCGGGTGCTCCTCGATCCGGCGGGGCATCCCTTCTGCCTGGGTCGCGACGATGGCTGACGAGATGTCAGGCGACGTTGGCCCAGGCGACGATCTCGCCAACTAAGTCGTCGCCGAGCACGCCGAGCTGATGGAACTTCGGCAGCAACCGCCTTCGCGCGCCCGGTTTCGGGACTTTCGGCCATTGGATCCAGGCCTGTCCGCATCTGAAATGGTCTTAGTCGCGACAACGAAAGGCGAAGACCATGCACGCGAAGGTGGGCGACACGCTCCACATCCACGCCAGGCAGACCGACTCCCCGGACCAGTGGGGCCGGATCGTGGAGATCCGCGGCACAGACGGCACCCCGCCGTACCTCGTGGAGTTTCCGGACGGGCACGTTGGCCTGCTCTTCCCCGGCCCCGACGCGGTCGTCGAGCCCGGGAACGCGCCCGCAGCGCGCTCGGCTCAGCACGCAGGTCACGGCCGCCGCGTGCACACGCTGCGCGGCTGGTGAGCTTCCGCGGCCGGCGGATCGATCAGCGGGACCGAGGACGGTGACCATCCCGGCACCGCGGTGCGCAACGGCCACCCGTCAGCGCGCGAAGGGAGTTTCGGCGTGTTCTTCGTGGATCGGCAGGACGCGGGCAGGCAGCTGGTCGCCCGGCTGGAACATCTTCGGGGCGGCGGCATCGTCGTGGTGGGATTGCCGCGTGGCGGCGTCCCCGTAGCCGCCGAGGTCGCTGAGGCGCTCGATGCGCCCTTGGACGTGTGCCTCGTGCGTAAGCTCGGCCTACCGTTCCAGCCGGAGCTGGCGATGGGCGCGATCGGTGAGGACGGCGTCCGTATCGTGCACCAGGAGCTGGTGCGCGCAGGGCGGGTGAGCAAGCGAGAGTTCCTGCAAGTCGAGCAGGACGAGCGGGCCGCGCTGGAGCGGATGCAGCGCTGGTACCGAGGTGGCGGCGCTCCACTCGACGTCACGGGCCGCACGGTGATCGTGGTCGATGACGGAATGGCCACCGGAGCCACCGCGCAGGCCGCCTGCGCCGTGCTGCGCCAGCGCGGGGCGGCGCGGATCGTGCTGGCCGTGCCGGTCGGCGCTCCGGACGCGGTGGCGCGGCTGCATGAGGTCGCCGACGAGGTGGTCTGCGCGTACGCTCCGCGGGATCTTTCGGCGATCAGCCTGTACTACGCGCGATTTCAGCCGGTCAGCGACGGACAGGCGATCGAGTACCTGGAGCACGCCGCAAAGCGGTTCGGCGACCTCGCGGCAGCCGAAACCGCCGCGGCCGTGTCCAGCAGAACCGGACGCGCCGGTCAGTTCCGGAAAGTCGAGGTCGTGGTCGGGCAGGTACGGCTGCCCGGCCGGCTGGCCATTCCGCAGAACGCGCGCGGAATCGTGGTGTTCGCCCACGGCGCGGGCAGCAGCCACACCAGCCCGCGCAACCGGTTCGTGGCCGGGCAGCTCAACCGCGCGCGCCTGGGCACGCTGCTGTTCGATCTGCTCACCCCGGACGAGGCCGCCGACCGGCGCGCGGTGTTCGACGTCGATCTGCTCGCCGAGAGACTGATCGGCTCAATGCATTGGCTGCGTGCGCAGCCGGGTGCGGCGCGGCTGCCGCTCGGTCTGTTCGGCTCAAGCACCGGCGCCGCCGCCGCGCTGCAGGCCGCGGCCGATCCCCACACGGATGTCGCCGCAGTGGTCTGCCGCGGCGGCCGACCCGACCTGGCCGGCCCCTGGCTGACCGCCGTGTCGGCGCCGACGCTGCTGATCGTCGGCGGGTACGACCACGCGGTGATCGACCTCAACCGCCGTGCCCAGGCCCGGATGCGCTGCGAGAGCCGGCTGGTGCTCGTCGCCGAGGCAGGTCACCTGTTCGAGGAGCCGCACGCACTCGGGGCCGTCGCGCGGCTGGCCCGCGGCTGGTTCCTCTACCACCTGAAATTCGGCGACCTCAGTCGTCCGGCGAGACCATCCGTCCCGCACTGAACCGGGAAGGGAAAGGCGGGAAATGACGAGCGTGGTGCGGGCGGACGGTCTGGTGGTGCGCCGCGGTGGCCACGTGGTGCTCGATCACCTCGACTTCGAGCTGCGGGCGGGGCGGGTGAGCGGCTTGCTCGGGCCGAGCGGCTGCGGCAAGACCACGCTGCTGCGCACGCTGGTCGGCGTGCAGATCATCACCGCGGGCCGGGCCGAGGTGCTCGGGCTGCCGGTCGGCGACGCGCGGCTGCGCCGGCGTATCGGCTATTCCACGCAGGAAACCGCGGTGTACACCGACCTCACCCTGGCCGAGAATCTGCGCTACTTCGGCGCGGTGCTCGGACTTTCCAGACCCCGCATCGTGGCTGCCGTCTCCCGTACCGTCGCACAGCTGGATCTCGGCGGTCTGGAGCACCGGCTCGTGGGCACCTTCTCCAGCGGCCAACTGGCCCGGGCCGGACTCGCCGTCGCGCTGCTCGGCGAGCCAGAGGTGCTACTGCTCGACGAACCGACCGTCGGCCTCGACCCGGTGCTGCGCCGGGATCTGTGGTCGATGTTCCACACGCTGGCCGACGGCGGCGCCACGCTGCTGGTGTCGAGCCATGTGATGGACGAGGCCGCCCGATGCGATCATCTGCTGTTCATGCGTGAGGGGCGGCTGCTCGCCGCGGCCGCTCCACAGGAGTTGCTGGCGCGGACCGGGACCGCCGACCTGGAATCGGCCTTCCTCGACCTGGCCACCGGCGGCCGGGAGGTGCGGCTGTGACGATGGCAGTGCGGGCGGAGCCGCCGATCAGGTGGTCGGCGACCTGGGCGACCGGGCGCCGTGTGCTCACCCAGCTGCGTCACGATCCGCGGACCGTGGTGATGCTGCTCGCGGTCCCGACCGTGCTCATGATTCTGCTGCGCTATGTGCTGGATCAGCCCGCGGCGCTCAATCGGCTCGCCCCGGAGTTCATCGGGGTGTTCCCCTTCGTGGTGATGTTCATCGTCGCGGCCGTCACCACGCAGCGGGAGCGTGCCCGCGGCACCCTTGAGCAGCTGATGGCGATGCCCCTGGCCAAGCTCGACCTGCTGGCCGGGTACGCGATCGCGTTCGGCATCCTGGCCTGCCTCCAGGTCGCCGTGGTGCTGATCGTTTCGCTGACCTGGCTGGGTCTGCGGCTGCCCGGATCAGTCGTGCCACTGGTCGTGGTGGCGCTGCTCGACGCGCTGCTCGGGATGGCGCTCGGACTGTTCGCCAGCGCGTTCGCGCGCAGCGAGTTCCAGGCCGTGCAGTTCATGCCGGCCTTCGTGCTGCCGCAGGCGCTGCTGTGCGGACTCGTCGTGCCGCGGGAGAACATGACGGCGGTGCTGCGGTGGCTCTCGGATGTATTGCCGCTGTCGTATGCCGTGGACGCGATGCAGGAGGTCACCAAACATGCGTCGTGGACCGGGTCGCAGGGCACGGACATCGCGGTGATCTCCGCGTTCACCGTCTGCGCGCTGATCGGCGGTGCGCTGACCCTGCGCCGTCGCACGCCCTGACGCGCATCACGCGCGCGTATCAGAGCACTGATGGAACTAGAGCGCTGCTGTATTCGAGCGTCGTGAGGTCCTGGTCGCGCGGAGCGCTCACCGCGCCGATTTCTGCACGAGGAACTCGGCGCTGCCGGCGAGGGTGGCGAGGTGAGGGTAGTCGTCTTCGTCGATCGAGACCCCGGTGTCTGCGGCGAGGGCTTCGACGAAGCGCAGGAAGTCGAGCGAGTCGAGGTCCAGCACGTCGCGCAGCTTGTCACGCGGGCCGAACGAGGCGAAATCGGCGTCGGGCACGACCTTGGTCAGCGCCCGGCGCACCTGGTCGAGGGCTTCTTGCTGGTTCACAGTTCCTCCGGTTTGCGCAGCAGCCGGTCAACGGCCGCGAGGTAGCGGGCGCCGACCGCGCCGTCACTGGCCCGGTGGTCGGCGGAAAGCGTGGCGGTGACGCAAGGCCGGACCCCGAGCAGCCCGTCGACGGCGCAAGGGCGCTCGATGATCTTGCCGAAGCCGACAAGGGCGACCTGGGGCGGGTAGATCACGCCGTAGACCGCGTCAACACCCTGATCGCCCAGATTGGTGACTGTGAGCGTCGGGTCCGTCGTCTCCGAACTGCGCAGCCTGCCGGCGCGCGCCCGCTCGACCAGATCCTTGAGCGCCGCCATCAGCTCGGGCAGCGCCATTTCGTCGGCGTCGTGCAGTGCCGGGGCGATCAGGCCGCCCCCGCGCAGGGACACCGCCACGCCCAGCTGGACGCCATCGGCCGGGACGAACCGATCCTGTAGCCAGAACCCGTTGAGCTGCGGCACCTCGCGTGCGGCCATGGCGGCGGCCTTGAGCAGTAGGGCCGCGGGCACGAGCCGCTCGGTCACCGGGACCCGGCGGTTGTGCTCGCGCATCCACTCGAGCGTGCGGCCGAGGTCGATGGTGGTGGACAAGTAGTAATGCGGAATCTCTCGCTTCGAGCGGCTCATCAGGGCGCCGATCGCCAGGCGCATCGCGAGTGCGCGATCCTGCGCCGTGGTCCGCGTTGGGGCGGGCGTGGCGGACGGGACTGCGGCAGGCGCCAGCGCCGGTGCCGGGAGCTGCGACACGGCGGCGGCAGCGCGCACATCGGCCGCGCGCACCGCGCCCTGGGTTCCGGTGCCGTGCAGCGCGGCGGCGTCGACGCCTAGCTCTGCGGCGAGGCGGCGAGCGTAGGGCGTGATGCGGAGCCGGTGAGGCGCGGCGGCGTGGGCGACGTCCGCGCGCGTGATCCTGCCGAGGCGGCCGGAGCCCGTGAGCCGGGTTAGGTCGATGCCCTTCTCCTCTGCCAGATGCCGCACGATAGGTGAGATCCCGGGCGGTGCGGTCGGCGGCGGCATCGGTGCGGTCGGCGCAGCGGGTGGTGGCGCCGGTGCGATAGGCGTCGGCGGCGGCAGCGCGATCGACAGCTGGGCCGCGACCGCGGCGGCGCCGGCCCCGTCCAACGCGGCCGGTTCCTCCCGCACCGGTCCTTCCTGTTGCGGTTGCGCAGGCTCGACAGTGTCGATGAGTGCGAGCGGGGTGCCCACCGGGACGCTCATCCCCGGTTCGACCAGAAGCCGCGTGACAGTGCCGGATTCGAAGCACTCCACCTCGATCGCGGACTTCGCGGTGTCCACCACGGCGATCACGTCGCCCTTGTGTACCGGCGCGCCCGGCTGCACCAGCCACTCCACCAGCGTGCCCTCGGTCATGTCGGCGCCGAGCGTCGGCATGGTGAACGCGCCCATCTCAGCCCACCGCCCGCCGCGCGGCCGCGACGATGTCGGCGGCCTGAGGCAGTGCCGCGTCCTCAAGGTGCCGCGGGTAAGGAATGGCCACCTCCGCCCCGCACACCCGCTCCACGGGGGCATCAAGCTCGTAGAACGCCTGCTCGGCGATGCGCGTCGCGATCTCGCCGGAAAGGCCGCCGGTACGCCAACCCTCGTCGATGATTACGGCCCGATGCGTGCGACCGACCGATGCGGCGATGGTGGCGTCGTCGAGCGGACGCAGGACGCGCAGGTCGATCACCTCCGCGGAAACCCCCTCCGCGGCGAGCGTGTCGGCGGCGTCGAGCGCCTTGCCCAGGCTGCCGCCGTAGGTGATCAATGAGACGTCATGACCGGTTCGCCGCACCGCCGCCGAGGAAAGCCCGAACGCGGGCGGGCGCGGGCTGAGAGTGCCGGATTCGTTGTACAGCGATCCGTGCTCGAAGATCACCACGGGATCCGGGTCCGCCAGCGCCGGACCGAGCATGTACCGGGCGTCGTCGATGGTCGCGGGAGCGAGCACCCGGATGCCGGGGATGCTCGCGTACCAGCCCTCCAGGCTGCGCGAGTGCTGAGCGGCCAGCTGCCGCCCGCCGCCGGTGGTCATCCGGATCACCACCGGCACCGAGAGCTGGCCGCCGGACATGTGCAGCAGCGTCGCGGCGTTGTTCAGGATCTGGTCCAGCGCGAGCAGGCTGAAGTTGACGGTCATGATCTCCACGATCGGCCGCATACCGCCGATCGCCGCTCCGATGCCCGCGCCCACGAACGCCGCCTCGGACAGCGGGGTGTCCCGGATGCGCCGCGGCCCGAACTGCTCGAGCAGGCCCAGGCTGACGCCGAACGAGCCGCCGTACTTGCCGACGTCCTCGCCCATCAGGAACACCCGCTCGTCCGCGGCCATCGCCTCGCGCAGCGCTTCACGCAACGCCTCGCGATAGGTGAGCGTCGCGGTGGACGTGGCAGGCGGGTGCGGCGCGGGGGACGCGTCGACTTTCGCGGTCACGGCCTGGCCTCCGTCTCGGCCGGGGTGTACACGAAGCGCAGCAGGTCCTCGACCGGCTCGCTCGGGGCGGCCTGCGCGGCGGCGACCGCGCGCTCGACGACGTCAGTGGCCTGATGTGCTAGCTCGTCGAGCGCCGCCGCCGTCACGCCGATCCGCTTGGCCAGCAGCTTGATCGGGTCGCGCTTCTTCCACTGTTCGATCTCGGCCTTCTCCCGATAGCGATCCGGGTCATACATCGAATGGGCGCGGAATCGGTAGGTGCGCAGCTCGAGGAAGTGCGGACCGTTGCCGGCCCGGATGCCCTCCACGGCGCGACGCGCGGCGTTCTCGACCGCGAGCACATCCATCCCGTCGACGGCCCACGCGGGCATGCCGTAGGAGGCGGCGCGCATCGCGAGGTCCGTCTGCGCGTGCTCGTGCTCGAGCGGGGTGCCCATGGCGTAGAGGTTGTTCTCGCAAGCCAGCAGCAGCGGCAGGTCCCAGAGCGCGGCGAGGTTGGCGGTCTCGTGGAACTCGCCCTCGGCCATCGCGCCGTCCCCGAAGAAGCAGCAGGTGACCCGTTCGCGTCCGGCCATCAGGTCGGCCAGGGCCAGGCCCGCCGCCAGCGGCAGCCCCCCGCCGACGATGGCGTTGCCGCCGTAGAAGCGCCGCCGCGCATCGAAGATGTGCATGGATCCGCCGCGGCCCCGGCTGCACCCCGTGGTCTTGCCGAACATCTCCGCCATGACCGCGTCGACCGGGATTCCGCGCGCCAGGGCGTGGCCGTGCTCGCGGTACGTGGACACGATCGCGTCGTCGTCGGACAGGGCGCTGGTCACGCCGACGCCGACCGCTTCCTCGCCGATGTAGACATGGACGAACCCGCGGATCGTGCCCGCGCTGTACAGCTCGACGCAGCGCTCCTCGAACCGGCGGATCAGCACCATCTGCGCGAGCAGGTCGCTTCGGTGCTTGGTGGCGGGGTCGGCCGGCGCCGCCGCGGCGGCCGGGCCGTCGGAAGGGGCCACGCGCTGACCGGCGCGGCGCGGCGCGGCGTTCCTCGCGGCTTTGGCGGCTTTGCTGGAGTCGGCCGCGGGCGGCTTCCTGGACGGGTTCTTCGCGGCGGGCTTCGCCGCCGGCCTGCCGGACGGGCTCACGCTGATCCCTCGCTCTCCAGGCTGGATGTATCGCCCTCGGGTAGCCCGAGTTCGCGCGCCCGAAGCAGGCGCCGCATCACCTTGCCGCTGCGGGTCTTGGGCAGGTGCTGGTCGAAGCCGATCTCGCGCGGCGCGATGGCCGGACCGAGGCGGCGGCGGGAGAACGCGACCAGTTCCTGGCGCAGCTCGTCGGTGCCGGTGTGTCCGGGCTTGAGCGAGACGACCGCCTTCACGATCGCGCCCGCCACCGGGTCCGGCAGGCCGAACACGCCGGCCTCGGCCACCGCGGGATGCTCCATCAAGGCGCTTTCCACCTCGAACGGCCCGATCAGGTGCCCGGAGGACTTGATCACGTCGTCGGCGCGCCCGACGAACCAGTAGTAGCCGTCACTGTCCCGGCGCACCAGGTCGCCGGTGAGATACCAGCCGTCCACGAAACACGCCTCGTAGCGGTCCTTGTCGTGCAGGTAGCCGCGGAACATCGACGGCCAGCCGGGGCGCAGCGCCAGCATGCCCTGCTCGGCGGGTTTCTCGACCAACCGGACTTGGCCGTCGGACAGGTACGGCCGGCCCTCGTCGTCGCAGGCCACCACGACGGCCTCGACTCCGGGCAGCGGGCGCCCCATGGAGCCGGCGCGGATGTCGCAGGCCGCGAAGTTGGCGATCATGATGCAGCCGGTCTCGGTCTGCCACCAGTTGTCGTGGATGGGCAGTCCGAGCACGTCGGCGCCCCAGAGCACCGCTTCGGGGTTCAGTGGTTCGCCGACGCTGGCGACGAAGCGCAGCGCCGACAGGTCGAAGGAACGCGGCAGGTCGTACGGGCCGCCGCGCGGCGTCGCCCGCATCAGCATCCTGATCGCGGTGGGAGCGGTGTACCAGACGGTGACGTGTTGCTCGGCCAGGATCCGGTACCAGCGGCGGGCGTCGTAGTCGCCTTCGTCCACAACCACCGTCACGCCGTGGGCGAGCGGCGCGATGATTCCGTACGACATGCCGGTGACCCAGCCGGGGTCGGCGGTGCACCAATACACGTCGCCCTCGTGCAGGTCGAGGGCGTACCAGGCGGTCATCCGGTGGGCCGCGACCGCGCCGTGCACGTGAATCGCGCCCTTCGGCATGCCGGTGGTGCCGCTGGTGAAGTGCAGCAGCGCCATGTCCTGCGGATCGGTGGGCGGGATGGTGAACCGGTCATCGGCGCCCGCGACCGCCTCGTCCCACGACATGGTGCCCTCAAGTTCGCGGGTCCGCGGGCCGACGATCAGCACGTATTCAAGCTCGTCAAGCAGGTTGCGCTGGTCGGCGACCTTGCGCAGGTAGAGCCGTTCGGTCGTGACCAACACCCGCGCGTTACCCAACCGCAGGCGCTGGAGGATCGGGCCGGGACCGAAGGCCGAGAACAAGGGGCAGAGCACACTCGCGTTCTTCAAGGTGCCCAGCACCGTGGTGTACAGCGCGGGAGAACGGCCAAGGAGAGTGAACACCTTGTCACCGCGTCCCACGCCCAGAGACCGCAGCACATTCGCGAACCGGTTGCTTTGGGCGGCGAGTTCGGCGTACGTGACCGACGTCGCCGGCCCGTCAGCAGGCACGTGGCGAAGGGCTGTGCGTTCTCCCCGACCTTCGGCCACGTGCCGGTCCACGGCCTCGTAGGCGATGTTGATGCCGTTGCCGCCGGGAAGTCCGGCCAGCGCGGCGGACGCACGAGCCCAGCTGAAGCCTTCGCGCTCGGCCGGGTAGTCCGCCAGATTCGGTGCGACTCGCGCCGGCGATTTCCGCAGTACCCTGGGATTCGGTACCACGACGACTCACCACCTCAAGGGCGGGGCAAACCCGCCCGGCCGATGCCGATCGACGTACCTTCAACGGTCGCGCGCACGACTTCACCAGGGCAGGGCCGGACGGCCCCGACGATCAGGGCCTATCGACACGTGCGGCCGGGCGCCGCCGGTCTCGCGCGTCCCGGCGAAGCCTGTCGCAAGAACGCCTCGGCCTTGCCGAGATCGCCGACGCGTGTGAATACGTTGTCTATCCCCAGCACCTTCATGGGGCACCTCCGGAGAACTGAGCTCCTCACTTCCCGAGGCTGGTCGTGAGTTCGCCGAGCTTGCTCAGGCGCACTTCCAGGCTCGGGTGGGCGGACAGCAGCCGGGAGAGCCGCCCTTCGGTCTTTCCGACCGGGGCGATGAAGAAGGCGTTGAACGCCTGGGCCGTGCGAAGGTCCTTGGCCGGGATACGGGCGTTCGCGCCGGCCAGCTTGACCAGCGCGGAGGCGAGCGCGGACGGGCGTCCGGTGATCATGGCGCCGCCGCGGTCCGCGGCCAGCTCCCGATACCGCGACAGCATCCTGATCAGCACGAAGCTGATCGCGTACACCGCCGCGGACACCAGCATCACCGCCAGGAGCATGGCGAGGAACGCGGGATTGCTCTGCCGTCCGCGGCCGCCGAAGAGCGTGCCGTAGAACGTCAGGCGCACCAGCAGCCCGGCGAGCACCCCGAGGAACGAGGCCACCGTGATCACCGCGACGTCGCGGTGCGCGATGTGCGCGAGTTCGTGTGCGAGAACCGCTTCGAGTTCGTCATCGTTGAGGCGGCGCACCAGTCCGCTGGTCACGCACACGACCGCGTGCTCCGGATTGCGCCCGGTCGCGAACGCGTTGGGCAGGTCGGTATCCGCGAGCGCGACGGCGGGCTTGGTCGTGTCCGCCTCCGCGCAGAGCCGGTCGACCACCGCGTGCAGGTGCGGCTGCTCGGCCGAGGTGACCACGCGCCCGCGCATGGCGAACAGGGCCACCTTGTCGGAGAACCAGTACTGCGCGAACAACACCACCGCGGCGATGAGCACGACCGGCAGCCAGGCGCGCAGAATCGCGAACAAGGCGGCCGCGAACGCCACGTAAAGCAACCCGAGCAGGAAGACGGTGCCCAGCATCCGCACCGTCAACTGCCGGTCCGCCGGAAAGCGTGTACGCGCCGCACCGCTCATCACACTTCAGTCCTCTCAGGCTGCGCGCTGTCACCCAAATCCCACATTTGAGTGTGAGCGCCTAAGGCCCCGGCGAACAGGGCCTTTCGAACCGGATTGAGCGGCCGTGGGTTCAGGTGCGGCGCGTCGTCGTGGTGTGCTGCGGGCGGGTCCCGAGCCGCTCACCGGATGGTTCGCACCATGAATGCCCGGATGCCGCCAACCTTCTCGCGCCTCGGGTCAGCCCGCGCACAGATCAGGCTTCTGCCATAGGGCCCAATAGCAGGCTGAAGTGCCCTTCTTCGTGGGGGGTCTGGTGACGATGGTCCCTGTCGCCCCTGGTCGGGCGCGCGCGATGCTCGTGCCATGGACGGCGAAGGGCTGTTCCGCGCGGACAGCGTCACCAAGGTCTACCCGAACGGTATCCGAGCCAACGACGGGATCTCGCTGCACGTGGCGCCGGGGGAGGTGTACGGGCTGCTCGGACCCAACGGCGCGGGCAAGACCACCCTGGTGAAGCAGGTCATCGGCCTGCTCAAGCCGACCTCGGGACGCATCACGCTGGGTTCCCGTGACCTGGTGGCGGACCCGGCGGCGGCCCGGCAGCTCTGCTCGTACCTGCCCCAGGCGCAGGTGCCGATCGACTCGTTCCGGGCGAGGGAGGCGATCGTGCTGTGCGGCCGGGTGCGCGGCGGCGGCCGGGTCGAGGTGGAGCGGCAGGCGGACGAGCTTGTCGAGGCGCTCGACCTTGGCCAGTGGCGGGACAAGCGCGGCATCGGTTTGTCCGGCGGGGTGAAGCGGCTGGTCGGATTCGCGATGGTCACGGTGTGTCCGGGGAAGCTGGTGATCCTGGACGAGCCGACCAACGACGTCGATCCGTTGCGCCGCAGGCTGCTGTGGGAGCAGGTGCGCCGGCTCGGGGACCGGGGCGTCGCCGTTCTCCTCGTCACCCACAACGTGCTGGAGGCGGAGAAAGCGGTGGATCGGCTGGCGGTCATCGACGACGGAAGGCTCATCGCCGAAGGCACGCCATCGGCGATGAAGGCCCACGACCGCGGCCACCTGCGGCTCCAGTTGATGATCGCGCCGGGACGCGACGCGCCCGCGCTGCCGCCGTTCGCGCAGCGCTCCAACCTGGTCGGCCGCAACCTGATGACCGTGATCGCCCAGCAGGACGCCGCGATCGGCATCTCGTGGGCCGAAGAAGTCATCGCGGGCGGCGCGGCGGAGGAGTACGCACTGAGCGCCACCTCGCTCGAGGACGCCTACATCGAGCTGACCGGCCACAACTCCGGCAACGGTGGCGACGCCGACCCCGGCGACATCGGGGGCTGAGAATGGCGGGGGTGAAGCCGGCGGGATCGTGGACGCACGCGTACTGGCGGATGGTCGCCTGGGATTTCGCGGATCTGCGCCTGTACCTGCCGGTGCTCAGCGCCGTCCTGGTGCTGCAGGGCGCCGGACTCGCGCTCGGCGTGGGGCTGCTGTTCGGCACCGTGCCGCGGACCGCCGCCGTCTTCCTGGTGACCGGCGCGCCGGTGATGAACCTCATCACGGCCGGGCTCATCTTCGAGCCGCAACTCGTCGCGGAGCAGCGCACCCGCGGCAGCTACGAATTCCTTCAGTCGTTGCCCGTTCCGCGCAGCGCCGCGGCGCTGGCCTGGTACACGGTGGCCCTGGTCACCGCGTTGCCCGCGGTGGCCCTCACGCTTCTCACGGGTGTGGCGCGCTACCACCTGGACCTGACCGTGACGCCGATGGTCGTCCCGGCCATGCTGCTGACCTGCCTGACGGGGGTGCTGCTCGGGTTGGCCGTCGCGCACGGCGTCACGGCGCCGATGGTCGCGATGCTGCTCAGCACGACGCTGATATTCGTGATGACCGGGTTCAGCCCGGTCGCGCTTCCCGCTGATCAGCTACCGGGCTGGCTGGCGTCGGTGAATCAATGGCTGCCGTTCGGGCCGATGGCGACCATCGTGCGCGGGGCGCTGGTGAGCGGGGTGGCGAGTGAGGTACCGCGCTCCTACCTCGTGGTGACCGCGTGGGCGGCGGGTTCCGCGCTGGTCGTGGCGTGGGCGCAGGGGCATCGTAGGTAGGGAGGTGGGTCGTGAACGTACGGCGCGGCGCGCGTTACTGGCTCGACAGCTACGCGGCGATGCTCAGGTTCGATCTCGCCGCGCAGCGCAACTGGCTGCCGCTGTTCGCCCTCATGCAGATCCTGTTCGGCGCCGGAATGGCGATCATCTACGGGTTCTACATCGGCCACCTGTCCCGGGACGCCGCCCTGTTCATCGTCAGCGGTTCGCCCGCGCTCGCGGTGCTGACCGCCGGGCTGATCGGCGTCGTCATGATGGTCACCGAGCGGCAGCAGGCGGGCACGTGGGACTTCATCTGGTCGCTGCCCGCCCCGCGCTCCGCCGCGGTCGCCTCCACCTTCACCGTGTTCACGCTGCTCGCGGTCCCCGGAATCGTGGTGACCCTTGCGCTGGCCGCCTGGCGGTACGGGGTGACACTCACGGTGTCACCGATGGCGGCGCCCGCGCTGCTGCTCTCGTCGTTGATGGCTACCTCGGTCGGTTTCACCATGGCCCAGCTGATCGCCAAGCCACTGGTCGCCAACGCGATCGTGAACGCGCTGATCTTCGTGGTGCTGCTCTTCTCGCCGGTGCAGTTCCCGATCAGCCGGCTGCCAATCTGGCTGGCCGACGTCCACCGAGTGCTGCCCATCTATTACTTGGGCCAGGTACTTCGAGCGTCAGTGACCCGCGGGCTGGTTTCGAACCTGGCCTTGTCATACGCGGTGCTCGCGGCCTGGACCGCGGCTGCTTGGGCCGGGGCGGCCTGGGTCGTCGCCCGGCGGCGCTAGGCGGCGCTAGGCGGCGTCCGTGGTGATGGGCGTACTGGTGGGCGCGAAGGCCCGTCAACCATGGCTATAGCTTGTATCCGATCTCCCGTAGCAGTGCCCTGCGTTCAACCTCCTGCTCGGCGGTCTCGACGCCGACCGGCGGCTCGCCGTCCACCACGCCCACTACGCCGCGGCCCAGATCGGTGCGCGCCACCAGGACGTCCACCTCGTTCGCGGTCGCGCAGAAGACGCCGCACACCTCCGGCACCTGCTTGATCGCGTTCAGGACGTTCACCGGGAAGCCTTCGCGCAGGAACACCACGAACGTGTGGCCGGCGGCGAGCGACCGCGCGTTGCGCACGGCCAGCTCGACCAGTTCGGGATCGTTGCCGGACCGGCGCACCAGCCGCGCCCCCGAGGCCTCGCAGAACGCCACGCCGAAGCGCAGATGCGGACTGGTGCCGGCCAGCGCTTCGTGCAGATCCTCCACCGTCTTGATGAAGTGGCTCTGCCCGATGATCACGTTGAGGTCCGCGGGTTTGTCGATGCGAACGGCCTCGATATCCATGCTCACCATCTCCGACTGCTGCCGGTGGTATGCGCTGCCACGGCCGCGGCAGGGCTGGTCACAGTCGCTCTTCCTCGGCGTACAGTGCCTCCACCTCGTCGGCGAACTGCGCCAGGACATATTGCCGCCGCGTCTTCTGCGTCGGCGTCAGTTCGTCGCCGACCGTGAAATAGCTCGGCACGATGCGGAAGCGCTTGATCCGCTCCGGGCGCGAGAGCCCTTCGTTGACCTCGTCGACCGCGCCTTGCACCGCGCCGCGCAATTCGGGGTTGTCGTGCAGGTCGGCCACGGTGGCCGAGATCGGCAGATGATGCTGCGCCTTCCATTCCTCGAAGGATTCCGGGTCCAGGGCGATCAGCGCCGCGATGTACGGGCGCCGTTCTCCCACGACGACGCACTGCTCGATCAGCCAGTGCGCGGCCACCCGGTCCTCCAGGAAAGCGGGCGCGACGTTCTTGCCCGAGGCGGTCACGATCAGGTCCTTCTTGCGCCCGACCACCGAGAGGAACCCGTCGTGCAGTTCGCCGAGGTCGCCGGTGTGCAGCCATCCGTCCGCGTCCAGCACTTCGTCCGTGGCCTGCGGGTTGTTCCAATAGCCGCGGAACACCGCCGGACCCTTGACCAGTACCTCCCCGTCCGGGTTGATCTTCACCGTGTTGCCGGGCAGCGGGCGGCCCACGGTGCCGACGCGCCGCGCGGCGGGCAGGTTCAGCGTGATCGGGGCCGCGGTTTCGGTCAGGCCCCAGCCGTCCAGCACGTTGAGCCCGATGCCGCGCATGAAGTGCCCGAGCCGGGTGTCCAACGGAGCGCCGCCGCAGCCGGCGTAGCGCAGCCGTCCGCCGAACGCGGCGCGCAGCCTCGCGTACAAGAGTTTGTCGAACAGGGCCCGCCGCATCCGCAGCGCGCGCGACGGCGACCCATCGGCCAGCGCGCGACTGTAGGCCACGGCCGTCTCGGCGGCGGCGCGGAACAGCCGGCCCCGGCCGGTCTGCTGCGCCTTTCGCTCGGCGCGGTTGTAGACCTTCTCCAGGATCCTCGGCACGACGAAAGTGACTTCGGGCTGGAATGCGGCCAGCTCCCGCTGCAGATCGCTGAGGTCCCCGGAAAGGCCGATCCGCATGCCCGCGCGCACCGCGGCCAGGGTGGCCACGCGGGCCAGCACGTGCGCGAGCGGCAGGAACACCAGCATCGACGAGCCCTGCACCAGCACGAAACGGTCGATGTCCTCGGCCTCCAGAATGCTGCTGACCTGCGCGACCAGGTTGCGGTGTGTCAGCACACAGCCTTTCGGCTGCCCTGTCGTGCCGGAGGTGTAGACGATCGTCGCCGTGGAGTCCGCCGACGCTGAGCGCCTGCGGCTCTCCACCTCTTCGGCGGAGGCCACGCCGGATGAGGAGAGTGCGGCGAATCCGGAGTCGTCCGCGGTCCACAGGCGGTCCGCGAGCGCGGGGCAGGCATCGGCCACCATCGATCGGACCTGGCCGCTTTTCACGAATACGCCGGTCGCACCCGAGTCGGCGATGATGTCGGCAATCTGCGCCGGGGCGGCGGTGGGATAGGCGGGCACCGTGACGGCTCCAGCCGCCCAGATCGCGTAATCGCACACGACCCACTCGTAGCTGGTGTCCGCGATCAGCCCGATGCGGTCTCCGGACCGCACGCCCGACGCGATCAACCCGGCGGCCACGGCGACCACCTGATCGACGAACGCGCGCGCGGTCACCGATTGCCAGGCACCATCGACCTTCCGGGCGAAGGACACGTGGTCCGGGCTCCGGGCGGCCCAGGCGAAGATGTCGTCCGACACGTTGCTCGCGGGCCCGACGGTGAACCGCGCGGGCATGGACGACTGTAGATTCGGAGATAGGACGGCCACGCCTTCAGCGTCCTGCGCCCGGGTTCGGGTGGCACGGGCCATAGTTCACCATCCGCACGGGTCATTCGTCCCGAGGCGCCTGAGCACCGCGGCCTGACTGCGGCATACGTCGGCGAGGAGTTGCGGTCGCGGCATGGTGCGTAATCGCTACGCGGACCTCCTGCGGGTCGTAGCCATCGGCGGCGTGGTCTACGGCCACTGGCTGCTGGTCTCGGTCACCTATCGGGACGGGCGGCTCTCGGGCCTGAACGCGGTCGATCACGTCAGCTGGGGACGGTGGGTCACCTGGCTGTTCCAGGTGTTGCCGGCGTTCTTCCTGGTAGGCGGATTCGTCAATGCGCAGTCATGGGGCGCTCATCACGCGAGCGGGGAGAGTTGGACGCGATGGGTGAGGGAGCGGGCGCTGCGTTTGCTGTGGCCGACGGCGGCGTACGTCGTGGTGGCCGTACCAGCCGCCGTGGTAGCGCAGGCCACGCGGGTACCGGCGGCCGAACTGGCCGAAGTGGGCTGGCTGGCCGCGCTGCAACTGTGGTTCCTGCCGGTCTACCTGGCGCTCATCGCGCTCACACCGGCCATGCTGGCGTTGCACCGACGCTGGGGTTTGGCAGTGCCCTGTGTCATGACCGCGGCCACAGGCCTGGTGAACCTGGTCATAGCCGTGCTGCATCCGCCTCTGCTCGGATACGCCAACTACGTGTTCGTGTGGGGTGCCATCCACCAGTGGGGATTCGCCTGGCGCGACGGGACGCTGACTTCACCGCGATGGCGTCCGTACGCGATGACCGCAGCCGGAGGTGTGTTGCTGGCCGCGCTGGTCGTCTCGCGATCGTTCAAGGTGGACATGGTCGGCTCCGGCAACACCAACCCCCCGTCGATCGCGCTGCTCGCATTCGCCGCGGCGCAGTGCGGCCTGGTGCTGGCGGCCGAGCCGTGGGTCTCCGGGTTGCTGGCCGTCCGGGAGCGGCTGTGGAAATCGGTCAGACGCCTCAACAACACGGTCATGACGGTCTATCTGTGGCATTTCGTTCCGGTGCTCATCATCGCAGTGGCCTGCTATCCCACCGGGGTGTTGCCGCAGCCGCCGATCGGCAGCGCCCAGTGGTGGTCGCAGCGACCGGTGTGGTGGGCGTTGCTGACCGCGGTACTCGCGCCGCTCGTCATCGCCGTGATGTGGGCCGAACGCCCGATGCTGCGTCTACCCTCCGGTCTCGGACCGCCTGGGCGCTGGTCACCGTTCGTGTTGCTGGCCGGACTTGTCGCGGCCTCGGTGGGACTGGCTCGCCTGGCCGTCGGAGGGTTCGCGCCGACGGGACGGCTGCCGGCACTGACCCTGTTCCTGTGCGCTCTCGGCCTGGCGGCAACGCTGTTCAGCGGCCGCGCGGGCGACGAGCGCACGATCGAGTAGGCCAGAGTAGGCCAGAGGTCGAAGCCGAAGGTCGTCGTCTGGACGGTCACTGACCGGTAGCGGCCTGGGGCGCGCGCAGAGCCGCGGCGCCGGTGACCGCTTGGCGCGCATCGCCGTGAGCGCCGAGGTACACGGTGACGCCCATGGTGCGCAGCATCCGCATCATGCCGGGGCCCATGTGTTCGGCCACCACGGCCCCGACATGCTGTTCCCGCAGGAACCGTGCCACGCGTGCGTGGTGCGCGCCCTCGCCGCCGGTGTCGTGCAGGATGTCCCAGCACACCTCGTGCTCCCACCAGCCGGTGATCTCGCCGCCGTCCATGTCGGCGATCGCGACTTGATGGGCCCGGCCCCAGCGCCCATCGACCTGGTCGTCTTCGGTAATCGGTATACATAGCCTCATCGGGTACTCTCCTCAAGCGGTTCGCGGGCTCGGGCCGACGCGTATGGCAGCATCCGGCGACGCGTGACCGGTCATGCACGCCACGCGGCGCGCGCGGAACCCTAGTGCTGATCAGGTTCGACCAGTTGGAACACAGGGTGCAGGGCCGCTTCGGCGCTGAAGTCCTCGACCGGGGAGTCGGGCCGGGCACGGAAGTACGGCTGGGTGATACGGGCGCGGCGCAGGTAGTGCTTGAGCACGTATCCGGCCTGCTGCGCCGGCAGTTCGCGGATCTCGTACGCACGGGTCGTGCGGCCGCGGGTCAGCTCGATCTTCCCGGCGGCGCGCGCGTTGTGTACCCAGGAGACCGGTCCGTACGGGGCGACCAGCCAGCGCTGCCCGTCGAGCTCGACGAGGGTCACCGGGTTGTTGCGCACGCGACCGGTCTTGCGGCCTCGCGTCGTGAGCAGGTAGGTGTGCGGGATCAGGCCCGTACGCGCGAGGACGCTGGCGACCGCGTTCCCCACATGGCGCAGGCGGCCGGGCTGGTACCGGCGGGTCGGCCACACCTCGTCGCCGCGGGGCGCGGCGGCCTGGGATTCCGGCGAGGCTTCGGGGGCGCGCCCGTTCTCGGCCTGCTCGATGTCCGGACCCGGCCTGCCCTGCTCCGAGATTCCCTGTTCGTCCGTGTTCCGTTCCGACGCGCTCTGATCGGACATTGCGATCGCCTCATTCCTTAACGCCCTGCCGCCAAGGCTCGCACCGGGCGAGGCGTGGTCCCAGGGCAGAAGGACCCGGATCCGGCCGGGCCAATACGTTCGGCGCCGGCTCCGGCTCAGCGGGCTAATAGACGAGCACGCTGGTTCCGATGGGCGCGAGATCGCTCGCCCAGATCCAGTTGATGGCGGCGTTGCTGACCCGCACGCAGCCGTGGGAGGCGGGGTAGGGCGGCACGTCGGGGTAACCGTGGATCGCGATGCCGCCGTTGAAGTACTTCGGCCGCCAGAGCACGCCCAGCGGCGAGCGGTCGCTGCCGTCGACTTGGCGGAAGATGCGGTAGCTCCCGGTGGGAGTCACGGCGATGTGCGTCTCGCCGCTCACGGTGTATGCCGCGCCGCTGCCGGTCGAGGTATCGAGCACCGTGTCGACGTGGCCGTTCGTCACCAGCAGCAGCAATTGCCGGGCGAGATCGATCTCGATGACGTGCCCCGAGCCGCTGTGCGCGGTCGGCCGGGTCGCGCGGGCGAGCGCCGCGGCGGTTCGCGGGCCGTACACTCCGTCGCGCGACAGGCCCGCCGCCTTCTGCACGGCCACCACCGCCTGCGCGGTGAGTTCGCCATACGTTCCGTCGGGCGTTGCGACCCAGTAGCCGAGCGAGCCGAGTTGCCGTTGGAGGGCTAGAACGGCCGGGCCGCTGTCACCGGGGCGCAGCGTCTCCTGGCCGATGGGCGGCGCGGTGGCGGTCGGAGGCGTGGGAGCGGCCGAGCGCGGCGTGCTTGCGGTCGGCGACGGTGCTCGCGGTGTGGCCGAGGTCGAAGACGTCGAGGTGAGGCCGGGCCGCGGACTCGTAGGGGCGAGCGTCGGCGCCGGGCTCGTCGAACCGTTCCGCGATTGCGTACCGGCGTTGCCCGCGGAGCCGGCGCACCCGGCGGTCGCCGCCACCACCAAGGCCGCGGCGGCCAGGAATCTCGCCGCCGCGGTCGGCAGGCCGCGACAAGCCTTCACGACTCGACCGTAGACACGCGACAACGAGGCCGCGACAGGACTTTCCTCCCGACTTTCCGGGCGCAGGTCCCGAGCGAACACTGCGCGCGGAACGGAACAGGGACTCAATGCCCTGGCGTGGCGCCGCCGCGGGAAGAGACTGAAGGTGAGCGTTTACGAGAGAAGGTGGCACCGTGGACGCTGAGCGTGGTGCGCGCGTGGTTGTCGGTGTGGACCGCACGCCGCAGGGCCTGGCGGCATTGCGAACGGCCGTCGCTGAGGCCGCGTGGCGTGGGTTGCCGTTGCATGCGGTCCGGGTGGAGGCGCTTTGGCCGGACTCAGACGGAAAGCAGATCGACGCGGCCTTCAAAGACGCGTTCGGCGGCGTTCCGGCCGGATTGACGATCGAACGCAGCGTTCAGTCTCCGCCGGTCGCCTCGGCGTTGGCCGAGTACGCGGACGGACCCGATGACCTGCTGGTCATCGGCGGCAGCGGCCGCGGTTTGTGGCACGCGCTGTGGTCCGGATCGGTGACACTCGTCTGCACCCGCAAGGCCCGGTGTGAAGTCCTCGTGGTGCCGGCCCCGCCACTGGCCCGCGAGCTGCGCGCGCGCCGGCCCTGGCGTCGCCGCCGACCTGACCTGTGGAGCCGGTTCGAGCGCGAGACGGCGGGCAACCGCGGCTAAGGACTCGCCGAGCCATAAGAGGGTGCGCGGATCAGCTCCGCCGCGCCACCGCACTGTGCGTCAAGCAAGGAGGTCGGCAATGTATTTCGTTGATCGGCGGGACGCGGGTCGGCAGCTGGCGGATCTGCTCAGACATCTGCGCAGCGCCGACCCGGTCGTGCTGGCGGTCCCGCGCGGCGGAGTTCCGGTGGCCGCCGAGGTCGCGGAAGCCCTCGAAGCTCCGCTGGAGGTCTGCCTCGTGGGCGCGGCGCGCGCGCCGTTCGCCGACGCGCAACAGCCCCTGGAGGTCGACGGGCGCACCGTGATCGTGGTCGACGAGGGCCTGGTCACCGGAGCCGCCGCACGGGCGGCCTGCCAGGTGGCGCGAGAATACGGCGCGGCGCGGGTGATCCTCGCGCTCCCGATCGCCGCGTATGACAAGACTCCGCGACTCTACGACGTCGCCGACGAGCTGATCTGCATTCACGCGCCCGAGGACTTCGTTTCCGTCGCGGATGCGTACGCGCAGCTTCCGAGAGTCCCCGACGCCCAGATCATCGAACTGCTGGAAGCCGCGGCGAAACGCTCCTATCAGACGAACGCGGACAAGCTCATGACCGAGCATGCCAATGTGAGCGGTCGTACGGTCGGCACCGAGAGCAGCCGGGTGCAGGTGTATTCCGGCGACTCCACGCGACTGCCCGGGCTGCTGGCGGTGCCGCGAAACCCGGTCGGCGTTGTCGTCTTCGCTTACGGATCCGGCACCGGGACAGCCGCCGCACGCAACCGGTATGTCGCGCAGTACCTGTACAGCCATGGAATCGCGACACTATTGCTCGACCTGCTCACCGAGCCGCCCGCGATCGACCGGCGCACGGTGTTCGACATCGGATTGCTCGGCCAAAGGCTGCTGGACGCCCGCGCGTGGCTACGCGGGCAACCCACGCTGAACCGGCTCGCGCTCGGCTTCTTCGGTGCCGGCACCGGCGCCGCCGCAGCGGTATGGGCCGCGGCGGAGCCGGGCTCGGACGTAGCCGCCATCGTGCTGCTCAGCGGCCGGCCGGACCTGGCCGGTTCGCGACGGCTCGCCGCCGTCGCCGCGCCCACACTCCTGATCGCCGGGGCGCGCGACGCGGCCGTGCTCGACCTGAACCGGCGCGCCAAACTCCGGATGCGCTGCGCGAACCAGCTGCTCGTCGTTCCCGGCGCGGACAACAGGTTCGACGATCCACGCAACCTGGCCGTTGCCGTGCGGCTGGCCGAGGACTGGTTCACCTCCTGCCTGTTAACGCCGCGCGGCGCAGTCACCGACACGGCCCGTTGAGCGATGTCCGCACGGCCCTGCGCGTGCGGGTCTTTCGGCTCGTGCAGTGATCGCTGGCTTCGACAAGGGTGTGCTCATGTCGGCTTTGCGACACGGCCGGACCATCGAGACCATTCCGAGGTGGCGATCATGAAGCAGCTTCCGGCGACGAACATCGCCCCGCAGGCTCACTCGTCGAGGCGGGTGCGCGTGACCAGACGCCGCCTGGCGCGCCGCGAACTCCCAGAGCTTGACCTTCGCACTCCGTCTGGCCGCCGCACTCTGCCGTACTGACGCGGCGCACCGGCGCGGCGTCTCGACTTTCCCGGCGGGACTTCAGGCCCTGTCGGCCGTGGCGGGCGCACCCGAGGCTGGGTTCAGGACAAGGGGAGGAGCGCGATGGACCCGGTGAGCTCGCCGAGTGCGGATTTCCACGGCGGCCGGCTGATCCTGCTGCGGCACGGCCAAAGCGAGTTCAACGCCGCGAACCGCTTCACCGGCTGGGCCGATCCGCCGCTGACGAGCTTCGGCGAAGGTGAGGCGGTCAGCGCCGGGCAGGCCATCGCGGCGGCCGGGTGCCGCCTGGACGTCGCATTCACCTCGATGCTTCAGCGGGCCGTGGCGACGACGCGCCTTGTCTTGGCCGCCGCCGATCGCCCGTGGGTGCCCGTGCACCGCTCGTGGCGGCTGAACGGCCGGCACTACGGAGCGCTGCAGGGCAAGGACAAGAATCTGGTCCGCGACGAGTTCGGAGCGGAACGGGTGCAGCGCTGGCGCCGGTCCTACGACGAGCGGCCGCCCGCGCTGCTGGAAGATCCGAATCTCGCCGATCCCCGGTACGCCGCGCTGCCGCCGCGGGTGCTTCCGCACACCGAGAGCCTGCGCGATGTGACCGCCCGGCTCTTGCCGTATTGGCACTACGCGATCGCGCCCGAGTTGCGCGCCGGGCGGGTGGTGCTGGTCGTGGCGCACGGCAACACGTTGCGCGCCCTGGTCAAGTGGCTCGACGGGATCCGCGATGAGGAGATCACCCGGCTTGAGGTGCCGACCGCCCGTCCGCTGTTCTACCTGCTGGACGCCGCTGGAAAGCCGCTCGTCCCGGGCGGTGTGTTCCTCGTCGATGCCCTTTCGCGCGGAAAGTGAGGAAGCACGTGTCTCGGATCTCAGGCCAGGCGGCCGAATCGATACTCGTCGAGATGACCGGGCCGTTCTCGCGCGAGGAGCGGCATTACGCCGTCGAGAAGTTCCATGCCCTAGCGGCTTACACGCACCGGCCCTTGCGCAGGGCGCACGTTACCGTCGTCGCCTCGGTCAGCCCTGGCGCCCCACGTCCAATCCGGCTCAGCGCGACGATCGACCTGGACGGGCAGTCCGTGCAGGCGCACGTGGCCGGTGACAGCGTGCGTGAGTGCATCGATCTCGCACGTCAGCGACTTTACGGCCGGCTCGTGCGGAAGCGTTCGCTGCACTCGCAGAATCGGACAGTGCGAGACGTCATTCGGACATCCGGAGCGGCGGTTACCCGTGAGCACCAGCCTGGGAGCGGGAGATGAGTCCGCGCGCTCCGTGCATCGAGGCGGCGAAGACGTGGAACATCATCCTGAGCAACCAGCCGATCGCGAAGACGGTCACGAGGGTCAGCCAAAACAGCGCTGCGACGAAAATGAAGACGAGAGGCATGATGACTCGCCCTTCTCAGAAGTTGCGGGGCTTTTGCGGGGCGCTCGAACCGCCCTACCGGTCATGCTGCTCGTGATTCGGGTGCGCGCATCCAGTCGAAGGACCCGGGCCGCCGATCCGTTCGTCCGTGAGTCGAAGTAACCGCCGCCTTCGACGTGGACGCCACCGACCCCGCCGCACAGTGACCTTCGGCCGGTCCGTCCAGGGCGGTGCGACCCTGCCCTGATCGGACCAGCCGCTTGAGGATGGTCGATACCCGAACTATTCGAGAGCGGGCCGTCATGAACGGATTGCGCGAGCTGCTCCGGCGGTTCCGGTCGGCCGGCGCACCGGGCGCACCGACCGCGGGCGCCGTTCCAGCCGACCGGCGGGGCGAGCAGGCCGCCGAGCTGGTGCCGGTCTTTGCGCTGCTGGACGAGGCGCAGGCCCAGGCGCGTGAAATCCGCGCCCGCGGCAACGCCTCGGCCGCTGAAATCCAGGCCGCGGCCACGCGTGAGTCCCAGGCCGTCATCCACGACGCACGAGAGCGCGCTGCGCTCGTCCGCGAGGAGAGCAGGCGGCAGGCTTTCGCACTCGCCGAGACGCAGTCCGCGGCGATGATCGCGCGCGCGCAGGCTGAGGTCGAGGCGATCCGCCACCGGGCCATGCCGCGCGTGACCGACTTCGTGCAGCGGATAGTCGCAGAGGCCATCGCGCGGCTGCGCACCGAAGCCGAGCCGGACGGGCCGTCCTCGACGCATCAGGCGCTGATCGGGGCGAGGCGGATCCTATGAGCGTGGGGTGGGTCGCCGGAACCGTGCGCGCCAGATCGCTGCTCAGCCGCAGGATCGGGGACGCCGGGGCGCGGGCGCTGGCCGCGGAACCGACGCTCGAAGCCGCCACCCGGCGCCTGGCCGCGACGACCTACCGGCGGTTCCTGCCGGGCGATGCGACGCTGGAACAGGCGCAGCGGGCGGTCGGCGACACGGTGTTGTGGAACCTTCGCGTCCTGGCCGGGTGGGTGCCGAATCCGGGGCTCGCCATGCTGCGAGTGCTTGTCGCGGAATTCGAGGTCTGCAACCTCGTCGACCATCTGCGTGCCCTGTCGGGCGAACCGGCGCCCGAGCCCTACCGGCTCGGCGCGCTGACAGATACCTGGAACAGGGCGGCCGCGACCAGGTCGCCGGCCGAACTGCGGCAGGTGCTGGCCGCGTCGCCGTGGGGCGACCCCGGCGCGGACACGCCGGCCGCCCTGGTGACCGGGCTGCGCCTGTCCGCCGCGGGCCGCCTGGCCGAGCTGCACCAGGTGACGCAGCGCTGGGGCGCCGCAGCTGCCGCGCTGCTGATCGCCCGTCAACGCTTCCTGGTCGGCCGCGCGCCCGACGCCGCGTCCGCCGCTCGGGCCCGTTCGTTGCTCGGGGAGAGAGCGCTGGGCGCTACGGACTGGCGCGGGTACACGGCTGCGCTGCCGCGGCGCACCGCCGGCTGGGTCTTGGCGGGGATCGACGGCCCGCGGCAGCTGTGGTTGGCCGAGGCCGGCTGGTGGACCCAGGTCACCCAGGACGCGGAGGCCATGGTGCACACGGCCCGCTTCAACGCGGAGCTGGTGCTGGGCTGCGCCGCGCTGCTGCTCTCGGACGCTCACGCGGTGCGCGCCGCCCTCGAACGGGCGGCCCGCGGCGGCGGCATCTCAGGAGGCGCAGATGTCCTCCCGTGAGCACCTGGCCGGGCCCCCGACTGGGAACGTGACGGCGCAGTGGCGTGAGGCGCTGCGGCCGGTGCGGATGCAGCGGGTCGCGCTGACCGCGGGACTCGAGGATCTTCGCGGCGCGCTGGCGCGCACCGGCGAGGCCGCGTGCGTGGAGATCGAGCGCCTCGACTCGACGGCGCGCGTGGCCGAGGGTCAGGACGAGGTGGGCCGGTACGCGGCCGCGGCCGTTCGCCACGGCGAGACCGCGGCGCTCACCGGATGGTGCCCGGCACAACAAGTGCCGCTGCTCGCTGCGCGGCTGAGCGAGGTGGGCGGCGCGCTCGTGCCGCTGCCGACGCCGCGCGGCGTCGATCCGCCGACCCTGCTGCGCGACACCGGCCGCGGGCATCGCGCGCTCTCGCCGCTGGTGCGCACCTTCGGGACGGTCCCGTATGCCGACGTCGACCCGACGTTCCCGGCGGCCCTGACCTACGTCCTGATGTTCGGGGTGATGTTCGGGGACGTGGGGCACGGCGCGCTGCTGGTGGCCGGGGCGCTGCTGCTGCGCTCGGGTCGTATCAGGGCTCTCGAGACGGCGCGCCACCTGTGGCCGTTCGTCGCGGCCGCCGGGGCCGTGGGCATGGCGGCCGGACTGCTCTACGGCGAGTTCTTCGGGCCGACCGGCGTGGTGCCCACGCTGTGGCTCTCGCCGGTCGACCAGCCGATGCGACTGATCGAATACGCGATCGGGCTCGGGGCGGTCCTGCTCGCGGGCGCGTACGCGGTCGGCATCCTCAACAGGTGGCGGGAGGGCGGTGCGGGCCGCGCCGTATATGCGGTCTCCGGCGTCGCGGGCAGCGTGCTCTTCCTTGGCGCCGGGGCGCTGGTCGCCGGGTTCTATCTGCGTTCGGGCGTGGTCGAGATCGCCGGGGCGGTGACGGCCGTGCTGGGGATCGGGGCCGCCGGGGTCGGGCTGGCCGCGGCCGCCCCGGGCGGGGCCGCGGGCGGGTTGCAGGTGGGCATCGGCCTGTTCGACCTGGTGACCCGGACCGGAGCGAACGTGGTGTCCTTCGCCCGGCTCGCCGCCTTCGGCCTGACCCACGCGGCGCTGGGCGCGGTCATCTGGCAGGGCACGACGGGGCTGGCGCACCGCGGCCCGATCGCGGCGGTCGGCGCCGTCGCGCTGTTCGCCGTGGGCAACGCGGCGACCTTCACCCTGGAGGCGCTGGTCGCCGGCGTGCAGGCGATGCGCCTGGAGTTCTACGAACTGTTCTCGCGGATATTCGAGCTCGAAGGCCGGCCCTTCCGGCCGTTCAAGCTCTCCGCCCGTCCCCCGGAGGCCGCCCCATGACCGCATGGTTGATCGGTGTCCCGGCGCTCATCGCCGGAGCGATCCTCGGAGCGCTGCTGGCGCGGCGCTCGCCCCACTCGGCGAAGCGGGCGCTGCTCGCGGTCAACGGCGCACTGCTCGCCGCCGGGCTGGCGCTGCTGATCGTCGTGTTCGGCGGGGGCGCCGCACACGCCTCCACCGCCGCCGCGGCCGGCACCAGCGGCAACAGCGCGCTCATCGGGGCCGGGATCGCGATCGCGGGCTCCTCCATCGGGGCCGGGATCGCCGTCGCCTACACGGGCGCCGCCGCGCTGGCGGCCATGAGCGAACGCCCCGAGATATTCGGCCGCGCCATAGTGGTGGTCGGACTGGCCGAGGGCATCGCGATCTACGGCCTGGTCGTCGCGGTGATTCTCACCGGGAAGTCGTGACCGCCGTGAGCACGGTTCGCGGAAGCAGGATCGCCGCGCTGGGCGAGGCGGCGCTGGTCGAGGGCTTCGCCCTGGCCGGCGCGCTCGCCGTCGCGGCCGAGGACCCACCCGGGGCCCGGGCTGCGTGGAGGGACCTGCCGGCCGACGTCGACGTGGTGTTCCTCACCGCGCGGGCCGCCGAAGCGCTCGGATCGGCGGTGGACGAGCGCCCGCGTCCGCTCACCGTGGTGATGCCGCCATGACCCCCGCGGCGGACGCCGACCGGCAGGACCGCGCTCTCGATCCGGTGCGCGCGCGGTTGATCCGGCGAGCCGAGCAGGACGCCGGCGCACTGATCGCGGCGGCACGGGCCGAGGCGGCCTCCACCGTCGAATCGGCCCGCGTGCAGGCTCGGGCGATCCTGGACGAGGCCCGGGCGCAGGGCGAGGCGCTGGCGGCGCAGCAGAGCGCCGGGCTGCTCTCCCGTTCCCGGCGCCGGGCGAGGGCGCTCGAACTCGACGCGCAGCGCGCCGTCTACGACGAGGTCTGCGACAAGATCTCGCGCGCGGTAGGTGAGCTGAAGCAGACGCCCGGATACCCGGGTCTCCGAGCCGAACTTGAACGCCGCGCCTGCGCGCTAGTAGGCCCACGCGCCCACATGGCCGATCACGCGCGCGGCGGAATCGTCGCCTGGGTGCCGGGCCGGCGTGTCGACCTGAGCCTGACGGCGATCGCGGAGCGGGCCGTGGACGGGCTGGGGGAGGAGGTCGAGCGGCTATGGACACCGTGAGCACGACCCACGGCGCGTCGGCCGGGGCGAGCGGCCAAACGGGCGTGATCCGGCGGGTCGCCGGCCCGCTGGTCGAGATCGAGCTCGTCGGCGCCGCCACGGCCGCGGTCTCCGAACTCATACTTCTCGGTCCGCGCGCCCTGCCCGGCGAGATCGTCGCGCTGCGCGGCAGGCTGCTGACCGTGCAAGCCTACGAATACACCGGCGGTCTGGAGCCCGGGGACCCCGCATTCCCGCAAGGGCGCCCGCTGTCCGCCGCGCTCGGACCGGGGCTGCTCGGGGGCGTCTTCGACGGGCTGCTGCGGCCGCTGGCCTCGGCCGGCACCTGGCTCGACGCAGGCAGCGGTATCGCCGCCGGGTCAGGCGCGGCGCAGGCGCACGAGCACGAGCGCACCTGGCAGTTCCTTCCGGCCGCGCGGCCCGGCGACCGGCTCGGCCCGGGACAGCTGCTGGGAACCCTCGCCACGCCCGGCTGCGTGGAGCACCGCGTCCTGGTCCCGCCGGACCCCTCGCCGCAGCCGGACGGCGTCCGGCGCGAGGCGGGGCTGGAACTGGAATGGATCGCCGAGCCCGGAGACTACCCGGCGCACGCCGTCATCGCCCGGATCGGCGGGGAACAGGTGGCGCTTACCGAATACTGGCCGATCCGCCGACCGCGTCCAACAGCCGGGCGCCTTGACGCCATCGAACCCCTGCACACCGGCCAACGCGTCGTGGACCTCCTCTTCCCCATCGCCAAGGGAAGCACCGCGGCGGTACCCGGCGGCTTCGGCACGGGCAAGACGGTTCTGCTCCAGCAGATCGCCAAGTGGTGCGACGCGGACGTCATCGTCTACGTGGGCTGCGGCGAGCGCGGCAACGAGATGGCCGACGTGGTCGACGAACTGTCGCGGCTCGACGATCCGCGCAACGGCGGTCGCCTGGCCGAGCGCACCGTGATCATCGCGAACACCTCGAACATGCCGATGATGGCCCGTGAGTCCAGCGTCTACGTGGGCGCCTGCGTCGCAGAGTACTTCCGCGACATGGGCCACGACGTGGTGGTCATCGCGGACTCGACCTCCCGCTGGGCGGAGGCGCTGCGCGAGTTCGCCTCCCGCTCCGGCGCGCTGCCCGCGGAGGAGGGCTTCCCGGCCAACCTCGCCTCGGCGCTTGCCGCGTTCTACGAGCGGGCCGGGGCGGTGCAGACCCTCGGGTCGGGCCACGGGTCGGTGACCGTGGTCGGCGCGGTCTCCCCGCCGGGCGGCGACCTGGCCGAACCGGTGACCGTACACACCGAACGCTTCGTGCGGGCGCGCTGGACCCTGGACCGCGACCTGGCGTACGCCCGCCACTATCCGGCCGTGTCATGGGCCGGGTCCTTCTCCCGCGACGCGGTCGCGCTGACCGGTGCGCCCGCCGGGGACGGCGACCGGCCGCGGTCGTGGCACCGGGAGCGGATCAGCCGGATCCTGGCCCGCGCCGATCGGCTGGCCGACCTGGTCGACCTGGTCGGCATCAGCGCACTGCCATCCGAGGAGCGGATGTCCGTGCTGGCCGGACGGCTGATCCGGGAGGGGGTCCTGCAGCAGAGCGCGCTGTCCGGCAACGACGGGTACAGCCCCGAACCCAAGACCGCCGCGCTCGTCGAGGCGGTTCTGGCCGTGGTGGACCGGTGCGGTGAAGCGGCCGCCACCGTCGGGCCGGCCGCCGTGGAAGCCGTCGACTTCGGCCCGCTGCTACGCGCGCGCGACCAGGCCGGGCCGGCGGACCTCGGGGTCATCCAGGAGTGCCGGGACACCGTGCTCGCCGAGATCGGCGCACTGACCGCGGGAGGCGGGTCACGGTGACCGTCTGGCCAGAGCTCGAATACACCTCGATCAGCGAGATCCGCGGGCCGTTGCTGGTGGTGTCCGATGTGCACGGCGTCGGCTTCGACGAGTACGTGCGCATCAGCACCCGGACCGGAGAACGACGCTACGGGATGGTCGTGGAGGTCGACCGGGACCTAGCCGTCGTCCAGGTGCTCGAAGGCACCGCGGGCCTGAGCCCGGCCGCCACCCGGGTGTCCTTCGCCGGGCAGCCCGTGCGCGTCCCGGTGGGTCCCGGCTGGCTCGGCCGGGTCTGCGACGGGCGCGGCACGCCGATGGACGGCGGGCCGCCCGTCTTCGGCCCGGCCACCGCGCCCGTCGACGGCAGGCCGCTCAACCCGACCCGGCGCGAGCCCCCGGCCGAACCGGTACTGACCGGGGTCTCCGTCATCGACGCGCTGACCACCCTGGTACGCGGCCAAAAGCTGCCGATCTTCTCGCTGCCCGGCCTGCCGCACCTGGAGCTCGCGACCCAGATCGCCGCGCAGGCCACTGCCGGCGGCGAACCGTTCTGCGTGGTGTTCGCCGGGATGGACCTCACCCACGCCGACGCCGCGTTCGTGCGCGCGGCGCTCGAGGAACGCGCCGCCGCGGGGGAGCTCGCCCTGCTGATCAACACCGCCGACGCTCCGGTTCTGGAGCGCATCCTCACCCCGCGCATCGCGCTGACCATCGCCGAGGACCTGGCGTTCACCGGCGGCCGGCACGTCCTGGTGATCCTGGCCGACATGACCAGCTACGCCGAGGCGCTGCGTGAGGTGTCCTCCGCCCGCGGGGAGATCCCGGCCCGCAGGGCGTATCCGGGCTATCTCTACAGCGACCTGGCCTCGCTCTACGAACGCTGCGGCCGGATCCGCGGCACGCCCGGATCGGTGACCATCCTGCCCGTGCTGACCATGCCAGGCGGGGACATCACCCATCCCGTGCCTGACCTGACCGGGTACATAACGGAAGGTCAGATCGTGCTGTCCGCGGAAGCCGCCGCGCACGATGTCTACCCCCCGGTCGACCCGCTCTCATCGCTCTCCCGGCTCATGCGCAAGGGCGCCGGGCCGGGACGCACCGCCCCGCAGCACCTGCCGCTGGCCGCGCAGCTGCTCGCGGCGCTCGCCCGCGCCCGGCAGGTGCGCGACCTCGCGGACCTGGTCGGCGCCGCAGCCCTGGGTGAGACGGACCGGTGCTACCTCAGTTTCGAGGAGGAGTTTCAGCGCACCCTGATCGACCAGGACCGCACCGAGCGCCGCACGATGGCCGACACGCTGGAGCGCTGCCTGAAGGTGGCGCTCACCCTGCCCCGCGGCGAGTTGACGATGCTCCCGGACGAAATGTTGCACTCCGCGGCGTCGCCGGACCGGGGCGGGGCCTGATGAGCACGCTGCGTGTGCCACCCGGCCGTGCGGGCCGGCTGCGCCTGCGCCGACGCCTGGAGGTGGCCGCGCGCGGTGCGGACCTGCTGGACCGCAAGCTGCGTGCCCTGCTCGTTGTGCAGCGCGCCCTGCGGCAGGCGGCCGAGGCCAGCGACCGGGCCTGGCGCGAGAGCGCGGCGGCGGCCACGACGTGGCTCGGCCGGGCGCTGGCCGCCGGAGGCCGAGACGCGCTGCGCCAGGCACTGCCCGCCGCACCGGCGCTCGTCGCGGTCCACGACGCGGTGTCGATGGGCGTGCGCTACCCGGCGAGCGCCGAGTGCGAGCTGCCGGATCGCGACTCGGCGATCGTCGATCCCGGGAACGCCGCGCTCATCTGCGCGCGAGACGCCTATCAGGACGCCGCGCGGAAAGGGGTGCAGGCAGCGGTCGACTGCGCCGCGGCCCGCACCGTCGACGCCGCGGTCGCCACCACCCGCCAGCAGCTGCGTGCGTTGCGCCGCCACTGGATCCCCCGGCTCGAGGAGGCGGTCGCGCACCTGGAGCTCGTCCTTGAGCAGGCCGACTTCGAGGACGGAGTGCGCAGGCGGCGTGCGGCCGGTTCAGAACGGCTGTCTCGCTACGGGGAGGGCCGCGGGCGCGCACCCTAGACTGTCGCCTCGGCCGCGGCGCCTGCCCAGCACGCACGCTCAGTCACTTGCTTCGGCCAGTCCGGTTTCAGCCCCGGCTTTGCGCGGTCGTGCGTTGCGGGACGGAGAGTAGTTCTGCGGCGGTGCTGGTGCCGTCGGCGACGAGACGGGCCAGTTCGGAGAGGCGCTGGTTGTGGTCGCGGGCGTGGGCGCGCAGCAGGGCGAAGGCGTCGTCGACGCTGACGCCGCGGCGTTCGGCCAGTACGCCCTTGGCCTGTTCGATGGACACCCTGCTGTCTAGCGCGTGCTGGAGTTGGCTGGCGAGCAGCTCGGCCTGGCAGCGGCCGCGTTGCGCCAGGATGCCGATGGCGGCCAGCTCCGCCAGGGCCTGTCCGACGCGCGTGTCGGTGCTGCTGAGCGTGGCGGTTCGTGCGCAGAACAGACTGAGCGCTCCGATGCTCGTGGAGCGCAGCCGCAGCGGCAGGGCGTGTACGGAAACGAACCCGGTGGCCTGGGCGGCTTCGGCGAAGCGGGGCCAGCGCTCGTGGTTCGCGCTCAGGCCGACGTTGACCACCGGGGCGCCGGTGCGGTAGGCGTCGAGGCAGGGTCCTGCGTCGGCCTGAAGTTCGAACAGCTCCAGCAGGCGTGCGTGTTCGCTGGAGGCGGCGGTGGCGTGCAGGTGCCCGTGCGGGTCGGCCAGCATCACTCCGGCGGCGTCCACGTCGAGCAGCCGTACGCAGTGCCCGGACAGGGTGTGCAGGAGCTCGATGATGTCGGAGTCCTCGACCAGGGCGTCGGCTGCTTGTATGAACGCCGTGCCCAACTGCTGTTCATGCGTCGCGCTCATGCGCCCAAAGCTATGGCAGGCAGGACGGCGCGCACAGGGCCTTGAGTCCCTCGACTTCGCGGTTCAAGACGCTGTGGGCACGGTCCACACGAGCACGGTGCCGCCGCTGGGGCCGGGCGTGGTGGTGAAGGTCCCGCCGAGCTGTTGGGCGCGTTCACGCAGGTTCGCCAGGCCGCTGCGCCGCCCACCGTCCGGGATGCCCACTCCGTCATCGGTGACTTTCAATGCGACGGCCGCGGTATCGGCGGCCACGTCCACCTCGACCTTCGTGGCATGGGCGTGCCGGGCCGCGTTGGACAGCACCTCGCGCAGCACCGCCAGCAGGTGATCCGACGTCTGCGTCCCGACGACGGTGTCGACCGGCCCGGTGAACCGCACTGCGGGCGGAAAGCCCAGCACCGCCGCGGCGTCCTCGCACACCTCGATGACCTGGGCGCGCACTCCGGGCGCGTCGTCATCGTCGAGTTCGTGGGTGTGCAGGGAGAAGATCGTGGAGCGGATCACCTTGATCGTCTCGTCGAGGTCCGCGACCGACTGGGCGATGCGCCGGGCCACCGCGGGCTTCTCGGTGGTCTTGTACGCGGTCTGCAGCGCCATGGAGGTGGCGAACAGACGCTGGATCGCCAGGTCGTGCAGGTCCCGCCCAATGCGGTCGCGGTCGGCGTAGAGGGCGAGCAGTTCGGTGTCCTTGCGCCGCTGCGCCAGCTCCAACACGACGGCGGCCTGCACGGCGAGTTCCGCGGTCAGCTGCGTCAGCACGGGGCCGAACGGCTCCGCCCCGGCGCGGCGGGTCAACGACAGCGCTCCGCGGGCGGCCCCGCCCGCGCCCAGCGGTGCGATGAACGCCGGACCCAGATCGATCGCGGCGTTGGTCGCCCGGTCCGAGCGCTCGTCCTGGCGCACGTCCTCGACCAGGGCGCTCTGACCGGACTTGTACACGTGCCCGAGCAGGGTGGTCTCGATGCCGAGCGTCGTGCCCAACAGCTCCTGCGCGCCCTGCCCGTCGGCAGCCGTGATCAGCAGGCCGGTGCCCTCGGCATCGGGAACGCCGATCAATGCCAGGTCCGCCTGCGCGAAGGCGCGCACTCGGCGCACGAACGCCGCCATGACGTCCTCGGAGTCCTCGGCCGACAACAGGCCGCGGCTGAGCTCTCCGGTGATCTCCAGCCATTCCTGACGCCGCCGCGCCTCCGCGTACAGGCGCTTGGCGTCCTCGAAGAGCCGGGCGTTGTCGATCGCCACCCCCGCGGCGGCGGCCAGCGCGGTGAGCACCGCCTCGTCGTCGGCGTCGAATGGAACCCCGTCCTGCTTCTCGGTCAGGTACAGATTGCCGAAGACCTCCTCGCGCACCCGGATCGGCGCGCCGAGGAATGTGTGCATCGGCGGATGGTTCGCCGGAAAGCCGTAGGAGTGCGGGTGAGCGGACAGGTCCTCGCTGCGTAACGGCGTCGGATGGGGGATCAGCTCGGCCAGCAGGCCGTGGCCCTCGGGATAGGGGCCGATCGCGGCGATCTGCTCCTCGGACAGGCCCACCGTGATGAATCGGGAGAGCTTCTCATCCGCGCCGATCACCCCCAGCGCCCCGTAGCGGGCGTCCACCAGAGCGGTGGCGGCCTGGACGATCTTCGTCAGCGCGGTTTCCAGGTCCAACCCGGAGCCGATGCCGACCACGGCTTCCAGCAGCTGGCGCACCCGGTCCCTGGAGGAGCGCACCGAGGCCAGGCGTACCTGCAACTCGTCGAGCAGTTCGTCGATTCGCAGCTGCGGCAGCAGTCGCGTCACCTCGTCGGTCAACCGCTCCGGCATTGCCGTCGCCTCCCTGCGGAGGGCGATCAGCGGCCGCACGCCTCACTGCTAGTCCTCCAGGCTCAGGATAGTGGTGCTTGTGCACGCGAGCGAGAGCGCCATGCCTGACAGGACGTTTGTGCGTGACCCACGTTCCGCGTCGCCGGTGCTCGCTGCCGGCCAAGCTGAGCCTGGCCGCGGAACGATTCGGGCCGTTCGGCCCTGTCACAGCCGCCGGGGCGGGCCGCAGCATCAGCGCATGGGAACGGATACAAACGGGCTTGAGGTGCTCTCGCGTGCGGAGGCCATCGCGTTGCTCGAGTCGCACGAGGTCGGCCGGCTGGTTTACACCCGCCGGGCACTGCCGGCGATCCGGCCGGTGAACTTCGCGGTGCGCGGGGGCGCGGTGCTGATCTGGACCGGCTCCTCCTCCTCGCTGGGCCAGGCGGTGCGCGGCGCGGTGGTGGCCTTCGAGGCCGACGAACTGGACCGGGCCACCCGCTCGGGCTGGTCGGTCTCGGTGCTGGGCACCGCGCAGCTGGTGACCGACGAGGTCGAGCTGGCGCGGGCACGCCTGGACGGCCCGGTGTCGTGGGCGCCCGGCGTCAAGGACCACCTGATCCGCATCCCGCTCACCATGGTGACCGGCCGCTGGCTCGGGTCCCGGGAAGCGACTTTGCCGATGAGTCCGGATGCGGGAATCGGGCAAGCCGTGCTCGGCGAACGGACGGCAGTGGCGTTGGCGGAACCCGCACGCGATGCCGACGGTGCCGGTCCGGTCGTGCCGACCGGGTCGAGCACAGTATCGTGATGCCGGAGGGGCGAATTCCGCGGCGCGCCGGGCGCGCGGTTCCGCTCGCCCCGCTGGAGAGGCGATTGAGCGTGGCCGACCAGCTTGGTGACGAGGTTTCCAGGGTCCTGCCGACGCTGCGCATAGACGAGCTGCTCGACGAGCTTCAGGTGCGGCTGGCCTCGGTGCGCTCCTCCCGGGATCGGGTGCGTCAACTGCTGGACGCCGTGGTCGGCATCGGCAGCGGTCTCGACCTGGAACAGGCGCTCAGCCGGATCGTGCACGCCGCCGCGACGCTGGTCGACGCACAGTACGGGGCGCTCGGCGTTCTGGGGGAGGACGGGCGGCGGCTGGCCCGGTTCATCACGGTGGGCCTGACGCCGGAGCAGATCGCGGCGATCGGGCACTTCCCCGAGGGGCACGGCCTGCTGGGTGAGCTGATCCGGCATCCGACGCCGCTGCGCGCAGACGATCTGAGCCGACATCCCAACTCCTACGGGTTTCCCGCGAATCATCCGCCGATGCATTCATTCCTCGGCGTGCCGATCCGGGTGCGCGATGAGGTGTTCGGCAATCTGTACATGACCGAGAAGCAGGGCGGC
This sequence comes from Actinocrinis sp., assembly GCA_035763685.1. GTDB lineage: Bacteria > Actinomycetota > Actinomycetes > Streptomycetales > Catenulisporaceae > Actinocrinis. The sequence goes on along the minus strand of DASUAR010000097.1, from coordinate 117,722 downwards.
GCGCCGTTCGACTCCGACGACGAGGCGGTGCTGACCGCGCTGGCCGCAGCGGCGGGCGTGGCGATCGACAACGCGCGGCTTTACGACGAGGCGCGGCGCCGGCAGGCGTGGCTGGAGACCACCGCGGAGCTGACTCGCGGGCTGCTGTCGGGTGAGGACACCGATGACGTGCTGGCCGGGTTCGCCCAGCGGGTGCGCGCTTTCACCTCCGCCGATCTCGCGGTGATCGCGCTGCCGTCGCCGGATAGCGGTGAGCTGCTGGTCGTGGCCGCGGATGGGGAAAACGCGGCGCGGGTACGCGGGATGACGGTGGACGTCGAGCAGACGCTGATCGGCGCGGTGTACAAATCGGCCCAGGCGGAGGTGCTCACCGACCTGGCCGCCTATCCGCGGGCCGGGCGGCTGCTGCCGGACGTGGCGTTCGGGCCGGTGCTGGCCGTACCGCTCGGCACGGCCGGGCAGGTACGCGGCGCGTTCGCGCTGTACCGCATGGCTGGTGCGCCCTCGTTTGACGCCGCGGTGGTGACGCTGACCGCGGACCTGGCGGTGCAGGGCGCGGTGGTGCTGGAGTTGGCGGAACGGCGCCGCGATAGCGAATTGCTCTCGCTGTACGCGGACCGGGATCGGATCGGGCGGGACCTGCACGACCTGGCGATCCAAAGGTTGTTCGCGACTTCGATGAGCCTTCAGGGCGCATACAAGATCACCCAGAAGCCGGCGGTGGCGCGCCGCATCGCGCTGGCGGTGACAGACCTGGATGACACGATCAAGGTGATCCGCTCGACGATCTTCGCGTTGCAGGCGCACGAGGAGGATGGCGAGGACACCCCGAGCGTGCGCGCGCAGATCATGGAGATCTGCGAGCAGGCGGCCGGTACGCTGGGGTTCACCCCGAGCGTGCGATTCACCGGGCCGGTGGAGCACCTGGTCGGCGCCGACGTGGCGGAGCAGTTGATCGCCGTGCTCAGAGAGGCGCTCTCGAACGTGGCGCGGCATGCCGGTGCGTCGCGGGTGGAGGTGGATCTCGCGGCGGACGGCGTGTCGGTCGCGCTCACCGTGGCCGACGACGGCGTCGGCATCGCTCCGGGCGGGCGACGCAGCGGCCTGACGAACCTGCGCGAGCGCGCGCAGCAGCTCGGCGGCTCCTTCAGCGTGGATCAGGGAGCGAACGGCGGAACCGTGCTCACCTGGAAGGTGCCCTCTCGCCTCGGGCCGGCGGCGGACTAGGCGGACGCGACCATCGGCGACGAGGACCGGGTCTAAGGTCCCTGACCGGTGCGGCCGCGCGGCGCGAGGATCGAGGTATGGACACCTACGCCCTCGCGATCCTCGAATCCAAGACCGCCGGCGCGACGATGAGCGCGCCCGGCGCGATCGCGCACACCGACACCAGCGTCTGGGAAGTCGTCGAGCGCTTTCTGACCGGTCCTGCTCGGCACGTAGTCGTCGTTGACGCGGTCGGTCGGTACGTGGGGATCATCGGTACCCGCCACCTGGCCGGGCTCTGGCCGCTGGATCCGAAGCGGCTGAAGGCCATGACGGTCGAGAGCCTGGGATGTGCCGCGTGGATCGCGTTGCACCCGGACGACGATCTGCGCACCTGCGCGCAGATGCTGACCGAGCACGACCTCGACGCGGCTCCCGTCCTGGATGAGGACGCTCGCGTGCTGGGCGTGGTCACCGCCCGCGACATCACCCGCGCGGTCGCCGACGCCGCGGACCGCAAGCAGTACGTCTGGCAGGAGTGAGCCCGGTGTCGCAGCTTCCTGCTCCTATCGTCGTCGGGCTTGACGGCAGTAGCGCCTCGCTGGCCGCGTTGCAGTGGGCGGCAGGCGAAGCGGCGGCGCACGGCGCGCCGCTGGTGGCGGTCTACGTCTCCGATCCGCGCTCTCGCCGATTCGCGCCCTACGCGGCCGCCGAGCCGGCGCAACCGCTTGTGCCAGACGCCACCGACGCGGTCCGGCAGATGCTCTCCGAAAGCGGAATCGAGGGCGTGCGGCGCGTCTTCGAGGTCGGCATTCCGAGCCAGGTGCTGGTGCGCGTCGCGATCGGGGCGCGCATGCTCGTGCTCGGACACGCGGACCATCACCGGCAAAGGGATAAGGAAGCGCCATCGCGCGCTCCGGCGCTCGGCTCGATCGCGCGTGCGTGTGTTGCCCGAGCCACCTGTCCCGTCGTGATCGTTCCAATCCCCTCGAGGCGGTTGGCGCGCGTGGCAGTCGAGCCCGAATCGCGCCGTGTCCCGATCGCGCAAGGCGCGCCGGTCATCGGTGGTCGGACGATCTATCCGAAACGTCAAACGGTGTGGGTCGCGCACACGTGAATGCGCCGACAGCCCGAAAGGATGCGAACGATGAACTCCATGCCTGTCCGCGAGATCATGACAAAGGATGTCATCACGATCCGCTCGTTCGTCCCGTTCCGGCGGATCGCGGCCACGATGCTCAGTCGTGGCATCGGCGCCGTCCCTGTCGTGGACTCGATGGGCCACGCGATCGGTGTGGTCTCGCGTACCGACCTGATCGCCAAACAGGCCGCGAACTCGGGCCAGCCCGAGCTGTGGGAACTGCTCTCCCGCCGCGGCCGGCAGACCCACGCGCGCGGCGAGGCGACGAGCGCCGGCCACCTGATGACCACCGAACTGGTCACGGTCACGCCGAACACCGAGATCGCCCGCGCCGCGTACCTGATGGAGCGGCACGCGGTGACCCACTTGCCCGTGGTCGACGAGCGCAACGTCATCGTCGGGATCGTCGCCCGCAGCGATCTGTTACGCGCTTATCTGCGCGATGACGCGGAGATTCGCCGGGACGTGGCGCAGGTGCTGCACGCCGGCCTCCCCGGCGCCGAGCGTGAAACCGTCGCGGCGGACGTTGAGGACGGTATCGTCACGCTCTCCGGCGCGACGCAGCACCGCACCGCCGCACACCTGGCGCATAACCTGCGCGAGATCCGCGGCGTCGTGGATGTCATCGACAAGACTCAGCCGCGTGACGACGAGGCCGCGGCGGGCGACGGCTTCAGCCCCGGACCGCTCTTCTGAAACGTGCGGGACAGCCCTCCGCACCCGCGAGACATATCAGGCTCCTTGTGGAGACCTGCTCCGGGTGCGGAGGGCTTTGGCCCTGCTGGTGCGCTTGTTCCTTCGTCCGGGGCTCAGCCGGCCAAGCCGAGCCGCGCCGCGGCGTCGCGCAGGCTTTCGCGGGCCTCGGGCCGGGCGGCGTGCTCGATCAGGTGCGCCGCCTGCACGCGTTGACTGTGGCCGAGCAGGTCCGCGCGGCCCTGGTCGGTGACGATCGCAGTGTGCTGGAACGAGGTGACCGGCATCGTCAGCCGCGGCACGATCGTGGAGGTGTCACTCTTCGCGTGCCAGGAGGGAAGCGCGATGATGGCCTGCCCGCCGTGCGAGTGCAGCGCCCCGACGACGAAATCGGTCTGCCCGCCGAAGCCCGAGTAGATGCGCTCGTGCGCGTATGAGGCGTTGGCTTGGGCGTACAGGTCGACTTCCAGCGCGGTATTGATGGATGTCATCGAGGGCTGAGACGCGATGTGGGCGGGATCGTTGACCGTCTCGGTGCGCATCATGCACAGCGCGGGATTTCGGTCAGCCCACGCGTACAGCTCGGGCGAGCCGAACAGGAACGATGCGGTGACCGGATGATCGCGGTCCAGGGCGTGCTGCGCCGACAGTTCCATGACGCCGTCGCTGATCATCTCCGACCACACGCGCAGGTCTCGGTGGCCGGTGAGCGCGGCGAGCACCGCGTCCGGGACCGCGCCGATGCCGACTTGGAGCGTGGCGCCGTCCTTGATCATGGCGGCGACGCGGTCACCGATGCTCGCCGCGTTCTGCGCGCGTGCGCAATCGCTGCGGGCCGGTGGAGAGAGCAGCGGAGTGTCGCATTCGACCGCGAAGTCGACGAGCCCCTCGGGGATTTCCGCGTCGCCGCGGGTGTAGGGCATGTGCGGGTTGATTTGCGCGACGACCACACCGCCGGTCGCGGCAGCGCTCTCCAACGCGGCCGGCAGGATGTTGACCTCGACGCCGAGGGAGAGCATTCCGCCGCGCGGGGCGGTGGTGTGCAGCAGGACGATGTCGGGCCGGTGGGTTGTGGCCAGCATCTGCGGCACGAGCGAGAGCCGGGCCGGGAGGTAGTCGAGAGTCGGCAGGCCGCGCATGCCGGGCCCGAGGAACGGGGACTCGTGCCGCACGCCCTCGCGCACCGGGATGCCGGGCTGGGCGTTGAGCAGGAAGAGCCGGTATGCGGGCAGCGCCTTGTCGGCCAGTTCCAGCAGGTGCCAGGGCGTGGCGTGGTTGCCCGACGCCACGATGCGCGGCTCGGGCCGCGCGATGCCTTCCAGTAATGACAGCAGTTGCTGCGAGCTGACGATTCTCATGCCTCGACGCTAGGGCTCCGGCGGCTCGGCTGCTTAGGGACCAACGTCCCGTTCGCCGGACCGAACGGCCCGGTCCGCAGCAGGTCGTCGCCGTCGGATGGCGCCGCAAGGCGGGACCTATGGCCCTGCGCCCCGGCTCACCGCGGCAGGACGCTGAGGGAGGCGTCCCGGTGCGCGGGAGACGAAAGCGATGTGGCTCGCTTCGTGCGCGGACGCATGCCGATGTTCCGCACAGGAAGGTGACCGATCGCCATGGATGTCGACGTGGAGGACGCGGGCTCGTTCGCGCTGCTCACCGACGGCCGGTGCGTGCAGATTCGTGCCGCGCTGCCGAGCGACTGGCAGGTCGTGCACGACTTCGCCACCGCGCTGGGGCGCTCGAGCGTCTACCACCGTTTCTTCGGCTTTCCGAAGTACCCGGGAAAGCTGCTGGCCGACGCGGTGTGCGCCCCGGTGGCTGCCGACGGGCCGCGGCCGCGCGGTTCGCTGCTGGCGCTGCTCGACGGCGTGGTGATCGGGCTGGCCGAGTGGATCCGCGGCAAGGACCCGCAGGAGGCGGAGATCGCTTTCGCCGTCGCGGACCGGCTGCAAGGCCGCGGGGTCGCCACGCTGCTCGCCGAGCATCTGCTGGACGATGCCGACCGCGCCGGGCTGCACCGCTTCACCGCGATCACACAGGCGGAGAACCGCGCCATGCTCGAAGTGTTCGCCGGACTCGGCATCCCGGTGCGCAAGGTCTGGGACCACGGCACATGGACGGTGATTGCGGATCTTAAGCTGGATGCCGCCGCGCGGGTGGCGCTGCTCGATGCCGCCGCCCGGCGTGAGCGCATCGCGGATGACGCGAGTCTGCGGCATCTGCTCGCCCCGAGTTCTATCGCAGTGCTCGGCGACGCACGGGGCGCGGCGGCCGCCGCCGTGCTGCGCAACCTCAGCGGCTTCACCGGGCCGGTCTTCGTCGCCGGCCCCGACGGCGGCGACCTCGCCACCGACGCGAAGGTCGAACTCGCGGTGATCACCGCGCCGCCCGAGCTCGCGCCGCAAGCGGTGCGAGTCTGCGCACAGCATGGCGCGCGCGCCGTGATCGTGACATCGACCGGGTTCGACGATGAGTCAGGGCACGCATTGCTGGACGCATGCCGCCGCTCCGGAGTGCGGCTGGTGGGTCCCGGCAGCCTCGGCGTGATCAACACGGCGGTGCGCGGCGGGCTGAACGCCAGCCTGGCTCCTGGGCCCTTCGCGGCGGGCCCGGCCGGCGTGGCGGTGCAGTCCGGCGGGGTCGGCCTGACCGTCCTGCACCACTTGAGCCGGCTGGGCATCGGGATCGCCACGTTCGGCGCGTTCGGCGACAAATACGACGTGAGCGCGAACGACCTGCTGATGCACTGGCAGAGCGATCCGGACGTACGGCTCGGGCTGCTGCACGTCGAGTCGTTCGGCAACCCGCGCAAGTTCGCCCACACCGCGCGCGCTCTCTCGCGCCGGGTGCCACTGCTCGCCGTGGATCCCGAACAGTCCCCGAGCCAGGCACGCAGCGCGCTCTACGCGCAGGCCGGCATCACCGCCGTGCCGTCGGTCGGTGCGCTCGTGTGCGCGGCGGCGCTGCTGGCCCATCAGCCCGCGCCGCGCGGACGCAACGTCGCCGTGCTCGGCAACACCCGCGGCATGGTCAACCTGACAGTTCAGGCATGCGTCAAGGCGGGACTCGATGTCGGCGTGGCGCGCAATCTCACGCCGGCCGCCGACACGCCGGCGCTGACCGCGGCCGTGGCGCAAGCCGCGACGTCGGGAACCTGCGACGCGGTGCTGGTCGCGCTCGCTCCCACCGTGCCGGCCATGCCGCTGGACGCCTTGGCGCGCCAGGTGAAGGGCGGCAACATTCCACTGGCCGCGATCGTCGCCGACCAAGCAGACACGGTCACCGTGCTTCGCGGCGCCCATGGCGTCGCGGTGCCCAGCTACAACGACCCGGCCACCGCCGCCGGCGCGCTTGCCGCCGCCACGGCCGCGGCGGCAGTACGCGATCGGCCCGACGACCCGGTGCCCGAACCGGACCGCGTCGACCGCGAGGCGGCACGGCTCGTCATCGAATCCTGCCTCGACGCCACGCCCCGCGGCCGCGCGCTGTATCCCTCCGAGCGGGTAGCCCTGCTCGAAGCCTTCGGCATCACACCGCGGCACGCCACCGGCGGCGACACCCGCGATGTGCGCCGACTTACCATCACCGCCTGGCAGGACTTCGTGTTCGGTCCGCTGCTGACCTGCGCGCGCGAAGGCGATTCCGGCCCGCAGACCACGCTGCTCGCCCCGGCGGGCGCGAGCGATCTGGCCGCGCTCGCGGGCCGGGTGACCAGCGGGCCCGCGGCGGCCGAACCCGAAACCGGACGGCTGGTCGACGTGCTGGCTCGAGTGGCGACGATGGTCGACGTCCTCCCGCAGCTGGCGTCGCTGCGTATTGACGTGCTGTTCGCAGAGGACGGCGCCGCGCGGGTCATCGGCGGCGATGTCCAGGTCATACCCGCGCGGCGTAAGGATCCTTACCTGCGCAGGCTGCGGCGCGCTCCGGTGGAGTAGGCGCCCGCGGCGTCACCCGACCGGAATCACGGCCACCGGCGTGGGGGAGTGCGAGAGCAAGCCCTGCACGACGTAGCCGGCGCCCACCGACAGCGGGCCGCGCTTGCGGCGCGCGCCGATGACCAGCAGCCGTGCGCCGCGCGACGCCTCGATGAGCATCGGCACCGCGTTGCCGCGCATGGCACTGACGGAAGCCTTGACGCCCGGGTACTCGTCGAGCAGCCCTTTGATCAGCGCCTCGGCCTGCGCGGCCTGGTCGCGCTCGGTGGTCGCGATGTCTTCCGGGTAGCTCGCGTACGCCGGGTGGGGCCACCAGGCGCGTACCGCCGTCAAGGTTGCGCCCAACGCCGCCGCCGTGGTGAAGGCGAACCGGATCGGTGCCTCGTCCGCATCCGGCTCCACGCCCAGCACGATCTCGTTGTCGGGCTCGCCGGGTTCCTCACCGCGCACCACGGCGACGGGTCCGTGGGCGTGCGCGGCGAGTTTGAGGCTGACCGAGCCGAGCAGCAGCCCGGCGAAGCCGCCGTGTCCGCGTGTCCCGGTCACGATGAGGTCGAGCTTGTTGCTCAGCGCCACGAGGGTCTGCGGCGCGCTCAGCTCGAACAGTTCCGTGTCGACAAGCGCTCCGGGAACCTCCTTGCGCAGTGTCCGCGCGACCCCGCCGAGCAGCGCGGCACCCTGATCCCGCCGGTCTTTGGTGTATCCCGCGGCCGTGGAGTAGACGCTGGTCGCGCCCAGATCGAGCGCGTGCACGACGAGCAGCGGCACGTCGAGGTCAGCGGCCTGGCGCCCCGCCCAGATCGCCGCGTGCAGGGAGTTATCGGAGGCGTCAACGCCGACGACGATGCGCCGCGCTGCCGAGAGGTTGTGCGTCATGGCTACTCCGAACGGTCGCGAGCGGGGCGCACGCCATGGATCGGCGCCTTGGCTCTATCTCCACGCTCTTGCTCGCCCGACCGCGTCGGAAGGGCCGTTCGGCCTGGCCGCGAGGGGATTAGTCCCGGGCCGGCGGGCTCTGCCTACCCGGCCGCCGCGGCACGAGGCTGAGGTAGCGAAGGGCACTTCCACCAGGAGGTTTTCGATGAGAATCGCCGTCAACGGATTCGGCCGGGTCGGCCGGGTCTTCACCCGCATCGCGCTGGAGCGCGGGCTGGAGGTCGTCGCGGTCAACGACGTGACCGACGCCGCGACCCTCGCCTACCTGCTGGCCCACGACTCGACCTACGGGCGGCTGCGCGCCGAGATCGAGCACGCCGACGACGCGCTGATCGTGGACGGCCGCAAGATCGCGGTCACCGCGCAGCGCGACCCCGCGCAGCTGCCCTGGCGCGAGCTCGGCGTGGACGTCGTGATCGAGTCCACCGGGAAGTTCCGCACCCGCGCCCAGGCCGCGGCGCACCTGACGGCCGGCGCCCGAAAGGTGCTGATCTCCGCCCCGGCCAAGGGCCCGGTCGACGCGACCATCGTCATGGGCGTCAACCAGGACTTCTACGACCCGGCCCGGCACGAGGTGATTTCCAACGCGTCCTGCACCACCAACTGCGCGGCGCCGATGGTCGACGTCCTGCACCGGCACTTCGGCGTCGTCAAGGGCTTCCTGACCACGATCCACGGCTACACCAACGACCAGCAGTTGCTCGACGGACCGCACAAGGACCTGCGTCGCGCCCGCTCGGCCGCGCTGAACATCATTCCGACGAGCACCGGAGCCGCAAAGGCGATCGGCCTGGTGATTCCCGAGATGGCCGGGATGCTCGACGGCCTGGCGGTGCGCGTCCCGGTGCCGACCGGCTCGCTGGTGGACCTGGCCGCGGTGTTGGCCAGGCCGGTCACGGCCGGCGAGATCAACACCGCGTTCGAGCACGACGCGCAGAACAGGCTGCGCGGCATCCTGCGGGTCTCGCAGGAACCGGTGGTTTCCAGCGACATCATCGGCGACCCGGCTTCGTGCGTGCTCGACAGCGCGCTGACCCAGACGAGCGGGGAGCTGGTGAAGGTCTTCGGCTGGTACGACAACGAGTGGGGCTACTCGGAGCGGCTGGCGGACCTGGCGCAGTACGTCGGTGAGAGGCTGTAGCGGGCTGCGGCGCACGCAGCCCGAATCAAGGGCGGCACCCCGGGAAATGTCCCGGGGCGCCGCCCTTGCCGACGCGGTGGTTCACGGAGCCGACCCGATCAGAATTCGAAGACCACGCGGGCGGGGACGCGTCCGGCCAGCACATCAGCGAAGGTCTCGTTGACCTCCTCCAGCTTGCGGCTCTCGACGAGGACCCTGGTGCGTCCGGCGCGGTGCAGCTCGAAGACCTCGGCGAGATCCTGGCGGGTGCCGACGATCGAGCCGATGACCGAGATGCCGCCGAGCACGGTGTCGAAGATCGGGATGGTGAGCGTGCCGTCCGCAGGCAGGGCGACGCAGACCAGCCGGCCGCCGCGGCGCAAGCTGGCGAAGGCCTGGTGGAAGGACTGCGGCGAGGCGGCGAGCGCGATGGCGACGTCCGCGCCGCCGTGTGCCTGGATCGCCTCGGCCGGGTTGTGCTTGGCCGCGTTGACCGTGTGGTCCGCGCCCAGCTCGCGGGCCAGGTCCAGCTTGCCGTCGTTCAGGTCGACCGCGGTGACGAAGCCTCCTGCGATGCGCGCGTACTGCACCGCGAGATGCCCGAGCCCGCCGATGCCGAAGACCGCAACGTGGTCGGTCGGACCGACCCCGGCGACCTTCACGGCCTTGTACGTGGTGACGCCGGCGCAGGTGAGCGGGGCGGCCTCTACCGTGCTGACCCAGTCGGGCACCGGGACGACGAACCGGGAGTCGGCCACGGCGTACTGCGCATAGGCGCCGTTGACGGAGTAGCCGGTGTTGACTTGAGCGTGGCACAGCGTCTCGCGGCCGGAGACGCAGTAACGGCAGTGCCCGCACGCGGAGCCGAGCCACGCGATGGCGACCCGCTCCCCGACCCTGCGGAAGTGCTCGCCGGGGCCGAGCGCCTCGATCACGCCCACGCCCTCGTGACCGGGGATGAACGGCAGCGGCGGCTTGACCGGCCAGTCGCCGTGCGCCGCGTGGATGTCGGTGTGGCACACGCCGCTGGCCTCGATGCGCACCAGCGCCTGGCCCGGCCCGGGCTCCGGGACGTCCAGCTGCCTGATCTCCAGAGGGTCGCGGAAGCCGGTAACGACAGCAGCCTTCATCATGGTCGAACTCTGCCTTCCTTCAGACGGTTGCGTGCGCGGCCGTGCCTGGCCGCGCACGCCGGGTCAGATTCCCGAGTAGGGACGGCCGTGGAACTCGGGCCGCGCCTGCTCCAGATCACGCAGCGGGTCCCAGCGGCCGCGGCCCCGCCAGTGGTGGGACCGGCGTGCGTCGCGGGCCATCTCCGGCGCGGGTACCGCGAGCACCGCGCAGCGGGCGCGCCGGGAGACGGCGTGCAAGACCGAGCCCGACCAGAAGGCGTGCCACGGCCCCTTGCCGCTGGTGCCCACGACGATCAGGTCGCGCGGGTCGCACGCGGCGGTGCACAGCGCGTCCCGGATAGGCAGCACCGAAGCGTGTAGTTCTACTTGGACGTCTGCGGGGATCGCGCCGAGCGCCTCCAGGAACGCGGTGACGATCGCGCCGGAGTCGAGCGACGTGATGCCGGTGCCGCCTGCCCGCACGGCGAGCAGCGGAAGCGAGCGCAGGCGCGCTTCCGCGACGGCTACCCGGATCGCGGCCAGAGCGCTGAGCGAGTCGTCCACGCCGACGACGACCCGGGGGTGGGCGAACGGTTTCATCGTGTCAGGCTCCTTGTTCTGCTCCGGCTCGGGCCGGCGCGCCTCGCGGCGGCGGCGGCGGTCGTCAATGCGCGGATGTACGAATCGGCATGCGGTCGGGCCCGTCATCGCCCGGCTCAGGGGTCAGGTAGTCGACCACTTCGACGACGCCGTCGAGGGAGCGCACTCGCTGCGCGGTGTCACGGGCGACGAACTGGTTCTCCATCCGGCCGCTGAGCGTCACCACGCCATCGCAGACCTTCACGTTGATCGAGTGCGGGTTCACGCACATCTCGGTTAGCAGGACCCTGTTGAGGATCTCGTCGTGGATGTCGATGTCGGAGCGCAGATAGGGCACGAGCAGATCGCTGCGACTCACGATGCCGAGCAGCCGCCCCTCCGCGTCGACCACGGGCAGCCGCTTGACGTTGTGCTTACTCATCAACCACGCGGCGGCGTTCAGGTCGGCGTCGGGGCCGATGGTGATCGCGGGGCCGGTCATGAGCGTGTCGGCGGCCACGGCGTGAGCCTTCAACCGGGCGGAGCGTCCACGCCAGGTCACCGGCCGGTGGGACGCCGCGGCGCCATCGGCGCGCTGGGCCTCCTTCTCGATCAGATCCGCCTGGGACACGACTCCCTGCACGCGGCCGGTCTCGTCGACAACGGGCACTGCGCTGATGCCGTAGTCGAGCAGGATGCGCACGATCTGCTTGTACGGGGTGAACGCGCGCACCGAGACCGCGTCGTGACTCATCACGCTGCGAACGGTGGCTGGCATGAGCGGCCTCCTTGACATCGGACCTGCTCGTTGCGGTCCTGTTCAGCGTCGCTCGAACCGCACGTGCCGGACACGGCCGAACGTCCCGCCCGGGCGCTACCGATCGGCTCTGCTGCGCCGGACCGGCCGACGCGAGGCTCGAAGGAGACAACCAACGCAGTCGAGGAGGGCCGAACGATGATGAACGACTGGTCCGGGTCGCCATCCGCGTGGGGCTGGGTCGCGATGCTCGTCGGGCTGCTCGCGCTGTGGGCGCTCGCCGGGGCCGCAGTCGTGGCCGCCGCGCGCTTCCTGCGCCAGGGCGGCAGCCCGCGCGAGATCGAGCCCGCGCCCCGGCGCAGCGCGGAAGAGCTCCTCGCCGACCGCTTCGCCGGCGGAGAGATCGACGAAGACGAGTACTGGCAGCGTCTGCACGCCCTGCGCGCGACGAAGGAGTGAACCCGGGCCCTACGTCCCGCGGTTGACAGGGCGCAGGACCCTGGGGCCCGCGGGCCGGCGGGGCGACGATGCCAGGAGGAGTTGGGACGTGATGTACCAGATCAGAGTGCACGGACGCGGCGGCCAGGGGGTCGTCACCGCCGCCGAGCTGATCGCCTGGGCGGCGATCGCCGACGGGCGTTACGCCCTGGCGTTCCCGAGTTTCGGTTCGGAGCGCACCGGCGCCCCGGTAGAGGCGTACTGCCGGATCGACGACCAGCCGATCCGCTCCCGCGAGCCGGTGACCGAGCCCGACCTCGTGGTGGTCCTCGACCCGACGCTGCTGCGCCAGCGCTTCGTCTTCGACGGCATCAAATCCGGCGGCACCGCGCTGATCAATACCGCCGGGACCGATACCTCCGCGGCTGACTCGCAGCTGATGCCGCATTCGGTAGGTGTCCGCACCGTTCCGGCGACCGAATTCGCCCGGCAGCGCACCGGCCGCTCATTGCCGAACGCGGCGATGCTCGGCGCCGTCGCCGCGGCCACCGGGATCGTCCCGCTCGCCGCGGTGCGCGACGCGATCGCCGCCCGGTTCCCCGGGCCGGTCGCCGAAGCCAATGCCGCGGCCGCGACTGACGCGTTCGAGTACCTGCGGTCCGCCGCGCACGCAGACCGGGAGGTCAATCGTGTCCACACGTGAAGCGAGTACGCCACAGACCGGCTCGCCCGGACGCGCCGTCGAGGGCTCGCGCGCGGTGGCCGAGACCGTCGCCCGCTGCCGCCCGCAGGTGGTGCCCGCCTACCCGATCTCGCCGCAGACGCACATCGTCGAGGCACTCAGTGCCCTGACCCGGTCGGGCGACCTGGCGCCGTGCGAGTTCGTCAACGTGGAATCGGAATTCGGCGCGATGTCGCTGTGCATCGGCGCCTCCGCCGCCGGCTCGCGCACCTACACCGCCACCTCCAGCCAAGGGCTGCTGTTCATGGCGGAGGCGCTGTACAACGCCGCCGGGCTCGGCCTGCCGATCGTGCTGACCGTCGCGAACCGGGCGCTCGGAGCCCCGATCAACATCTGGAACGACCAGAGCGACTCGCTCTCCCAACGCGACAGCGGCTGGATCCAGCTCTACGCCCGCGACAATCAAGCGGCCTGTGATCTGCACCCGATCGCCTTCCGGCTGGCCGAGGAGCTGTCGGTCCCGGTGATGGTGTGCATGGACGGGTTCGTACTCACTCACGCCGTCGAACGCATCGCAGTGCCGGACCAGGAAACGGTGGACACCTTCCTGCCCGTGTACCGGCCGCAGCAGGTCCTCAACCCCGATGCGCCCATGTCCATCGGAGCGATGGTCGGCCCCGAGGCCTTCACCGAGGTGCGTTTCCTCGCCGACGGCCGGATGCGGCGGGCGCTGCTGCGGATGCCGGAGCTGGCCGAGCGGTACGCGAAGCTGGTCGGCCGCCCGGCCGAGCACCTGGCCCGCGGCTACCGGCTGGACGGCGCGCGCACGGTGTTCCTGGCCATGGGTTCGGTGCTCGGCACGCTCGAGGACGTGATCGACGAAGCGCGCGCCGACGGACTCGCCGTCGGCGCCGTGGAACTCACCTGCTTCCGGCCCTTCCCGGCGCAGCGGCTGCGCACCCTGCTGGCCGGGGCCGAGCAGGTGGTCGTTCTCGAACGCGCCTTCTCCGCCGGCGGCGCGGGAATCGTCACCCCGGAGCTGATCGCCGCGCTCGCCGACCCACCCGCCGTGCCGGCCCGCTGCAGCACCGTGGTCGCCGGGCTCGGCGGCCGCCCGATCACGAAGAAGGCGCTGCGCATCCTGGTGCGCGACGCGGCGGCGTCCCGCGCTGCCCGCTTCTCCTTCCTCGGCCTGGACCGCGACCTGCTTTCCCGGGCCGGATACGGCCGCGCCTCCGACGACGCTCCAGGATCGAGCGCCGAGCTGCTACTCGCCCGGCTGCACCCGCGGGAGTCCTCATGACCAAGTTCTACCAAGTCGGCTCCCTCGCGGTCGGCAACCGGCTGCTGCCGCAGCAGGAGCGCGCCGCGCAGGCCGACCCGGAGCGGGCCAACAGCCTGATCTGCGGCCACCGGGCCTGCCAGGGCTGCGGCGAAGTGCTCGGCGCGCGCTACGTCCTCGACACCGCGATGCGCGCCACCGGCGGCAAACTGGTCGCCGTCAACGCCACCGGTTGCCTTGAGGTCGTCTCCACGCCCTTCCCGCAGAGCGCCTGGAAGGTGCCGTGGCTGCACTCGCTGTTCGGCAACGCCCCCGCGGTCGCGTCCGGCGTCGCCGCGGCGCTCAAGGCGCAAGGCCGGGCCGATATCAGGGTCCTCGGTCAGGCCGGCGACGGCGGCACCGTGGACATCGGGCTCGGCGCGCTCTCCGGCATGTTCGAACGCGATGATGACGTGCTGTTCGTCTGCTATGACAACCAGGCGTACATGAACACCGGCGTGCAACGCTCCGGTGCCACGCCGCCCGCCGCACGCACCGCGACCACGCCCGTCGTGGCCGGCCAGCCCGGCAATCGCTTCGGGCAGGGCAAGGACGTGCCCGCGATCGCCATGGCGCACCGCATCCCGTACGTCGCCACCGCGACCGTCGCGGACCTGCGCGACCTGGAGGCGAAGGTCGAGCGGGCGATGCAATTCACCGGCGCCCGCTACCTGCACGTGCTCGTGCCCTGCCCGCTCGGCTGGGGCGCCGCCTCCTCCCAGACCATCCGGCTGGCCAGGCTGGCCACCGAATCAGGACTCTTCCCGCTGTTCGAGGCCGAATACGGCGAGCTGACCCGCGTCACCCCCATCCGCCACCGGGTATCGGTCGAGGAATACCTGCGCCCGCAGACCCGGTACGCGCACCTGTTCGCGGCGCAGGAGAAGGGCGGCCGCCCGGATCTGATCGCGCGCATCCAGGAGCAGGCAGACCGCAATGTCCGTACCTACGGACTGTTGGGCGCGACCGAACCCGACCCGGTGAGCACCACCACGGAGCGCAGCCATGAATGAACTCAGCGCGGCCCCGAACGAACTGCGCGCGGCCGAAAGCCGGCACCCCTTCGCCACCACCCTCGACGCGGGCAGCAGCCGCGCCAACCACACCGGGGCCTGGCGGGTCGAGCGGCCGGTCTACCAGCACGCCCTGCCGCCCTGCCACGCCGCGTGCCCGGCGGGCGAGGCCGTGCGCGACTGGCTCTACGCCGCGGAGGACGGATCGTACGAGGCCGCGTGGCGGCGGCTGATGCGCGACAACCCGCTGCCCGCGGTGATGGGCCGCGTCTGCTACCACCCGTGCGAGACCGCGTGCAATCGCGGACTGCTGGATCAGGCGGTGGGCATCAACTCCGTGGAGCGCTTCCTCGGCGACGAAGCGATCAGGCAGGGCTGGACGATCGCGGCGAGCGCGAAGCCGACCGGCCGCAGCGTCCTGGTCGTCGGCTCCGGTCCGGCCGGGCTGTCGGCCGCCTACCAGCTCGCGCTGCTCGGCCACGCGGTGACCGTGCGGGAGGCGTCGGCGAAGCTCGGCGGGATGATGCGCTACGGCATCCCGCGCTACCGGCTGCCGCGCGAAGTGCTCGACGCGGAGATCGCCCGCATCGCCGCGCTCGGCGTGCGGTTCGAAACGGAGTCCTGCGTCGACGACCTCGAAAGCGCGCTGGGAGACGGCGGGTTCGACGCGGCGTTTCTCGGCGTCGGGGCGCAGAGCGGCAAGAACGCCTACGTCCCGGCCGGGGACAGCGCGCACGTGCTCGACGCGCTGACCGTGCTGGCCGCGACCGAGGATCACTGGCCGCTGCGCCTGGGCCGGCGCGTCGCGATCTACGGCGGCGGCAACACCGCCATGGACGCGGCCCGCACCGCGCGTCGCCTCGGCGCGAGCGACGCGGTCGTGGTCTACCGGCGCACCCGCGACCGCATGCCCGCGCACGAGTCAGAGCTCGAAGAGGCGCTGGCGGAGGGTGTGACGGTGCGCTGGCTCACCACGATCGCGCATGCCGACCGCGGCCGGATCGCGGTCGAGCGGATGGAACTGGACGAGACCGGTTTCCCGCAGCCTTCCGGCGAGTTCGAGACGCTGGAAGCGGACACCGTGGTGCTCGCCCTCGGCCAGAGCGCGGAACTCGACTGGCTGCGCGGCGTGCCCGGGATCGGGATCTCGAAGGGCGCCATCGACGTCGATTCGACGCTCGCCACCGGCCGCCCCGGCGTCTATGCCGGAGGCGACGCGATCGACGCGGAGCGCACCGCGACCCAGGCGATCGGCCACGGCGCCGCGGCCGCGCGCGCCATCGACCGCTACCTGCGCGGCTTGGCCGCCGAACCGGCCGGCGCGACGGCGACCCCGATCGGCCTGGACAGCCTGAACACCTGGTACTACAGCGACGCCCCGGCGACGATCCGCCCGAGCCTGGAGGCCGCGCGCCGCGTCGACACCTTCGCAGAAGTCGTACACGGCCTGACCGAGGACAACGCCCTTTTCGAGGCTCGCCGCTGCCTGTCCTGCGGCAACTGCTTCGGCTGCGACAACTGCTACGGCGTGTGCCCCGACAACGCGGTGACCAAGCTCGGCTTCGACGCGGACGGACAGCCGCGCTACTCGATCGACCTCGACTACTGCAAGGGCTGCGGCCTGTGCGCCGCCGAGTGCCCGGCAGGAGCGATCGCCATGATTCCCGAACCCGCAGAGGAGCACTGAGATGACGCACCGCACCGTGGAGAGCGTGATGACGCCGGCCGAGCAGGTCGTCTCCGTCCGCTCCGGCACCCCGTACAAAGAGATCGTCAAGTTGCTGACCGAGCGGCAGATCAGTGCCCTGCCGGTGGTGGGCGAGGGCGGTGGCGTCGTGGGCATCGTCTCCGAGGCCGACCTGCTGCCCAAGGAGGCCAGGTCGCACGAGCCGGATCCGGGCAGGCCGCCGCTGACGCCGAAGGAGTCCCAGTCCCGCCACAAGGCACGGGCCGCATTGGCGGTCGAGCTGATGACCGCGCCGGCGATCACCATCGGCCCCAGCGAGGACGTCGCCGAGGCGGCCCGCAGGCTCGAGGCGCACCGGATCAAGCGCATGCCGGTCGTCGACGCGACGGGCCGGCTGGTCGGCATCGTCAGCCGGCGCGACATCCTGCGCGTCTTCCTGCGCACCGACGACGAGCTCGCCGAGGACGTGCGCTCGCTGCTGGTCGACTCGTTCTGGATCGATCCCGAGGGCTGGAGCGTGCAGGTGAACGACGGCAGGGTGCTGCTTTCCGGCCGGATGGACCGGCGCAGCACGGTGCGCATCGCCGAGCACGCGGTGCGGCGCATCGACGGCGTGGTCGCGGTGGAAAGCGACCTGATCTACGCCGAGGACGACACCGACCTGCAGCCGGACTTGGACTCGCCGTACAAGGGCGTCTTCTCCGGCCATCGCAGGGTCCGCAGCTATTGACGGAGCCTGCTGTCAGTCAGGGAGCAAACTATGAAGGTATTGATATCTGTGGCGAGCAGGCACGGGGCCACGGCGCAGATCGGTGAGGCGCTCGCGAAGGCGCTGTGCGACAACGGCGTGCCGGCCGAGCTACGCGCCCCCGAGCAGGTGACCGACCTGCAGGGCTACGACGCCGTAGTGCTCGGCAGCGGGGTGTACCTGGGTCGCTGGCTGCCCGCCGCCCGCAGTCTGGTGAAGCGGGTTTCCGGGCAGCTGAACGGACGGCCGGTCTGGCTGTTCTCCAGCGGCCCCGTCGGCGACCGGTCGCGCGAGGAATCGCAGCCCCCGGTCAATGCTTCGGCGATCATCGCAGCCACCGCGGCCCGAGAGCACCGCGTGTTCAGCGGCAGGATGGAACGCGCGCGGCTCGGCGTCTTCCACCGCGTGATCATGGCGGTGATGCACATCGCGGATGGCGACGACCGCGACTGGGCCGAGATCGCCGCCTGGGGCAAGCAGATCGCCGAACAGCTGCGGTCCGACGCGCAGCCCGCGGCCGAGCCGGGCGGTGTGCGATGACCACCGCGTACATTCCGGCGCCCACGGCCCCCACGGCCGGCATCAGGCGGCCGATCACGGTGAACGCCGACCTCGACGCGCCACTCTCGCGCTGGCTGTGGCTGGTCAAGTGGCTGCTGGCGATCCCGCACTACATCGTGCTGTGGTTCCTGAGCGTCGCCTATTTCGTGCTCACCGTCGTGGCCATGTTCGCGATCGTCTTCACCGGCCGGTACCCGCGGGGGATCTTCGAGTTCAACGTCGGCGTGCTGCGCTGGGGCTGGCGGGTGGCCTACTACTCGTACGGCTCCTTGGGCACCGATCGCTATCCGCCCTTCACGCTCGCCGACGTTCCCGACTATCCGGCGCGGCTGGACGTCGCCTACCCCGAGCAGCTTTCCCGGGGCCTGGCGCTGGTCAAGTGGTGGCTGCTGGCGATCCCGCACTACATCGTCGTGGGCATCCTGCTGGGCGGCTACCGGATCGCCGGCACGCCGGGTCTCGGGTTGATCGGGATACTGGTGCTGATCGCCGCGGTGGCGCTCGCCTTCACCGGCGCATACCTGCCGGAGATCTTCGAACTCGTCATCGGCCTCAACCGGTGGGTGCTGCGCGTCGTCGCCTATGTCAGCCTCATGACCGACGTGTACCCGCCCTTCCGGCTGGACCTCGGCGGGCACGAATCACAATCGCCGGTCTCTGATCGGCCGGCGGTTTCCCCAAACGACGCGACCTAGCAGATCCGCGGAAGCTGCTCGCCGACGAGCATGTCGACGATGCGGTAGGCGCCGACGAGCGTGTGAAGCGCGACGCGGCCCGGGTTGTCGGCGACGACGGTGCCGATGCGCACCGCCTGCGCGCCCTCGGGGCATGCGCGCATCGCGGCGAGCACGGCGTCGGCGCCGGCCGGGTGGACGAACGCGACGGCGCAGCCCTCGTTGGCCACGTGCAGCGGGTCGAGCCCGAGCAGGTCGCAGGCCGCTGCGACGACGGGCGGCACCGGGATGGCGCTCTCCTCGACGAGCATGCCGACACCCGACGCGTCGGCCAGTTCGTTGAGGGCCGAGGCCAGGCCGCCGCGGGTCGGATCGCGCAGCGCATGGACGTCCGCGCCGCCCGCGTCGAGCATCGCCTGCGCGAGCCGGTGCAGCGGCTTGGTGTCGGAGCGCAGCTGCGGATCGGCGTCGAAGCCGAGGTCTTCGCGCGTGGCCAGCACCGTCACGCCGTGCAGGCCGATCGGGCCGGAGAGCAGGATCGCGTCGCCGGCTTGGATCGCGGTGGCCGAGCAGCGCACCTGCGGAGCGCGGCGGCCGAAGCCCGTGGTGTTGATGAACAGCTTGTCCGCGCAGCCGCGCCCGACCACCTTGGTGTCGCCCGCGACGATCGGGACGCCGGCCGCCGCGGCGGCCAGCCCTGCCGACTCGACCAGGTCGCGCAGTTCGGCCAGCGGGAAACCCTCCTCCACGATGAGCGCGACGGTCAGCGCGAGCGGCTGCGCTCCGCGCATGGCCAGGTCGTTGATCGTGCCGTGCACCGCGAGTGTGCCGATGTCCCCGCCCGGGAACCGCAGCGGGTCGACGACGAAGGAGTCCGTGGTGACCACGGCGGATCCAGGCGTCGCTTCGCCGGCAACGGCGAACAGTTCCGGGTCGAGCACCGCGGCGTCGTCGAGGCTGAGGTCCGCGGCCGCCGCGCCGAGTGCGGGCACGATCACGTCGTGCAGCAGGCGCGCGGAGAGCTGACCGCCGGAGCCGTGCCCGAGCAGCACGCGCTCGTGCTCCGTGTGCGGCACCGGGCAGGTCGCTTGGATCGGATCGTTGATCACTGACATGGCGTCCTCACCTGCGATTCGGGGCATTGGTCAGGTCGGCTGCGGGTACGGGGCGAGGGGCCCTGCGTCCCGCGGTGTAGAACGCCGCGCAGGTGCCCTCGCCGGACACCATCGGCGCGCCGAGCGGCGTGCGCGGCGTGCAATCCGTGCCGTATGCCGCGCAGTCGGTCGGCAGCGACTGCCCGGTCAGGATGCGCCCGGCGATGCACCGGGGTTCCTCGACCGCGCGCACGTCGCCGGTGCCGAAACGCTGCTCGGCGTCGAAGTGGGCGTACGCGTCGGCGAGCCTCAAGCCGCTGGCCGGGATCGGTCCGATACCGCGCCAGGTGCGATCGGTGATCTGGAACACCCGGCGGATCGCGTCCTGCGCGGCGTTGTTGCCGGCGCGGCGCACCGCGCGGACGTACTGGTTCTCCACCTCGGCCCGGCCGTCCTCGAGTTGACGCACCGTCATGAGGATGCCTTCGAGGAGGTCTAAGGGTTCGAATCCGGTCACCACGATGGGCACGTGGTACTTGGCGGCCAGCGGCTCGTACTCGGTCCAGCCCATCACCGCGCACACATGGCCGGCCGCGAGGAAAGCCTGCACTTCGCAGCGCTCCGATTCCAGGATCGCGGTGAGCGCCGGAGGCACCAGCACGTGGCTGACCAGGATGGAGAAGTTCGCCAGCCCGAGCCGTTGCGCGACGAGCACCGCGCCCGCGTTCGCCGGGGCGGTGGTCTCGAACCCGACGGCGAAGAAGACCACCTGCCGCTGCGGGTGATCCCGCGCGAGGCCCACGGCGTCCATGGGGGAGTAGACCACCCGCACGTCCGCGCCGGCCGCGCGCAGCTGCGCGAGCGAGGTGCGCGAACCCGGCACGCGCAGCATGTCGCCGAAGGAGGTGAAGATCACCTCGGGGCGAGCGGCGATCGCCAACGCCTTGTCGATGATCTCAAGCGGCGTGACGCAGACCGGGCAGCCCGGGCCGTGGATCATCCGGATCCCGGCCGGAAGCAGTTCGTCAATGCCCTGGCGTACCAGCGTGTGCGTCTGGCCGCCGCAGACCTCCATGATCCGCCACGGCCGGGTCGCCGTGGCGCGCAGCTGGGCCAGCAGGCTGCGGGCCAGTACCGGATCGCGGTACTCGTCGAGATACTTCATCGCAGCGGCTCCCCGAGTTCCTGGGCGACCTGGTCTCCCATCGCGCGCAGCACGTCGAGTGTGCGCAGCGCCTCCGCCTCATCGACCCGCGCGATGGCGAACCCGACATGTACGATCACGTATTCGCCCGTCTTCGCGTCCGGGATGTAGGCCAGGCAGGCCTCCTTGCGCACGCCCCCGTAGTCGACCAACGCGAACGGGAACGGGTCGGCGTCACGGATCTGCGTGATCCGCCCGGGAATTCCGAGGCACATCGTGGTCACCTCTGTCCGAGACGCGCCGCCGCGATGGCGGCCTGACCGTAGCTGATACCGCCGTCATTGCACGGAACGCGCTGGTTGACGAAGACGTCGAGGCCGGCGTTCTCGAGGTTGGCGACGACTGCCGCGGTCAGTCGCCGGTTCTGCCACACACCGCCGGAAAGGCACACCGGCTTGCTGCCGACGACGCGGACGGCGTGTTCGACCATTGCCGTGGTCGCCTCGGCGAGCGCCCCGTGGAAGCCGGCGGCCAGCCGGGCGGGTGATGTGCCTGCGGCGATGCCGTCGAGCAGGGCGGCCAGTGTAGGGCGCGGGTCGTAGACGCACAGCGCGTCCACGTAGGTGAGCCGCCATGGCAGGGGTGGCGCGGAAACCCCGGCTGCGGCGTTCTCCAACGCGATCGCCGCCTCGCCCTCGAAGCTGACCGGTGCGCCGGCCGGTGTACGCGTCGGCAGGCCGAGTAGCGCGGCGGCCGCGTCGAAGAGCCGCCCGGCGCTGGACGCCGCCGGCGCGTTGATCCGCCGATCCACCATGCGCAGCACCGTGGATACTTCGCGCTGGTCCAGCCGATCGGTGAAGCAGCGCATCGCGTCCGGATCGAACTGCGGGCCGCCCAGTGGCTCCAATCCGGCGAGGTAGCCGAGCGCCATCCGCGCGGGGTGCAGCACCGCGGCGGAACCGCCGGGCAGCGGAGCGCGGGCGAAGCGTCCGAGCCGGGTGTAGCCGACGAGGTTCGCGACCAGGATCTCGCCGCCCCACAACGTCCCGTCGTCGCCGAGCCCAAGACCGTCGTACGCGACGCCGATCACATCCTCGGTCAGTGCGTGTTCGGCAGCGCACGAGGCGATGTGTGCGTGGTGGTGTTGAACCCCGATCCGTCGTCCTTCGGGGAACTTACCGGCGTACTGGGTCGAGAGGTAACCGGGGTGCAGGTCGTGTGCGACGTATTCGGGGACGATCGCGTGCAGGCGACTGAGGCGCTCCAGGCAGCGCAGGAAGGCGCCGTGAGTCGCCGCGTCCTCGAGGTCGCCGATGTGCGCACTCACAATCGCGGTGTCGCGCTGCGCGAGGGCGAAGGTGTGCTTGAGTTGCGCGCCGACGCCGAGCACGGGACGGCGCGCCGGGATCGGGAGCGAAAGCGGCGCAGGGGCGTAGCCGCGGGCGCGGCGCACGACGCTCGGCCGGTCGGCGTTCACGGTCGCCACCGAGTCGTCATAGCGGGCCAGGATCGGCCGGTCGTGACTGCAGATCCCGTCCGCGACCGCGCTGAGCCGGGCCGCGGCCTCCTCGTCATGGATGATGATCGGCTCGCCGCCGAGGTTGCCGCTGGTCACCACGAGCGGCCGGTTCAGCGCGCGCAGCAGCAGGTGGTGCAGCGGCATGGTGGGCAGGAACAGGCCGAGCGTCGGGCTCTCGCATCGCACGCCGGGCGCGATCGGCGGGTAGCCGCGCGGCGTACGGGGTTCGACCAGCAGAATCGGCCGCGCCGGGCCGGTCAGCACCTGCTGCTCCGCAGTGCACAGGTACGCGTAGTGCTCGGCCGCGCGCAGATTCGCGACCATGACGGCGAGCGGCTTGCTCGGGCGACGCTTGCGCTTGCGCAACAACGCGACCGTCGCCGCATTCGTCGCGTCGCACACGAACTGGTATCCGCCCAGCCCCTTGAGCGCGATGATGCCGCCCCCGGCCACACACGCGACCGCGGCGCGCAGGGCCTCCTCGGCCACCACCTCGCCGGCCTGCACGGCGCTCGCGCCGTCCCGCCACAGCAGGCGCGGTCCGCAGTCGGAGCAGGCGACCGGCTCGGCGTGGAAGCGGCGGTTCGCCGGATCGCGGTACTCGGCGGCGCAGGCGTCGCAGAGGTCGAATTTTGTCATCGTGGTGCGCCGCCGGTCGTATGGCAGCGCACCGATGATCGTGGCACGCGGGCCGCAGTCCACGCAGTTGATGAACGGGTAGCGGTAGCGGCGGTTATCTGGATCGAAGAGCTCTGCCAGGCACGCGTCACAGGTCGCGGCGTCCGGCGGCACGTCGCGATGCGCGGCAGCCGGGGCCGCGTCCGCGCCGGCTTCGAGAGCCATCGACTCCTCGATGACGAACCCGGCCGGCAGCCCGCCGGGCGTTGCGGGCAGCTGGACCAGCGCGGCGATCACGGCCAGCGGCGGGGCCTCGGCGCGCAGCCGCACCTCGAAGGCGTCGAGCGCGGGCGGGCGCCCCTCCGCCTCGATCAGCACGGCGCCACCGGTGTTGCGCACCCGGCCGGCCAGCGCCAATTCGGTCGCCAACCGGTGGACGAACGGCCGGAAGCCGACGCCCTGCACGGTGCCGCGCACCTCCCAGCGCCGCCGCTCCAGTCCCGCGGCGAGCGGATTGTTCACGGCCACCGGATCCCGGCGAAGGTGAAGCGGGTGAGGCAGCGTCGCGGTCATGCTCCCAGCGTGGCCCGCGGCGGCAGGACCCGCCCAGGGGCGCTTGGCCGGCTGGCACCGGGACTTTCGTCCCGCCTCACCGGGCGGAGGCGTCGATGTCGAGCGCGATGGTGTACTGGTGTTGCCCGCTCGGCGTGACGGTTTCCACCTCGTAGGCGCGCACCGCGAACTGCGGGTTGGAGTGCTCGATCGGCTGCTCCACACCGATGCCGTAAGTCACGTAGCCCTCGAAGTCACCCGCGTTCGCGTAGTCCACCATGCGGCTCAGTCCCAGGTGCCGCGACGGCTGCTGGAGGACTGAGGACGCACCGCTGGCGGTGTGCGCCTGGGCGGTGTTGAAGACGATGCGCAGGACCCCGTCGCCCGCCAGCGGGACGGTCTTCCCGCTGCCGTCCGCGACCAGGTGGTCGACGAACTCGAAATGGTAGCTCGGGAATCCGGCCGTGAAGGTGAAGCTCATCCGGTTGAAGGCGCGCTCGCCGTGGGTGGCCGGGTGGTCGCCGGCGCCGATGCGGATCAGTTCGGGAACCGGCGGGACCGATTGCCGGTGGGTCACGCTGCCAGGCTTCGCCGGGTCGTTCGGCCAGTGCCACGCGTACGTGACGCGGGAGACCACCGTGCGCGGTGATGCCGGAGCCGAGGTGGTGGGCCGCGGGGCCGGTGTCGTGCGGCTCGGCGTCGGGGTGGGCGTGGCGCTGGGACCGGTCGGCGAGGTCTGCGCGGGGGCCGAGGTCATCGGGGCGCTGGGCGCTGAACCGGACGTGGTCGGGCCGCCGCTGCCGCTGCCGCATGCGCTGACCGTCGCGAGCGTGAGGACGAACGCCGAAGCGACCGCGGCGCTCGTCAGGCGAGTGATGTTCATGGTGTCCTTGGCTCGGGCGGGTCCGACGTCTGAGCCCTGCTCCTTTCTTCGAGCGTCGGACGGGTGCGGCCTTCGCGTCAGATGCGAACGGAGCGTCGCGGCAGATGCATGAGTCCTGATTCGGCGGGACGTTCGCCATGGACGTAAGAGGGTGCGCGGGTAGGACTGCCGGATCAGTACGGCAGAGCCCGACTACGGACGGGTCGGGCCGCAACCCCGGCGGTTGCGGCCCGACGATTTGGCGGGTGCGCCTATAGCAGCGCGCTGTGCCTATCGACGAACGGCATCTTCTTCCACATCGCGCCGAGCCCCAGCCGGCTGCCCGTGCCGAACGCGGCGATCGCGATCAGCGCGAGGGCGTCCATCACGTGCTCGTCGACGAAGGGGTTGACCGATCCGGTCGCTGAACCGTCGGCGGCGTGCTGGGCGGGCGGGAAGACCGCGAACCACATGAACGCGACCAGAACGGTGCCGGCGACGGCGGCGAACCGCAGCCCGATGCCCAGGATCAAGGCCAGGCCGATACCGAGTAGACCGAGCATGAACAGCCAGTCGGCCCACTGCTTTCCGGCCCACGCGTGGTACATCGACTGCCAGGGGCCGACGTTGACGCTGGCGAGGAAGCCCTTGGTCGGCGAGCCGCCGTGGATCCAGGCCCTGGCGGACGGGGTGGAGTAGTTCAGGCCGAAGGTCTTGTCCAGGAACGCCCAGAAGAAGGCGAAGCCGGTGCCGATGCGCAGCGCCGCGATCGCGCTCTCGCGCAGGCCGATCGCGGTGCTGGTGCCCGCGCGCGGTTCGGTCGCGGCCGCGTCAGCCGGGCGGGTGCGCCCGTGCAGTCGGCCGGTCGGGTGTAGTCCGTGTTGCGTCGCCATGGGGATCGTCTCCGCTCTAAGCGTCGTTCGGGTCGGGTTTCGTCATCTGGATTCTTGTTCCGCAGACCGTGCGGCGGACCGTGCCGAAGGTCTCGATCGGGCGGGCCGATCGTCGCCTATTGGTGGCCGCCGTCCCCAACACCGTCTAAGCGCCGTGTGGCGCGAGCGGCACGACGGCCACGGGGCAGGGCGCGTGGGTCAGCAGCGCGTGCAGAACCGGGCCGACGCCGAGGGAGAGCGCCGAGCGGTGCCGGTGCGCGCCGAGCACGAGCAGCCGGGCGCCGCGAGCCTTCTCGATCAGGGCGGTTGCGGGTGTCGCGCACACCGCGTCCGCGACACAGGTCACCGATCCGTGGGCGCGGCGGGTGGGTTCGAGTGCGGCACTGAGCAGTTCCCCGGCCGTGGTGGCCAGCACGGACGGCTCGATGTAGTAGTAGCCGTTATAGGGCGGTATCAACTGCCACGCGTGCACCGCGCGCACGTCGGCGCCCCACTCCCGGGCGAGGTCGAACGCGAAACCGATCACTGCCGACGGCTCTCGCGCCGCCACGCCCAGCACGATTTCCTTCCGTGGCGCTTCGGGAGCGGCACTGCCTGGTTCCTGCCTGCCGGGAACCAGGATGATCGGGCCGTGGCAGTGAGCGGCCAGACGCAGGCCGACCGAGCCGAGCGCGAGCCCGGGAAAACCGCCGCGCCCGCGCGTGCCGATCACGGTCAGCCGGGCTTGGCGGGTAGCGGCGACCAGCGTCTCGGTCGGATCGTCCGGGGATATCTCCGTGCTGGTGCTCAGCCCGGGGCGGGCACGCAGCAGGTCGGCGCGCAGCTCGTCGAGCATCACCTCGGCGTGTTTGGTCTCGTTCTTGCGGTACTCCTCGAACGGCAGCCGGCTCAGCAGCGAGGAGACCCCGGTGAGGTTGAGCGCGTGCAGCAGGTGCAGTCCGGCGCCGCGACGTGCGGCCACTTCCGCCGCCCACGCGGCGGCGTGCGCCGCGTCGGGTGACCCGTCGATGCCGACGACGATGCGCTCTGGCGTTGCGAAGGTGCTCATGATGCTGCTCCGGTCGTGCTCGGTCGAGAAGTGATCGGCGATCACTTCCCCTCGATTTCAGGGTCCTGCCGATCCGCGAGCCATCCACCGGTCAAAGGCCCCTGATGGCACCGCCGAAGGTCTCGCTTAGGGCGCGCCCTTAGGGCACCGGCACCACGGCGACCGGTGACTGCGCTTGGCCCAGCACCCCGTGGATGACCGGGCCGAGCCCGAGCGAGAGCGGATGACGGTGGCGGTGCGCGCCGACCACGGTCAGCTGCGCGCGTTCCGACGCGTCCGCGAGCACTGCGGCGGGATGCCCGCGCTGCACGCTGAGCGTCACATGCACGTCCGGGAACTTCTCTCGAACCGGCGCCAGATCCGCGACCATCTGTTCGGCGGCGTTGCGGGCGATGATGTCGGTGTCGCTGATGTAGCCCTGCGCGTGAGCCGGATACGGCACCCAGGCATGCACGGCGCGCACCCCGGCACCGGCCCGCGCGGCCTGCGTGAAGGCGAACAGGATGGCTTCCTGCGCCGTATGCGCCTGCATGCCGAGCACGACCTCCTGAAGCGGGGTCTGGTGGTGGCCGCGCGCCCGCAGGATCACGACCGGGCAGTGCGCGTGCGCGGCCAGCCGCGCGCTGACCGAACCGACTGGAAGGCCGGCGAAACCGCCGCGCCCCCGCGTGCCGACGACAAGCAGCGCGGCCTCACGGCTGGCCAGGACCAGCGCACCCGCCGCGGCCCGGTGCGCCAGTTCGGTGGTCACCGTCAACGACGGATGCGCGCCGAGGATGCGATGCTGCGTTTCCGCGAGCAACTGGTCGGCGGCTTCGCCGGCGGTATGGACACGGCCGGAGCCGGTGCCGGAATCGATCAGGGCCGAACTGGAGTCGGCGCCGGAATCGATCAGGGCCGAGCTGGGGTCGCTGTCGAGGGCGTGGACCACGTGCAGCGCGACGCCGCGCCGTGCCGCCTCGTCCCCGGCCCAGTCAGCCGCGCGCGCCGCGTGCTGCGAGGCGTCCACACCGACCACGATGCGCTCGTGGTGGATCGGTTCAGTGGTGGTCATCGCGGCCTCCTTGCCGAAAGCGCGCAACTGCGGCACGCCGAGGTTCGCCGGCCCGTCGTTGCGCGCCGATCGTCTCTGTCATCTCGACGATCCCGCTGAACGTGCCGCACGGTCAGGGTGATTGGGCTCTAGGGACGAGGGACCTGCGACCCTGACCTCCGCCATCAAGCCGTCGGACCCGCGATCAGGCGGCGCGGTCGAGCTGCGCCGATTCGGCCGACGGCATGCGATCGTCCGCGCGCTCTCCCGGTCCTTCGCGAGTAACGCGCGGGACCAAAGCCTGTTGCCGCTGGAGCAGCGCCGGGTTGGGAATCAGACAGGGAGGCGCGCACTCCGACGCGCTGCTTACGGAAGGGAGGCGCCGCGGTGGCATGGTTCATCGTCGTGATCGCCGGGTTTTTCGAGACGGCGTTCGCGATTCTGCTCAAGCAGAGCGAGACGTTCACCAAGCCGTGGCCGACTGCCGGGTTCGCCGTGTGCGCGCTGATCAGCTTCGGGCTGCTCACCTGGGCGCTGCGCGGGCTGGAGATCGGGCCGGCGTACGCGGTGTGGACCGGTCTGGGGACCGCGGGCACGGCCATCGTCGGCATGATCGTGCTGGACGAGACGGTGTCCGTGCTCAAGCTGGTATCGGTCGGCCTGGTACTGGCCGGAATCGTCGGGCTGAACCTGTCGGGAGTCACGCCATGACGCGTGTGTGGTGTGCTCGGCAGCGGGCTGTGTCAGCGCGGCACGGCCATTGATGTGACGATCGGCCCCCGCACCGATGACTCTCGGCCCTGAGGTTGCCCGCCCCCGGGACTGAAACTGAGAGCAAGCGCATCGAGCAACCGCGTCGTCGGGTGTGTTGCGTGACGCGCTCGGACGCCAGGTCGTGAAGGTCATGTCTGCTCGGTCGTTTTTGATCGTCGGGTTCACGGTGTGCACGACACTCGCCGTGACGTCGGTCGCCGCGTGCGGGAGCGGGGGCGCGGGCGCATCGAACGCGCCCGCGAGCCCGGCGAGCTCGTCCTCGGTTCCGGCTGTCTCGTTGGCTCCGTCCACGGCACACACCCCGCCGGGCCCGTCGCCGACCACTGCGGCGCCGAAGGGCAAGCCGTCACCGCCGCCTGCGCCGCCGCGCACGACCTCGCGTCCGGCACCGCCCTCGACGTCCGCGCCGTTCCCTGCGCGCTTGGCGGGGACGGACTGGGAACGCATCCCCACCTCCCGCCACGTCGTCGCGCTGACCTTCGACGCTGGAGCGAACGCGGACGGCGTCTCCTCGATCCTCGGCACGTTGCGCACCGAAGGCGTGCCCGCCACCTTCTTCCTGACCGGCGAGTTCGTCGATCAGTTCCCCGCGGCCGCCCGCCAGATCGCCTCGGCCCAGCGCATCGGCAACCACTCGATGGACCATCCGTACTTCACCGCGCTCACCCGGGCGCAGATCACCAGCGAGCTGACCCTGGCGCGCGCGGCGATCGGCTCGGTGACCGGAGCGGATCCGCGCCCGTGGTTCCGCTTCCCGTACGGTGATCGCAACAGCGCCACGATCGGCGCGGTCAATGCCGCCGGTTACGTCCCGGTGCGCTGGACCGTGGACAGCCTCGGCTGGAAGGGCACCAGCGGCGGCATCACCGCGCAGACCGTGCGCGACCGGGTTATCAACGCCCTGCAGCCCGGCGAGATCGTGCTGATGCACTGCGGCTCGAACCCGACCGACCACACCACGCTCGACGCCGCCGCGCTCGGCGGCATCATCCAAACCCTCAAGGCCCGCGGCTACGGATTCGTGACCCTCGACGCGCTGCTGAACTGAACCGGAGGCAAGCACACGATGTCGAACACCAGACACACCCGGCACACGACCCGGCACGTGGTGGAAAGCGCGGCGCTGTTCGCCGCCGGCTACCCGGCACTCTTCCGCAAGCGCTGCTTGACCTGGGGCGCGACGCACGAAGAACGAGTACGCGAGATGCCCGGCGACGACCTGCTGCCCTCCGCGTCCGTCGTGACCACGCGGGCCATCACCATCGACGCTCCCGCCTCCGCTGTGTGGCCCTGGCTCGTGCAGATGGGGCCGGGCCGCGGCGGTGCGTACACCTACGACTGGATCGAGAACCTGTTCGGGTTGGGCATCCACAGCGCTGATCAAGTGCTGCCCGAGTTCCAGCACCCGCAGATCGGCGACGCACAGCGACTTGGGCGCAATGGGCCGGTCCTGCGCCTCGCGGTGCTCGAACCCGAGCGGGCCCTGGTCTTCCGTTCCGACGACGACGCGTGGGTGTGGTCGTTCGGGCTCTACTCCCAGGGCGCGCACGGCGAGAGCACCCGGTTGGTCAGCCGCAACCGGATCACCAGGCCCCACCGCACTCCGGTGACCGCGGCGTTCGACATGTACGTGATGGAGCCGGGGAGCCTGGTGATGGAACGCAAGATGCTGCTCGGCATCAAGCAGAGGGCTGAGATGCTCGCGCACGAACCGGCGGTCAGCGCGGCGGGCACGCCGTCCTGACGGCCCGCCCTGACCGCGGCGCGGCACGGCTACGCCGAGGCCTGCGAGCGCTTCCTGGCGGTGCGGATCGGGATGACCGCGAGCAGGAGCAGGAAGCCCTCGACGATGAGGCTGACGACGCCGAGCGGTTCGTTCCAGTTGCCCCTGTCGTCGTGGTAGTCGGGCAGGCCGGGGCCGCGGGAGAGGATGTAACCGGCGATCGGGCCGGCGGCGACGCCGAGCGAGAGCAGCCAGCCGAGGACCGAACCGGACTGGATGAGCAGCAGTGCCGCGATGACGCCGGCGATCTCCAGGACGTAGTAGCCGGCGCCGACGTACGCCGGATCCTTGCTGCCGGGTACGCCCCCTTGGTCGATGACGTGCACGACGCTCACGCCCAGGCACAGCAGGGCGGCCGTGGCCCGGCGGGCGGCGTCGATCGCGGTGGCTTGGACGGTTTCGACGGTGTGTTCCTGCAACTGAACCATGTCGCGTTCTCCTCGCGTGGGCATGGCGGTGGCGCCTGCGCGAATGCCGGACCAACCGCCCCGGGGCGCGGCGCTCGTTTTCCGTCGTGCTATGCAGGCGGAATTCCACGGCCCATTCGCGTGACAGCGCGCTCATGCGCATCGCCCGCGCATCGCCGTTCCATCGAACGCTGCGGCTGGCATGTGCGGTTATTACGAGCCTGATGACGTGCATGAACAAGTGTTCCGGAAGAGGGGGGCAGCGCCCTTCCCAGAACACTGCTACGAAGGTAGGCGACCGGATCATGGCCAGTCAAGATAACTGATCGGGTTTTCATGAGAATTGACCGTGTTTCACCGAATCAGTGCGGAAGTGTTTAACCGAGGTGCCTGATCGTACTCACGTGACTGGTGTGCCAATGCTCAATGCACTTGGTTTCGAAAACCCGGTTTCACCCGGTGCGGCACAAAAGATTGAACCGGGAACAAACCCGGAAATGGTTTTCCCGCAGCACCGCGCGACCCGAGTTTCACCCGGCCCGAGCCGGCGCGCGTCGACCTCGGTCACTGCTGGCCGGCGTCGAGCGGCGCACCCGCCGGGTTCGTCGGGACGGACGCCGCGCGCCTCGGGTCCTTCGGCCCTGGGGGAGTAGGCATAGGCGGCCCAAGCCTGGATCTGATGGCGCGACGTACGCGTCCGAGGGGAGCCGAGCCGATGGCGCAACCGATCCCGAGTTCTCTGCACCGGGAACCGCGCGGTCAAGCGGCGCTGCGCGTCGCCGTCGATCCGCGCGAACCGTTGGGCGCGCTGTTCGCGGACCTGGACAGCTCACCGGACGGGCTCTCGGAGCGCGAGGCGGCGCGCCGGCTGATCGCCTACGGACCCAACAGTCTGATACGCCGTGGCGGCCGCCGTTGGCCGACCGAACTGGCGCGGCAGTTCACGCATCCGCTGGCGTTGTTGCTCGCCATGGCGGCGGTGCTGGCCGGGGCGACCGGCAGCCCGAACCTCACGGCGGCCATCGGCGCGGTGATCGTGTTGAACGCGGTTTTCGCGTTCGTGCAGGAGATGCATGCCGAACAAGCCGTCGAGGCGCTGGCGGCGTTTCTGCCCGAGCGGGCCCGGGTGGTGCGTGACGGCCGCCCGCATGAGATTCCCGCCGACCAACTCGTTCCGGGAGACCTGGTTCTGCTCGACGAAGGCGAACGCGTCTGCGCCGATGCCCGGCTGTGCGCGGGCAGTCTCGAAGTGGACCTCGCGGCGTTGACCGGGGAATCTGTGCCCGTATACCGCGCGGCCGATCTCGTCGACGCGGGCGGCCCCTTGCTGCGCAGCCGAGATCTCGTGTTCAGCGGCACCGTGGTCACCGGAGGCCAGGCACGCGCCATCGTCACGGCCACGGGCATGGGAACCGAGCTCGGGCGCGTGGCCGCGCTGAGCCAGCGGGTCAAACACGACGAGAGCCCGCTTGAGCACCAAGTCAAGCGGGTCGCATGGCTGATCGCGGCCGTGGGTCTGGGGGCCGCGGCCGCTTTCCTCCCGCTCGGCCTGCTCGCCGGGCTCACGCTCGGCGCCGCGGTCAGCTTCGCGATCGGCCTGCTGGTCGCGAACGTCCCCGAGGGCCTGCTGCCGACGATCACCTTGGCGCTCGCCGTGGGCGTGCGCGATCTGGCCCGGCGCGGCGCCGTGGTCAAACGGCTGTCCGCAGTCGAGACGCTGGGATCGACGACGGTCATCTGTACCGACAAGACCGGAACGCTGACCGAGAACCGGATGACCGTCGCCGCGACGTGGAGCCCCGCGGACTCGTCCGCACCCGCCACGGACCCTTCCGGCAACGGCCGGTCCGATGCCCGGCCGCTCCTGCAAGCCGCCGCCCTGTGCACCACCGCCGTGGTGCAAGGCGGACCCGACCAGCCGGCCCTCGGCGACCCGACCGAGTTGGCGCTGCTCGAAGCGGCGCTGGCTTCCGGCTGCGCGATCGACGCCGCCGAGCGCGACGCGCGACGCTTCGCCTTGTTCCACTTCGACCCCAAACTCAAGCTGATGACCACCGTCGACCCAGCCTCGCAACCGGGGCGCGGTCCGCAGCGGCAAGCAGCGGTCCCGTGGGTGGCGCACACCAAAGGCGCCCCCGAGGTCGTCCTCGAACGATGCAGCGCAGTCCTCGATACGGGCCTGCGCAGACCGCTGACCGGAAGAGACCGCGCTGAAGTCGCCCGCGCCGTCGATCGCTGGGCGCGGCGGGGATTGCGCGTGCTCGCCATCGCCGATCGGCTCGCGGCACCCGGTGAGCCGGTGCCGCACGAACGCGAGGCCGCCGAGCAAGGGCTGTGCCTGCTGGGTCTGATCGCCTTGCTCGATCCGCCTCGCCCCCACGTCGCCGCGGCGATCGCGCGCGCACACCGCGCGGGCATCCGCATCCACGTGGTCACCGGCGACAACGGCCTGACCGCCGCCGAGATCGCGCGCCGAGTCGGCATCGGCGCAGACCGGCCGAGCGTCGTTTCGGACGGCGCGCTGGAGTCGATGAGCGAGGCGCAACTCGACGAACTGCTCACCTCGCCCGGCGAGCTCGTCTTCGCGCGCAGCGCTCCGGAGGCGAAGCTGCGCATCGCCGACGCGCTGCGCGACCTGGGCGAAGTCGTCGCGATGACCGGCGACGGGGTCAACGACGCCCCCGCGCTTCGCCGCGCGGACATCGGCATCGCGATGGGTCGATCCGGGACCGAGGTGGCGAGGCAGGCGGCCACGATGGTGCTGACCGACGACGACTTCGCCAGCATCGTCGCGGCGATCGAAGCCGGGCGCCGCGCCTACGACAACGTGCGCAAGTTCATCACCTACATCTTCGCGCACCTGCTGCCCGAACTGGTCCCCTTCGTGGTATTCGCGCTCTGCGGCGGACTGGTCCCGCTCCCGCTGACCGTCATGCAGATCCTCGCGATAGACCTGGGCACCGACACGCTGCCGGCGCTCGCGCTCTCCCGTGAACCGGCCGAGCCAGGCATCATGGAGCGCCCTCCGCGCAAACGCAGCGAGAGCGTGATCAACAGAGCGCTGCTGATGCGCGCGTGGGGATTTCTCGGCGTGATCTCCGCGAGCCTCGTCATGGCGGCCTACTTCGTCACGCTGCTGCGGGCCGGCTGGCACCCGGGGGCCGCGGTCGGCACGGGAACGCCCCTCCACCGCGCCTACCAGCAAGCCACCACCACCGCGTGGCTCAGCATCGTCGCCTGCCAGATCGGCTCGGCGTTCGCGGTGCGCACCGACCATGCCTCGCTGCGCGCCGTGGGAGTGCTATCGAACCGCCCGTTGCTGGCCGGGATCGGCGCCTCGCTGTTGTTCGCCGCTGCGCTGATCTACCTGCCGCCGCTGCACGCGGCCTTCGGCACCGCAGCGCTCAGCCCGGTGCAACTGGCCACGGTCGCCCCGTTCCCGTTCATCGTCTGGGGCGCTGACGAACTGCGCCGCTACCGTCGGCGCCGCGCGGCCGGCCAGGTGCAAGCTGCTCGCTGATGTCCGGCAGGCGGGTCAGGTACGAATGCCTCTATTGACGCAGCGCGCGACGCCCGAGACTCGAGTGTGTAAGGAGGCGCACGATGACCGCGAAGGTATGCGACGTGATGACATGGGACGTCGTCTCGGTGCAGAGTTACACGCCGTTCAAGGACATCGCACGGATCTTGTTCGACCGCGAGATCAGTGCCGTACCGGTGCTCGATGAAGACTGCCACGTGATCGGCATCGTGTGCGCGGCCGATCTCATCGAGCAGCAAGCGCGCCGACTCGCCGGTCCCTCGCCCGCCCGAGCGGACCCGCGCAGCGCTCCGCCGCACCACCCGATGCGCGCCGTGTCCGCGGCCACGCTGATGACCAGCCCCGTGGTAACGGTGACACCGCAGACCGAAGCCGGGACGGCCGCGCGTCTGATGCACCGCAACGCCGTCAAGCATCTGCCCGTGGTCAGCACGGCCGGCCGGCTGCTCGGCATCGTCAGCGAGAAGGACCTGCTCAGTGTGTTCCTGCGGCCGGACCCTGAGATCCAGGACGAGATCATGCGCGGCTTGATTCTGCCCGAACCGGGTGAGGATCTGCGAAGGATGACGGTCGGCGTGCGCGACGGCATAGCAACGCTGGGCGGCTTCGTCGCCGACGGGCGACTCGCCCGCCGGGCGCTGGACTTCGTCGGGAAGGTCGACGGCGTGATCGAGGTCGTCGACCGGCTCTCGATCGGCGCTCAACCGTGAGCCCGCCGATCGTGCCGGCGCGGTCATTCGGCGATCGCACCAGCCGGCCCGAGCGCCAGGCCGGTCAGCGCCGCCCTCGCTCAGCGCCGCGTCATCCCTTTGCCCGCCTCGCCGAGCAGCGCCAACGCCGCGACCACGCTTTCCACGCCGTCGACTTTCAGGATCAACTCGCTCACCAGCGCTCGCTGTCCGGCTTCGCCGACTCGGCCGCGAAGCCGCACCGCGCCGTGCTCGACCTCGATACCCAGCACCTCACCACCGACATCGATCACACGGTCGATCACCCGCCGGCGGATCTCGTCATCAGCAACCAGACTCGGGTTCATGACATCAGCACAGCTGCGCGCCGTTCGGGTGGACAGAGGCGATAGTCCCCGTCCTCGCGATAACGCGGCGTGGCTGGACGGTGCCGGGCCCGCGGGACCTTCGGCCCCGGATCAGCGGAACCACGGCCCTGCCCGCTCGGCCGGTCAGCTGCGACGCTCAAGTCATGGGCGTGCGTCATGGGCGTTCTCGCGAGCTGAAGGAGGAGCCATGTGCGAATACTGCGGCTGCCAAAGCGTGCCGGCGATCGGCGAGTTGGCCAGCGAGCACGAGCGGGCGATGGAGCTGGCGGTACAGGCCCGCGCGGCTCACCGCGACGGTGACCTGGCGTGGATGGCGCACTTGGCACAGCGGATCGCCGACCTGCTCGCCGCGCACTTCGCGGTCGAGGAGCAGGGCTTGTTCCCGGTGCTGGAGGCCGAGTTCCCCGAGCAGATCGCCGCGCTGCGCCGCGAACACGCGGCGTTGACCGCGATCCTCGCCGGAGCCGGCGGCGTCGCGTCATGGGACTGCTCCTGGGCGACGCGGCTGCTGGGCGCCCTGGACCTGCTGCAATGGCACATCCTCAAAGAGCAGGACGGCGTGTTCCCCGCCGCGCTCGCCACGCTGCACACCGCCGACTGGCAAGCCCTGGATGCGGTGCGCGACCGCATCGGCGCCAAACAGCCACACTCGGTCGGCGCCTGAACCCAGCCGGGTCCGCGTCGTGTTCGACGCGATCAGTACCGGACGCCCGGCTGGTCGATCACCTCGTGCGTCCTCGGGCCGAGCGACGATCCCGCCACATGACCCGCCGAGAAGAGGTGGCGGAGCGTGGAAAGCACCCACAGCGCCATGGTGGCGGCGAACAGGAGGGCGAGGGCGACGCCGCTGGCCGAGACCAGCGCGATGATCGCGGCGGCCAGCGCGGTCACACCGAGCACAGTCGCGACGACCGTGTAGAGCAGCCGAACGCCCCGGCCTTGCTCGCGTTCGAACAATTCCTGCGCGGAACCGAACCCGCAGCCTCCGACCGTGCCGAGGACGAGGATCGCGGCGGCGTTACCGCGGGTGCTGGCCAGCAGCCAGCCGTCGGCGCCATTGAGGTGTGCGGTGTAGATGCCGATGATCGCGGCCATGAACGGCACGGTGGCCGCGTCGCGCCAGGTGAGCTTCATGATCTCCTCCTTACGCGGAGCGAGGTGCCTCTGAGCACACCCTCGCTCCGCCGCATGAAGCGCACCAGTGGCGAACGGCCCGATCTGGTCGGCATTGGGCCGGGTTAAGGGCCACACGGCCTTCAAGCACGGGCCGATCGGCCCTGGGTGCGGCGCGGGAAGGCGGACAAGACTCGAGGCGGCGGCCCCGGTGTCGCTTCGTGCCGGCGCCGGAACCGAGGCCGAGAAGAAGGTGAACCGGCTCGCGGGTGAAGGGCGGTCGGCATGTCCGCGATCGAGGACCGAACCCGCCGCGCTCCGGCGCCTGGCGGCCACGGCCTGTCATCCGCGGAAGCGGCTCGGCGGCTGGTGACCCAGGGCCCGAACACGCTGCCGGCGGCGCGGCGGGTGCGACTGTGGCGGCGAGTGCTGATGCAGCTGCGCGATCCGTTGGTCGCCGTGCTGCTGGTGGCCGCGGCGCTGACCATCGGCACCGGCGACTGGACCGACGCGGGCGTGATCTTACTGGTGATCGTGGTCAACACCAGCGTGGGCGTCACCCAGGAGGTTAAAGCCGACCAGGCCATCAGCTCGCTTGGGGCGTTGACCGCGCCGCACGCGAGGGTGGTGCGCGACGGGGAGCAGCAGCAGGTCGCGTCGGCCGACGTCGTCGTCGGGGACCTGCTGGTGCTCGGCGAGGGGGAGATCGTTCCGGCGGATGCGGTACTGACCGAGGCCGCGGCGCTGCTGGTGGACGAATCCGCGCTCACCGGCGAATCAGTGCCGGTAGATAAGAGCGCGGCTGTGCCGGGCCGTGCGGCGGACGACGAGGGTTCGATGTTGTCCGCGGGCACGGTCGTGGCGCGTGGCCGTGGACTGGCGGTGGCCACGGCCACCGGCGCGGACAGCGCGATGGGACGCATCGCCGCGCTGCTGACGGCGGGGCCCGCGCTCACCCCGCTGCAACGCCGCCTCGTGGGCGTCGGGCGAGCGCTCGCCGCCGTCGCGGTGCTGCTGTGCGCGGTGGTCATGGCGCTGGGCCTGGCCCGCGGGCAGTCGGTGGAGCTGATGGTGGTCACCGCGATCAGCCTGGTGGTTGCCGCGGTACCCGAGTCGCTGCCCGCGGTCGTCACGCTCGCGCTCGCGCTGGGCGCGCGGCGAATGGCGACGCGACACGCGCTCGTCCGCCGCCTGCCCGCGGTGGAGACCCTCGGCTCGGTCACCATTCTGGCGACCGACAAGACCGGCACGCTGACCGAGGGGATCATGGTGGCCCGTGCGCTGTGGACGCCGAGCGGCGGCGCGGCGACGATCAGCGGATCCGGCTACGCCCCCGAGGGAAAGGTCGAGCGCGGCGATCTCGTGCTGGGCGCCGAATTCGAGCCCGACATCGCCGATCTCCTGACCGCGGCCGCGTTGTGCAACGACGCGACGCTGCGTGCGCCGGACGGCCAGGACCGCGCGTGGGCCGCGCTGGGCGACCCCACGGAGGCGGCACTGCTGTCCGCGGCCGGCAAGTTCGGCATCGACGTCAGCTCGCTGGCATCACGGTATCCGCGCCTCGCCGAAGTACCGTTCGACAGCGACCGGCGCCGGATGACCACGGTGCACCGGGCCCCCGGCGGAGCCGGCCGCGTCGTCTGCAAGGGCGCCCCCGAGGTCGTCTTGCGCCTGCCGATCGTCGCCGAGCCCGCCGACGTGATCGACGAGGCTTTGCGCCGCGCCGAGGACTACGCCCGCGAAGGGCTGCGCGTGCTGGCCATCGCACAGGCCGACCGCCCCGCACCCGACATTGCCGACCCCGCCGTCCTCGAGCGGGACCTGCGCTTGTCGGGCTTGATCGCGGTGATGGATCCACCGCGGGCCTCGGCGGCGGCCACCGTCGCCGCATGCCGGTCAGCGGGCATCGTTCCCGTGCTGATCACCGGCGACCACCCGGCCACGGCGCGTTCGATCGCGACCGCTCTGGGCATCATCGAATCCGGCGGCGATGTGGTCGACTGCCGCCACCTGTCCGGGATGAGCCCGGCCGCGGTGCGCGCGGTGCGCGTATTCGCCCGCGCGGTTCCCGAGCAGAAACTCGCGATCGTCGAAGCGCACCAGGCGGCCGGGGACGTCGTGGCCATGACCGGAGACGGGGTCAACGACGCCCCGGCGCTGCGGCGGGCGGACATCGGTGTGGCGATGGGCGGACGCGGCACCGAGGTCGCCCGCCAGGCCGCGGACCTGGTGCTGGCCGACGACGAGTTGGGCACCGTCGTCGCGGCGGCCGAAGAGGGGCGCCGGGTGTATGCGAACATCCGGCGCTTCTTGCTCTACGGTCTGGCCGGCGGCAGCGCGGAGATCACCGTCATGCTGCTCGGCCCGTTGGTCGGGCTCACGCTACCGCTGCTTCCCTCGCAGATCCTCTGGATCAACCTGCTGACCCACGGCCTGCCCGGCGTGGCGCTGGGCAGCGAACCGGTGGACCCGGACGTGATGCGGCGACCGCCGCGCCCACCAGCGGAAAGCGTGCTGGGTGCCGGGCTATGGCAGCGCATTCTGCGTGTCGGCGCGGTCATCAGCGCCGTCACGCTCGGCGTCGCGCTGTGGGGCCACGCGACCGGACGCCCGTGGCAGAGCATGGCGTTCTTCGCGCTCGGCGCCACGCAGCTCGCGGTCGGACTCGCGTCCCGTGCCCGGCCCGGCACGCGCGCCAACCCGCTGCTGCCGGCCGCGATCGCCGGCGCGCTCGCCCTCCAGCTCGCCGGGCTCTACCTCGCCCCGCTGCGCGACCTGCTCAAGACGCAGCCGTTGACAGTCTTCGAACTGCTCGTCGTCTGCGCGCTCTCCGCGCTCGGCTACGTCGCCCTCAAACTCGATCGGCGCGTCGTCGTCCCGTCCGCTGAATGATCCGTAACCGCGTTTTGCGCGCGATATCGCTCATTCACCGATGGGCACGACGGCCACCGGCGTCGGCGAGTGGGACAGCAGCCCTTGCACGACGTATCCGGCGCCGACCGACAGCGGGCTGCGCTGCCGGTGCGCGCCGATGACCAGCAGACGCGAACCGCGGGCCGCTTCCATCAGCATCGGTACCGCGTTGCCGCGCATCGCGCTCGCGCAGGCGTCCACGCCCGGGTATTCCTCACGCAGGCCCTTGATCAGCGTCTCCGCCTCCGCGACGTGTTCGGCCTCAGCGCGGTCGCGGTCGTCAACGTAGTACCCGCCGTAAGCCGGGTGCGGCGACCAGGCACGCACCACGGTCAGCTGGGCGCGGAACGCGGCGGCCATGGCGAAGGCGTAGCGTATCGGCGGCTCCGCTTCGCCCGGCTCGACGCCCAGCACGATCTCGTGGTACGGCTCGCCCGACTCCTCGCCGCGCACCACGACCACCGGACCGTGCGCGTGTGCCGCGAGCTTGAGGCTGACCGAACCGAGCAGCAGGCCGGCGAAGCCCCCGCGACCGCGCGTGCCGGTGACCACCAGGCTGGTCGGGCCGCTGCGCTCGATCAACGCCTCGGGCGCGCTGGCGTCCGACAGTTCGCCGAGCACGGACAGCGCGGGAAAGCGTTCCGTCAGCCGTCCCGCCATCTGCCCGAGCAGCCGCGCTCCCTCCTCCCGGCGCGGCTCAACGCGGCCGGCGCGGCCGGCGCGGTCGGCACCGCCGCGTTGCAGAGGGCTGCTTTCGGCGAGGAGGCCGGGTTGCGAAAGCGTGTCGAGCGCGTGCACCAGGTGCAGCGCCAGCCCGAGGTCCGCGGCCTGGCGTGCGGCCCAGCTGGCGGCGCGCAACGCATTGTCGGAGGTGTCTACGCCGACGACGATGCGTTGCGGCGTGGAGAGTGTCTCAGTCATCGCAACTCCCGGTGAGAAAGGCCGCGGAGGGAACCGGCACTCCGCCATCCGCATCCACGCTCCCGCACGCCCGGCGGCGTGCTCAGGGCCCATCGCCCCGTCATGCGCGGGACCTTCGCGGCCCGCGCCTGATTCAGATGCCTGAGTAGGGACGGCCGTGGAACTCGGGCCGCTGCTCCTGGATCTCGCGCACCGGATCCCACTGGCTACGACCGCGCCAGCGATGCGGGCGGCGGATGCTGCGTGACATTTCGGGCGCGGGAACCGCGAGGACCGGGCAGTGGGCGCGGCGGGAGACGGCGCGCAGGACCGAGCCGGACCAGAAGGCGTGCCACGCACCCTTGCCGCTGCTGCCGACGACGATCAGGTCGCGCGGGTCCGCGGCCGCGGCGCACAGCGCGTCCTTGATCGGGAGGACCGACACCGCCGTCTCGACCTTGAGGTCGGCCGGCATGTACCCGAGTGCGTCCAGGAACGCGGTGGTGATCGCCGTCGAGTCCACGCTGGCGATCGCGGTGGTGCGCGACCGCACGGCGTAGAGGGGCAGTGCGCGTCGGCGGGCCTCGGCTACGGCGGTCCGGATCGCGGCCAGGCCGGTGAGCGAGTCGTCCACGCCGACGACGACGCGCGGGTGAGCGATGCTGTCCATGGTGTCGTGCTCCTCAAGTGCGCTCGTCGCGGCCGACGCCGGCGCCGATCGTGTCCTATCCGTTGTCATCAGTGTCCTGCGGTAAGAGCCGGCCCAGTACGGTCGAACGTCCCGCGGAAGGCCGGCCGTTGGCCCCGAGTCGCGGCGAGTGTGGCCACGATGCTCGAGGACGGCGCCGCCGCCGGAGCCGGAGCCGGGTCTCAGGACCCTGGGACCGGCTGCCGCGTGCCGGAGCCGTGCTCGTGCCGGTCCGCGATCGACAGCACGCCGACGACCTCGCGGGCGATCCGGTTGACCAGCTCAGGCACCGCCATCGCCACCGGATCGGAGAGCGGCACGCCGAGCCGGAAGTCCCGGCCGTGCACGGCGTAGAGGATCAGCCGGCCGGGCAGCCGGTCGAGCACCTGCCCCAGCCGCACCGCCGCCCCCAGGCCCGCTGCGTGGCTGTTGCCGCGCGGCTCGGTCCCCGGCCCGCGCGGCCCGATCATGGCGGTGAGGTCGCGTCGGTAGACGAAGCCGTAGCGCTCGGTTCCGCCGCGTACCGCATCGACGATCAGCGCGCTGCGATAGCCCTGCCACAGGTCGATCAATCGCGCGGGCTCACCGTCGCAGACCGCCAGCTGCGCGTATGCGGAAATGTTCGGCTGGGTCCGCAGGCCGGCGACGACGGCCGCGCCGAAGCCGTCATCGCCGCGCAGGTCGGTGCCCACGCCGATGACTATGGTCTGCGGGCTGCGGTCCGGGGAGGCGGGAGTGCCGACGGCGGCCATGGCGATCACCTTCTCGTCACTTCGAGGTCCAAAAAGTGCGCCGAGCAGGAGATACAGGGATCGTAGTTGCGGATCGCCTGCTCGCAGTGCAGCGTCAGGTGCGCGTCGTCCAGCTGCGCGCCGGCCTGCACCACCAGGCGCAGGTCCGCCTCGATCGCGGCCTGGTTCTGCGCGGTGGGCGGCACGATCCTCGCGGCGGTGATCAAGCCCCGCTCGTCAAGGTCGTAGCGGTGGTAGAGCAGGCCGCGCGGCGCCTCGGTGGCCCCATGACCGCGGCCCGCGCGCGGCTCGACCTGGATGAACGGCGGGTCAGGCGGTTCGTAGGCCTCGACGAGGGCGCGTGCCTCGGCCACCGCCTGCACGATCTCGACCGCCCGCACCAGCACGGAGCGGAACGGGTTGCGCTCCGACCCGGCGAGTCCGGCGGCGCGGGCCGCCTGCACGGCGACCGGCCACAGCCGGTTCCCGGCCAGGTTGTAGCGCGCCAGCGGACCGGTGA
The DNA here is from genome assembly GCA_035763685.1 of Actinocrinis sp. Classification (GTDB taxonomy): domain Bacteria; phylum Actinomycetota; class Actinomycetes; order Streptomycetales; family Catenulisporaceae; genus Actinocrinis. The sequence continues at coordinate 75,932 of DASUAR010000097.1, read as the reverse complement.
GGTAGGTGCCGACGCCCTTGAGCCGTGCGTGCAGCGCGGTCGAGTGCGGCACCTGGCTCTCGCTGACGAAGTGCTCGAAGTCCGATACCGGGAATCCGAGGCCCGCGGTGGAGATCACACCCGAGCCCGCATCGATCGGATAGCGCGGGCCGGTGTGCTCGCCGTCGGGACTCACGCTCCCGCCGCGCGGTCCCGCGTCGTCGAGCGCCAGCAGCGCATGCGGCGTCTCGAACTGCGGGAACTCGAAGCCGGCCGCCCACCGGAGAGTCGCGAGCGCCGCCGTCAGCGCGTCGTCAAGCCGCGCCTTGAACGGGTCCAGCTCGCTGCGCGCCGGGGAGCGGTGGAAGCCGCCGATCCGCACGTTGATCGGATGGATCGCCCGGCCGCCGACCACCTCCACCAGGTCGTTTCCGGTCTTCTTCAGCGCGAGGCCGCGCGCGACGACCGCGCGGTGGTCCTTCGCCAGCTCGATCGCGTCGGGGTAGCCGAGGAAATCCGGGGCGTGCAGCAGATAGATGTGCAGCGCGTGGCTCTCGATCCACTCGCCGCAGTAGAGCAGCCGCCGCAGAGCATTGATCTGCGGTGACACGTTCGCGGCGCAGGCGTCCTCGATCGCCCGGCACGCGCTGAGCTGGTAGGCGACGGGGCAGATGCCGCACACCCGAGCGGTGATGTCCGGCGCCTCAAGGTAGGAGCGGCCACGCAGAAAGGCCTCGAAGAAGCGCGGCGGCTCATAGATGTTCAGCTGCGCCTGCGTTACTCGGCCGTGGTTGAGCACGACGCGCAGCGCGCCCTCTCCCTCGACCCGGGCGAGCGAGCCGACTTCCAGTAGTCGTTCCTGACGATGCGTCATGACCGGCGCTCCTCTCCACAGTCGGCGCGCACAGAGCCGCGCTCGATCGCGTCGCCGATCTCCCGGAAGACCGCGTCCGCGGGGTTCGCCGCGCTCAGGGTGCGCAGCAGCGAGTCCGGGTCCGCGCTCTCGGTCAGCGCGAGCCGCGCCATCGCCTCGACGCGCGCCTGGCGGGTCGAGCCGAAGCAACCGAAGCAGCCGCGCTGGAAGGCCGGGCACAGCGCTCCGCAGCCGGCGTGGGTGACCGGGCCGAGGCACGGCGTGCCGTGCGCGACGGTGACGCAGACCGCGCCACGCGCCTTGCACTCGTAGCAGACGCTGCGGTCCGGAATGTTCGGCTCGCGCCCGGCCAGGTAGGCGGTGATCACCTCGAGCAGCTGGCCGCGATCGACCGGGCAGCCGCGCAGCTCGTAGTCGACTTTCACGTGGTCGCGGATCGGCGTGGAGTCCGTGAGGGTGCTGAGGTACCGCGGGCTCGGGTAGACCGCCGCGGCGAACTCGGCCACGTCGGCGAAGTTGCGCAGCGCCTGGATGCCGCCGCTGGTACCGCACGCGCCGAGCACGACCAGGTACTTCGACTGCGCGCGCACCTCGCGGATGCGCTCGGCGTCCTCGGGCGTGGTGATGGAGCCCTCGACGAGGGAGAGGTCGTACGGACCGGGCGCCACGGTGCGGGTGGCCTCCGGGAACGAGGCGATGCGCACCCGTGCGGCCACGGCGAGCAGGTCGTCCTCGCAGTCCAGCAGGGCGAGCTGGCAGCCGTCGCAGGACGCGAACTTCCAGACCGCCAGCGTGGGGGCGGCGGTGGATGCGGGCGCAGGGGTGGCAGACATGCTTCACAGCTCCTTGATGGCGAGCAGCGGCGCGGCGTGCTGGTAGGTGACGCAGGGCCCGTCGCGGCAGATGAGGTCGGGACCGAGCTGGCAGTGCCCGCAGACGCCGATGCCGCACTTCATCGAGCGTTCAAGGGAGAGCAGCACCCGCTTGTCCGCGACGCCCCTGGCCGTCAGCGCCTCGGCGGCGGCGACCATCATCACCTCGGGCCCGCACAGGTAGGCGGTGGTCCAGGCGGGGTCGATCGCGGTGCCGGCCAGTGGCCCGGTCACCAGGCCGACCCGGCCGCTCCACGGCGCCGCGCCGGCGTTCGGCTCGGGCCGGTCCACGGTGACCCGGACGTCGAGCCCACCGGCGCGCCAGGCCTCGTATTCGCGGGTGAAAAGCAGTTCGGCCGGGTTCCGCGCGCCGATCACCAGGGTGATCCGGCCGAATCTGCGCCGGTGCCTGACCAGCCCGTAAACGATCGGGCGCAGCGGGGCGAGCCCGAGGCCGCCGGCGACGATCACCACGTCGCCCTGCGGCCAGTCGCGGCCGATCCAACCGCGGCCGAACGGCCCGCGCACGCCGAGCACGTCGCCGGGCCGCGCGTTCGCGATCGCGCGCGAGACGGCGCCCACATCGCGCACCGTGTGCACCAGCAGGTCCTGCCGGTAGGGGTCCCCGCTGACCGAGATCGGGATCTCGCCGACACCGAAGGCGTAGAGCATGGTGAACTGGCCCGGCGCCCAGGTCGGCAGGGCGACGCTCTCGGGTTGGAGAACCAGCGTCGTCGTGTCGTACGTCTCGCGATGGACGGAGGTGACGGTGTAGGGCAGCGGAGCCATCGTGGGCCCCGGCGCGGCGATCCCGCCGGTGGCGGAGAGCAGAGTAGTCATTCGACCTGCGCCTCCAGCTCCCATTCGGCCTGAAGGGCCTTGAGTTCTTCGGTCAGGTCGATTCCCGCCGGGCACCAGGCGATGCACCGTCCGCAGCCGACGCAGCCCGAGTCGCCGAACTGGTCCTGCCAGGTGCCGAACTTGTGGGTGAGCCACTGCCGGTAGCGGCTCTCCACGCTGCCGCGCACCTCGCCGCCGTGCACGTAGGAGAAGTCGAGGTCGAAGCACGAGGCCCAGCTGTTCCACCGCTCGGCGTGCTCGCCGGTCAGGTCGGTGGTGTCCTCGGTGCTGGTGCAGAAGCAGGTCGGGCACACCAGCGTGCAGTTTCCGCAGGCGACGCAGCGTTCTGCGATGTCGCGCCAGTGCTTGGCCTCGACCGAGGCCGCCATCAGGGAGCGCAAATCGACGGTGGGCAGCGTGCGGCGCATCGAATCGGCCGCACTCTGCACGGCCTGCCGTGCGGCGGTCACGGTCCCGGGGCTCGCGGGCGTGTGCTCGATGCGCGAGAGCACCTCGGCGCCGCGGCACGTGCCGCTGCGGGCCAGGAAGCGGTGACGGCCGTGCGCGCGGTCCATGATCTCGGTGAGCAGCAGGTCGTAGCGCGGCGCCTCGGGCGTGCCCGGGGGGTCCGCGCCGGGCCCGCAGTTGACGCCTTGCGCCGCCGAAGCGCCGGCGCAGAAGCAGGTGTCGGCCGGCTCGGTGCACTCGATCGCGACGATGAAGGTACGGGCCCTGCGTACCGCGTACGCCGACTGCGGACCGGCCGCCGAAAGCACCCGGTCCAGGATCGTCAGGGCGCGAAGATCACAGGGCCGCACGCCGAGGAACGCGAGCGGCGGCTCCTCGTTCGCATCCGGCTCGCGCACGTCAAAACCACCGCCGGGCGTGCGGTTCAGGTCGAGCAGCTTCTCGCGCGGCGGGCGCAGGAACCGCTTCCACGGCATCGGGCCGACCGCGTTCGCGAACAGCGCTTCATCGCCTCGTTCCACGAGCCGGTAGCGGCCCGGACCGGCCGCGACGCCGACACCCCGCGGCAGTTCCCGCGCGTCGCGCAGTTCGTCGAGCGTTATCGCGCCGTCCCGGGCGACCGGCGCGATAACGCGGTAGCCGCGTCGATGCAGCTCGCCGACCAACGCGCCGATACCCGCCGGCGGAAACTCGCAGCCGGGCGTCCCGGCCTCGCCTCCCGCGGCGGACGGGCGGCCGAAGGCCAGCGGCAGCGCGATCATCGCGTGTCACTCCTGACCGCGTCGTCCCCCGCGGCCGCCCGCTTGGCCAGCACCGCCGCGCGACCGGCCTCCAGCCGCGCGACCGGAACCCGGAACGGCGAGCAGGAGACGTAGTCCACGCCGGCGTCGTGGAAGAAGCTGATCGAAGCCGGGTCGCCGCCGTGCTCGCCGCAGACCCCGATCTCCAGGTTCGGCCGGGTCGCGCGGCCGCGCTGCACGGCGATACGCACCAGCGCGCCGACGCCTTCCTCATCGATCGTGCCGAACGGGGAGTCGTTGAAGACGCCACGCTCCAGATAAGCCGGGAAGAACGCGCCTTCGGCGTCGTCGCGGCTCATGCCCCAGGTGGTCTGCGTCAGGTCGTTGGTGCCGAAGGAGAAGAACTCGGCGTGCTCGGCGATCCGGCCGGCGGTCAGCGCCGCGCGCGGAAGCTCGATCATCACGCCCACCGAGGAGACAAGACGCGGGTCGACCTCGTGCAGCACCCGCTTGACCTCGGCGCGGGCGAGTTCGAACTCGCGCACCTCGGCCACCAGCGGGATCATGATGTGCGCGACCGGCGCGCCGCCGGCGGCCCGCCGCGCGGCCATCGCCTCGGCCAGCGCCCGCACCTGCATCGCGTACAGGCCGGGCACCACCAGCCCGAGGCGCACGCCGCGCAGCCCGAGCATCGGGTTCTGTTCGTGCCAGCGGCGCACCGCGGCCAGCAGCGTGCGCCGGGCCGGCTCGACGCTCTGATGCGTCGCGTCGGCGACCGCGATCTGCACCGACAGCTCGGTCAGGTCCGGCAGGAACTCGTGCAGCGGCGGGTCGAGCAGCCGCACGGTGACCGGCAAGCCGTCCATCGCGGCCAGCAGGCCGGTGAAGTCCGCGCGCTGCAGATCCAGCAGCCGGCCCAGCGCGTGGGCGCGGTCCGCGGGCGTCTCGGCCAGGATCAGCCGTTCGACGATCGGCCGCCGCTCGCCGAGGAACATGTGCTCGGTGCGGGCGAGGCCGATGCCGTGCGCGCCGAAGCGCCGGGCGCGAACCGCGTCGGCCGGGGTGTCGGCGTTCGCGCGCACCCCGAGCCGGGCGCGCCGGTCCGCGAGCTCGAGCAGCTGGGCGACCGCCGCGACCACCGGATCGCCGAGGCGCGCCGCGTGGCCCTCGAAGTACTCGACCACCGGAGAGCTGACCACCGGGATCTGCGTGTCGTACACCGTGCCGTCGCCGCCGTCGATGGAGATCAGGTCGCCGCGCCGGATCACCGCGCCGGCGGACCCGCCGTGGGTGACCGTGGCCGTGCCGGCCTGCTCGTCGATCTCCAGGCTCTCCACGCCGCACACGCAGGTGCGGCCCAGGCCGCGGGCCACCACGGCCGCGTGCGAGGTCTTGCCGCCGCGCCCGGTCAGTACGCCGATGGCGGCGATCATGCCGGGCAGGTCGTCCGGGTTGGTCTCCCGGCGGATCAGGATCACGTGCTCTCCGCCCGCCGCCCGGGTGACCGCTTCAGCCGAGTCGAACACCGCCCGCCCGACGGCCGCGCCGGGAGAGGCCGGCACGCCGCGCGCGATCGGGGCGATCGCGCCGCTGCCCGGGGCGAAGCACGGGAACATCAGCTGCGCCAGCTGCTGCCCGCTGACCCTGACCAGGGCCTCGTCCTCGTCGATGCGGCCCTCGGCCAGCAGGTCGGCGGCGATCCGGAAGGCGGCGGCCGCGGTGCGCTTGCCCACCCGGGTCTGCAACATCCACAGCTTGCCGCGCTCGACGGTGAACTCGATGTCGCACAGGTCCCGGTAGTGCTCCTCCAGCCGCGCCATGTGGCCGCGCAGCTGAGCGCAGGACGCGGGATCCAGCGCGCCGAACTCGTCGAGCGTCAGGGTATTGCGGACGCCGGAGACGACGTCCTCGCCCTCCGCCTCGGTGAGGTAGTCGCCGTACAGGCCGGGCGCGCCGGTCGCCGGGTCGCGGGTGAAGCCGACTCCGGTGCCGGAGTCCGCGCCGAGATTCCCGAAGACCATCGCCATCACGGTCACCGCGGTGCCCAGGTCCTCCGCGATGCCCTCGCGCTTGCGGTAGACGCGCGCTCGCTCGCCGTTCCACGACGCGAACACCGCGCGTACCGCGCCGATCAGCTGCTCGCGCGGGTTCTGCGGCAGTTCGTGGCCGCTGACCTCGTGCACGATCTGCTGGAAGCGGCGGGTGAGCGCGCGCAGCGCGTCGGCGTCCAGTTCGGTGTCCGGCGCGTCCGGTCCCAGGCCCTTGCGCACCTTCGCGCGGATGAGCGCGTGCTCGAATTTCTCCGCCGGCACGCCGAGCACCGTCCTGCCGTACATCTGCGCCAACCGCCGGTAGCAGTCCCAGGCGAAGCGCTCGTCGCCGTACAGCTTGGCCAATCCGTCGACGGTGGCGTCGCAGACGCCGATGTTCAGGACGGTCTCCATCATCCCCGGCATGGAGAACTTCGCCCCGGAGCGCACCGAGACCAGCAGCGGCTCGTCCAGGCCGCCGAGCCGGCGTCCGGCGGCGTCTTCCAGCCGGGACAGGTGCGCGGCCAGTTGCGCGTTCAGCCCGCCGGGCAGCCGGCCGGTCGCGAGGTAATGGCGGCAGGCCTCGGTGGTCACGGTGAAGCCAGGGGGGACAGGCAGACCCAGCCGGGTCATCTCGGCGAGGTTCGCGCCTTTCCCGCCGAGCAGATCGGCCATGGAGGCGCGGCCGTCGGCGAAGTCGTAGATATAGCGCCGCGCGGGGTCGGCGCTGTGCGGGGCGCTGGTGGCGGTGGCGGTGGCGGTGCTCTCGGTCGGTCGCATGGCGGGCCGTTCCCTTCGCGTGATCCGGGCTCCGCTCCCAGGCTCCCCCCGCCACCGAGGTCAGGTCAGAGCCCGGGGTCCCGCGAGGAGCGGGACCAACGTCCCGGATGCGCCACCGGTGACCGTTCTTGCAGGCTAGGGCGCGGCGGGAGGAACCGGGCGGCTCCGTTTGGCAGCCGCGTCGATCATGTGTACGAGGATACGCAGGACGCGGTCAGGACACCGGCTCGAAGCTGATCTGCGGGGCGCACCGCGGCGCGAGGAACGCGAGCAGCCGCAGCCCCTCGCCGGTCAGCTGCTCTCGGTGCTCGGCGGACAGCGGCGCGAAGTGCTGGACCGTGAGCCGGACGCTCGCTTCCGCTCCTTTGGCGGTGGTGCGGGCGATGCGCCACAGGCCGCTGTAGATGCCGTCGAGCAGGAAGTATCCGAGCGCGGCGCCGTTGCCGGGGAAGAGCGGGACACGGTAGCCGTGCGGGTTCACGCGGGTGCGGTCGGCGTGGGAGAAGAGCAGGTTGTCATACTCGGGCAGGAAGCGGGCCGGCGCCGGGACGTCGGGATCGGGGCGCGGCGCGGCCGGCAGGTCGAACAGCGGCGTGCCGTTCTCGTCCGACGTGACGTGCAGCGAGGGGCGCAGCCGGTCGAAGACCGCACGCAGCCGGGTCAAGCCGCTCCACGCCTGCGCGTCCATCACGCTCGCCGGTCCGAACGCCGCCAGGTAGCGGCGCACCATCGCCTCGAGGTCGGGTTCGTCCAGCGGGTCGCGCCCGAGCCACGCGCGGGTGGTGGTGTGCGCGATACGGCCGCCCTCGCCCCAGATCCCGCGCGGTGGGACCTGCACCAGCGGCAGCTGCGAGCGAGCGGCCTGGGCGAGCGCGGCGGCGTCGCGGCCCGGGAATCGCTCGGCCAGCAGCCTGCCGAGTTCGGCGAACGTGCGCGGCTGCTGCTCGGTCAGTTCCCGTGCCGCCTCGGCCAGCGCCGCGCGGTCGAGCCCTTGGTAATGACGTCCGAACGCGGCGTGCGTGCTGCGCTCGATCACCGGATCCACCAGGGCCCGCCACGCCAGCGCGTCTTCGGCCGTGACCAGGTGGATCGTGCTGCGAATCAACGCGAGGCGCACGACCTGCCGCTGCCGGTAGAGCGCGGAGAGATCGTCGATGGCGAAGTCGCGCAGCCGTGACCACAGCCCGACGTACGGGGCGAGCGGCGCCTGGGCCTGCATCCCGCCGAGGTGCGCGATCTCCGCCAGCGCGGGCGACGCGGTGCGCTCCAGCAGGTGCTGGCGCGCGAGCGTGGCTCGCCCCACCTCGCGCAGGGACAGGACAGTGCCGGCCATGTCAGGTCACCGCCCCGGTACGCAACCAGGCATCGCCGCGCTCCCGCAGCGCCAGCACGACCCACCGCGCGAGCGTGAACACTCCGATCACGCACCACAGCCCGGTCAACGCGCCCCCGGAGCCGCCGGCACTCGTGCCCACGGTCGCGTGCGGCGAGGCGATGGCGCGCAGTACCGCGAGCCCGCCCAGGAACACCCCGGTGCAGCCGAGCGCCGCCCACGCCAGGTACACCGCGTCACCCGCGCCGATCAGGACCCCGTCCAGCACGAACACGACCCCCGCCGGCAGCTGGAGCACCGCGGCGAGCGCGAGCACCGGCATCAGGGCCGCGCGCACCGCCGGATCGGGCGTGAACAAGGGCACGTACAGCGGCCGCGCGGCCCACAGCACGAGCCCGGTCAACACGCCGAACCCCAGGCCCCAGCGCACCATCCGCCGCACCGTCGAGCGCACCCGCGCCCGGTGACCCGCCCCCAGGTCCCGGCCGACCAGGGCCTGCGCCGCGATCGCCAACGCGTCCAGGGCGAGGGCGAGGGCCAGCCACAAGTTCGTGGCGATCGTGTGCGCGGCGAGTGCGACCGTGCCGTAGCCGCCCGCGGTCCACACCGCGGCCAGCAGGTAGATGCGCAGCGCGACGGTTCGGGCCAGCAGCGCCGCGTTCGCGCCGAGCGAGGCGCGCATGGCCGCAGGGTCGGGACGAAGCGGCACGTCGTGGGCGCGGGCCGCGCGAGCCACGGCGGCGCAGTACGCGGCGGCCATCGCGCCCTGCACCAGCACCGTACCGAGCGCGGAGCCCGCGATGCCCAGGCCCGCCGGATACACCAGCGTCCAGTTCAGCGCCGTGTTCGCCACCGCCGCGACGGCCGCCACCAGCAGCGGGGTGCGGGTGTCCTGCAAGCCGCGCAGCAGCCCGGTCGCCGCCAGCACGGCGAGCATCGCGGGCAGCCCGAGACAGCTCAGCCGCAGGTAGGTCACCGCGTACGGTGCCGCCGCCGGGGTGGCGCCCAGCAGGGCGACGATCCGGGGCGCCAGCGCCGCGCCGGCGAGCGCGAGCAGCACGCCGAGCGCGGCGGCCAGGTAGATGCCGTCGACGCCCCGGGCCAGCGCGCCGCGCCGGTCCCCGGCCCCCAGCAGCCGTGCGACCTGCGCGGTGGTGCCGTAGGCGAGGAAGACGCACACGTTGACCAGCGTCGCCAGCGCCGTGCCCGCGGTGCCGAGCCCGGCCAGCTGCGCCGCGCCCAGGTGCCCGACGATCGCGGAGTCCGCAAGCAGGAACAGCGGTTCGGCGATCAGCGCGCCGAGCGCGGGCACCGCCAGGCGCAGGATCTCGCGCGCTGAGGCGCCCGAAGGCCCGCCGCGGTCGGCCGGCCCGCCGCCGGTCGCGGGGGAGCGCGGTTGCGCTGGAAACCGGCTGGAGCCGGGAGCGGGGTCGTGGTCGCGAAACGGGCCGATCGCGGCGTCGTCGTCCGGATTCACGGCGCTCGTCCTCACGCCTCCAGATCATGCCACGTGCCGCGCGGTGAACCGATCTGACGCGGCGCCAGCGCGCCACAGAGCTCTGGCCTGCGAAGACCAGCAGCCCACGCGGTCGTGCGCGCACGTGCTCAGGCCCGCGCGGCGGGCCGCGCCGGAAAAGGGGGGTCGCCGGGTGTCGGCCTCGTCTGGCAAGCTCGGACCCGCCGACTGACCGCGCCGCCAGGAGCCGCCGTGACCGCAGCCCCAGTCTCCGCAGCCGACGACCGCCTGATACCCCGTCACCGTCCTGCCGGGGCGAGCGCCGCGCTGCCGCTGACCGCCCGCGACCTCGCCCCCGACATCGAGCACGTCGGGCAGGTCGAGCCGCTGGGCGCCGGCTGGCTGACGGTGACCGTGATCATCGGCGTCATGGCCGCGCTGATCGCCCTGGGCGGCATGGTGCTCTCCTTCCGCGCCGTGAGCACCGAGATGATCCCCGCGTTCGGGGCGCGCTGGGCCTGGCTGGTGCCGATCGTGGTGGACATGACCGTGTTCGTGTTCTCCGGCGTCGACCTGGTCCTGGCCCGGCTCGACATGAGCCACCCGCTGGCCCGCTGGACCGTCTACGGCGCGACCGGCGGCACCGTGTGGCTGAACTACTCGGTCGGCGGCAGCGTCGCCGGACGCGTCGCGCACGTGCTGATGCCCGCGATCTGGGTCGTGTTCGTGGAGCTGATGCGGCACGTGGTGCGCCGCCAGGCGAACCTGGCCACCGGGTCGCACCGCGAGCCGATCCCGACCGCGCGCTGGCTGCTCTCGCCCTGGCCGACGCTCAAGCTGTGGCGGCGCATGGTGCTGTGGCGGGTGCACTCCTACCCGCGCGCGCTCGACCAGGAGAAGATGCGGCTGGGCGCGGTCGCGGCGGCGCGGGAAACGCACGGGCGGCTGTGGCGCTACCGCATCAGCCCGCTGACCCGCTTGCAGATCAACCTCGGTGAACTCGGCGCGAACGACCTGCGGCCGGGGGCGGCAGGAGTGGCGACCGCGGCGGCGTCGGCGACTGCGTTACCTGAGATCAACGGTTCTGCGACACTCGGGCACCTGAGCGCCGCGGTGGTGAACGGCGTGCCGGCGTATGAACCGCATGCGCAGGCACAGCACGCGTACGGGCCCACCGGTGTGCCGGATGTGCAGAACCATGCGGAAGCGCCGACCGGGCCGACCAACGGTGCCGCAACCGTCCCCGCGCAGCGCCCCCAGCCGCCGGTGAACGGAACCGACCCGCTGCCCGGCGTCGCCGCCGCGGGAGCCGCCGCCGGCGCCGTCGCCCGCGAAACGGCGGCGCAGCAGACATCGAACGGCAGCCAGCAGCCGCCCGGCACCGCCGTGCCCGCGCAGCGCGCCCACGCCGCCCCGCCCGCCGTGCCCTTCCCGCCGAACGGCCGGCGCGAGAACCCGGCGCCGAATCCCGCGCAGAATCCGGCCCGGGACGCGGGGCAGGGCGAGGGCGCCGCCCGCCAGGAACCCCCGCACGTGGAATTCCAGGCCCCGCCCCCGATGCCGCAACTGCCGCGCCGCAGCGTGCGCGAGAGCGAACTGCTCACCGCCGCCCGCCAGGTCGAACGCTGGCGCGGGCAGCCCTCCGCCACCCGCATCGGCCGCGAACTGGGCGTCGGCGCCCAACTGGCCAACTTCCTGGCCAACGCCCTGCGCGAGGAGGACGGGCTCGCCCCCGACGAGACCTAAGCGGTTGTCATCAAGGCACCGACCCGGCCGCCGCTTTGTCCGGATTCACCCCTTGACGCGTTCCCCGACACCGCCTAAACGCCCGACAGGGCGCACACCACGGCTGCGGCGCGCCGCGCGGATCGGAATACGCGCCCGCCGCTGCTACCGTGGAGGTAGCCGTTCATCCCGCACGGAAGAGTCCCGCAACGCCGCGGGCGCCGAAGGAGCAACCCCTCCCCGGAATCTCTCAGGCACACGGACCGTATGGGACAGGCGACTCTGGAAAGCGAGGACGCCGCCGCGTGACCCACCGGGTCCGCCGGCCCCCTCCACCGACGGTGAAAACCGGGCGAACGACCCCGCGACGCGGGGCGGGCAGCCCGGCGAAGCTCTCAGGTCCCATGACAGAGGGGGAGAAGCCGACGCGCGACCGCCGCGCGCCGGAATGGGACCTGCTGGAGGCTCGCGATGGCCGACTCCGCCACCACCACGACCCCCGCCCCGCCGCCGGCCGGCCCGCCACAGCCGAGCCCCGCACCGGTGCCCACGCCAGCGCCCGCGCGCCAGAACCCGGCACCCCAACAGCCCGCGCCGCGCTCCAGCGCATCGCTGACCGACCTGGAGAGCGCCTCCCCGTTCGCGGCCCGGCACATCGGCCCCGGCCCCGAGGACCAGGCCAAGATGCTGGCGCTGCTCGGCTACGGCTCCCTCGACGAGCTGACCGAGGCCGCCGTCCCGGCCACCATCCGCAGCGCCGAATCCCTCGCCCTGCCCCCCGCCCGCTCCGAGGCGGAGGTCACCGCCGAACTGCGCGACCTGGCCGCCCGCAACCGCGTGCTGCGCAACATGATCGGGCTCGGGTACTACGGCACCGTCACCCCGCCGGTCATCCGCCGCGGCGTGCTGGAGAGCCCGGCCTGGTACACCGCCTACACCCCGTACCAGCCGGAGATCTCCCAAGGCCGGCTCGAAGCGCTGCTCAACTTCCAGACCATGGTCGCGGACCTCACCGCCCTGCCGACCGCCAACGCCTCGCTGCTCGACGAGGGCACCGCGGCCGCCGAGGCGATGACGCTGGCCAAGCGCTCGGCGAAGAACAAGTCGAACACGTTCCTCGTCGACGCCGACCTGTTCCCGCAGACCCTCGCCGTGCTGCAGACCCGCGCCGAACCGCTCGGCATCGACCTGCTCGCGGTCAACCTGGACGCCGGCGCGCTGCCCGACGTCGAGTACTTCGGCGTGCTCGCCCAATACCCCGGCGCGAGCGGCACCGTGCGTGACCTGGCGTGGGTCGCCGAGCAAGCGCACGGGCGCGGCGCGCTGTTCGCCGTCGCCGCCGACCTGCTCGCCCTGACCCTGCTGCGCGCGCCCGGCGAGTTCGGCGCCGACATCGCCGTGGGCACCACGCAGCGCTTCGGCGTGCCGCTCGGGTTCGGCGGCCCGCACGCCGGCTACATCGCCGTGCGCGACGGCCTGGCCCGCTCGCTGCCCGGCCGCCTGGTCGGCGTCTCCCAGGACGCCGACGGCGAGCCCGCCTACCGGCTGGCGTTGCAGACCCGCGAGCAGCACATCCGCCGCGAAAAGGCCACCAGCAACATCTGCACCGCGCAGGTCCTGCTCGCGGTGACCGCGGCGATGTACGCCGTCTACCACGGCCCGGACGGCCTGAGCGCGATCGCGCGGCGCGCCCACCGCTACGCCGCCGTGCTCGCCGCCGGGCTGCGCGCCCACGGCTACCACGTCGCCTCCGAAGCGTTCTTCGACACCGTCACCGTGCAGGCGCCCGGACGGGCCGCCGAACTGTGGCACGCCGCCCGCCTGGCCGGCATCAACATCCGCCTGGCCAGCGCCGACGCGGTATCGATCTCCTGCGACGAGACCACCACCTACTCCGACCTGCAGGCGCTGTGGGGCGCATTCGGCATCGAGGGCGCGCAGGTGCACCTGCTGGACGAGAGCACCCCCGACGCGCTGCCCGCCGCGCTGGCGCGCACCAGCGCGTTCCTGACCCACCCGGTCTTCCACCGGCACCGCTCCGAGACCGCGATGCTGCGCTACCTGCGGCGGCTCTCGGACCGCGACGTGGCGCTGGACCGCTCCATGATCCCGCTCGGCTCCTGCACGATGAAGCTGAACGCCACCACCGAGATGGAGCCGATCACCTGGCCCGAGTTCGCGGACATGCACCCCTTCGCGCCGCTGGAGCAGGCCGGCGGGTACCTGACGCTGATCGGGCAGCTGGAGCGGTGGCTGGCCGAGGCCACCGGCTACGACCGGGTCAGCGTCCAGCCCAACGCCGGGTCGCAGGGTGAACTGGCCGGACTGCTCGCGGTGCGCGCGTATCACAGGGCGCAGGGCCAGGGGCAGCGCGACGTGTGCCTGATCCCCTCCTCCGCGCACGGCACCAACGCGGCGTCCGCGGTCATGGCCGGGATGCGCGTGGTCGTAGTCGGCTGCCGGGAGAACGGCGACGTGGACGTCGACGATCTGCGCGAGAAGATCGCCGAGCACCGCGACCGCCTCGCCGTGCTCATGGTCACCTATCCCTCCACGCACGGGGTGTTCGAGGAGCAGATCACCGACGTGTGCGCCGCGGTGCACGAGGCCGGCGGGCAGGTGTACGTCGACGGCGCGAACCTCAACGCGCTGGTGGGCCTGGCCAAGCCGGGCCGGTTCGGCGCGGACGTCTCACACCTGAACCTGCACAAGACCTTCTGCATCCCGCACGGCGGCGGCGGCCCCGGCGTCGGGCCGGTCGCGGTGCGCGCCCACTTGGCGCCGTTCCTGCCCAACCACCCGCTGCACCCGGTCGCCGGCCCCCAGCGCTCCGCCGCCCCCGCGGTCGGCCCGGTCTCGGCCGCACCGTGGGGCTCGGCCGGGATCCTGCCGATCCCGTGGGCGTACATCCGGCTCATGGGCGCCGAAGGCCTCAAACGCGCCACCCAGGTCGCGGTGCTGGCGGCGAACTACGTGGCCGCGCGCCTGGCCCCGCACTACCCGGTGCTCTACACCGGCCCCAGCGGCCTGGTCGCGCACGAATGCATCCTGGACGTGCGGGAGATCACCCGGGCGACCGGCATCACGGTGGAGGACGTGGCCAAGCGGCTGATCGACTACGGCTTCCACGCCCCCACGATGTCGTTCCCGGTGGCCGGCACGCTGATGGTCGAGCCGACCGAGTCGGAGGATCGCGGCGAGCTGGACCGGTTCTGCGACGCGATGATCGCGATCCGCGGCGAGATCGAGCAGGTCGCGAACGGCGCGTGGGACCGCGAGGACAACCCGCTGCGCCAGGCCCCGCACACGGCGGCGAGCATCGCGGGGGAGTGGCAGCACCCGTACGACCGCGCCACGGCGGTGTTCCCCGCCGGGCACGCGCAGGCCGCGGACAAGTACTGGCCCCCCGTGCGCCGCATCGACGGCGCGTACGGCGATCGCAACCTGGTGTGCTCCTGCCCGCCGATCAGCGAACTCGCCGAGAGCTGATCAGCTCTGAAGGCAAGGCGAGCCCGAAACCGCTAGCTACACCGGAGAAGCGCCGTTCCGATCCCGGAACGGCGCTTTTTCAGCGTTCGTACCCATTCCTAGGCTCGTCGCGACAAGGAGAAGGGAGGCATCATCATCAGCACATACGAACTTGCCAACGGCGCGTACAAGCTCACGGGCACGCGTCTGGTCTCGCAGCTGACCGAGTCGGCCAAGGACGCGCAGTAGTCCGGCAGCCGTCCCGCGCGCGGTCCCCGTGCGCCCGGTACTCGCGGCTCCAATGCTCCCGTTCATCCCCGTGGCTCGGTCGGCCGCACCCGACCGACCGGACCCCGTGTAGTGGTGCTCCCGTGTACCCCGTGCGCTGGCTCCGGTCGTGCAGTGGCGCTAGCGCTGGGCGGGGATCAGCTCGCTGCCGGGCAGCAGCGCGCCGAGATCGTCGAACACGATCACCCCGTTGCACAGCAGCGACCAGCCCTGCTCCGGGTGCGACGCGACGACGTGGGCGCGGTAGCGGTCCGCGGCGTCGGACGGTGGGCAGGCGGGCTGGTGGCGGCAGTGTGACGGAAGTGCGGCCGCACTCGTAGGTGCGGTCCCCGTGGCGGCGCGCGGTGCGAGCGCTTCCGATCGAGCGGCGCCGGATGTGGTAGCAGGCATTGGGTGTCCCTCCCTCGGGACGAGTTGTTCGCCTCTACCGCCTTAGTGTCCGCTCGCACCGGGTCCTATGGCGGGTTTCGGCTCGCGGTCCGCCCTTCCGCGCAGACGAACTACCCGAACGGGCGGGGCCGTCTGGCCCGAATGGGCTAGACCAACTTCCTGGTCTCAACGCCCCCAGTAGACGCCGAATCCCCGGCAACATCAAGAGTCCCGCGCGACCGCTCGGCGATCGAGTGCGATCATCCGGCGCAATGCCCGCGCCAGTGCCCGGACCGGGTGAAACTTGCGCGACACGCAGCCGCCGCGCGGCCACGCACCGTTGCCGCGCCGGGAGTTGCGAGGCTCTCGCGGCACTCCGGTCCCGGTACGCGTCCGGCCGGTCGCGGCGCGTGAAAGCTGCGCGCCGCGACCGGCCGGGTGCCGGGCCGCTGCCTAACTTCTCGTGGTCTCTGGTGGTTTCTCGCCGGGCTACCGGCGGTCGCGGCCGGAGTCTTCCGCTTCGATCGCGATCGGCTCGACGCGATCGTCGCGCTCGTCCAGCGGCGCGCCGATGCCGCGCTTGACCGAGTCCAGGATCGTCAGGCCCTGACTGACCAACCCGGCGGCGATCTCCCCGAGTCCGTCCGCGCCGTTGAGCACGTTCACGTTCGCCCCGGCCAGGCCGCGCGCGGCCTCCTTGACGATCTGCGGCAGCTGATCGATCAGCATCCGGTCCAGCGCCACCCGGTCGTTCGAGTTGGCGGCCTCGGCCAGGATCCGGGTGCGCTCGGCCTCCGCGATCGCCAGCAGCCGGATGCGCTCCGCCTCGGCCTCCGCCGGCCGGACGATCTCGGCCACCAGCTCCTGCTGGCGCAGCTCCGCCGCGCGCTGGGCCAGCTCGGTCTGCGCTTCCAGCACCTCACGCTGCGCGCTGGCCTGGGCCAGCGGCCCGGCCTGCGCCGCCTCCGCCTGCGCCCGGTCGATCTCAGCCTTGTACTGCGCCTGCACCACCGCGGTGTGCCGGGCGTACTCGGCCTGCAGGCGCTGCGCCTCCTGCTGCGCCTCGGCGGCCGTCTGCACCGCCTGCGCCTGCGCGATCTGCGCCTGGCGCTGGATCGCCGCCTTGTGCGGGGCGCTCATCGCGTCGATGTAGCCGCTGCCCATGTCGTCGATCGACTGGATCTGCAGCGAGTCCACGGTCAGCCCGATCCTGGCCATCTCGATCTTCGAGGTGTCCAGCACCTCGCTGGCCAGCTTCTGCCGCTCGGTGACGATCTCCTCCACCGTCATCGACCCGATGATCGAGCGCAGGTGGCCGGCGAAGATCCGCCCGGTCAGGATCGACATCTGGTTCTGGTCGGAGAGGAAACGCTGCCCGGCGTTGACGATGCTCTCCGGGTCGTTGCCCACCTTGAACGCGATGACCGCGCGCACCGTCAACGAGATGCCCTGCCGGGTCACACAGGTCTCGGCGACCTCCGCCTCGCACATCGCCAGCGTCAGGAACCGCACCTTGCGGAAGACCGGCGGGACGAACTTGCCGTGTCCGGTCACCACCCGGAACGGCGCGCCGCCCTGCCCCCGTTGCCCCCCGGAGATCAGCATCGCCTGGTCGGGGGCGGGCACCTTGTACCCGAACATCGCATACTCCTTAGTCGCCGGCCATGCCGGCATCCGGACCGAGCGGGTCCTCCCACTCGGCCACCTCCACCGTCCGCGACCCGCGCGACTCCACCACCAGCACCGTCGCGCCCCGCGGCAACGGCGTCTCGGACCAGGCCAGATAGGTCTCCG
The DNA here is from genome assembly GCA_035763685.1 of Actinocrinis sp. GTDB lineage: Bacteria > Actinomycetota > Actinomycetes > Streptomycetales > Catenulisporaceae > Actinocrinis. Next base: position 58,916 of record DASUAR010000097.1, on the reverse strand, counting down.
AGCCGCCGCGGATCTTGACCAGAACCTCACCCGGACCGGCCGGGCCCCGGGTGCCGATCACCAGCACACCCACGCAGCCGATCGCCGACTCGTCCCGCACCGCCCTCGCCCCCCGTCCGCGCGCCGAATCGACCTGGTGCCGTCACAGTACTCCCGCGCGCAACGCTGCGCGTACACGCCACTACCGCGCCGCGCGAACCCGCCGCGGCCTGCGCATGCGCGGCCGTATGGACACCCCGTGCGGCGGGTACGTGAGCTACACAGCGTCAGCCGAACCGCCCGGCCGCCGCGCGCACCCCGGCGTCGCTCGCGGGGCCGGAGCGCCGGCCGGGCCCGGCAGGAAGGAGAGCCGGTTGGGCGAGCGCGTCACCGTGGCGGACCTGGGGTTCGACGGCACGGACCGGGCCAGGTTCCGCAGCAGGCTGGGCTCCTGCCAGCAGGTGCTCGAGCGGATGCTGGCCGAGGACCGCTTCGAGAAGGGCCGCAAGCTGTGCGGCGTCGAACTCGAGCTGGTGCTCATCGACGGCCACGGCGACCCGGCGATGGTCAACACCGCCGTGCTCGATCAGATCGCCTCGCCCGACTTCCAGACCGAACTTGGCCTGTTCAACCTCGAGGTGAACATCGCCCCGCACAAGCTGAACGCCTCGGTGTTCTCCGAGCTGGCCGAGGAGCTGCGCACCGCGCTGCTCTACGCGGACCGGGTCGCGGCTGGCTGCGGCGCGCACGTGGCGATGATCGGGATCCTGCCGACCCTGGACGCGGCGCACATGGTGCGCGAGAACTTCTCCGCGGACGATCGCTACGTCCTGCTCAACGACCAGCTCGCCTCGGTGCGCGGGGAGGACTTCCACCTGCGCATCGACGGCCCGGAGCCGCTGGACATCACCTTCCCCAACATCCTGCCCGAGGCCGCGTGCACCTCGGTGCAGTTCCACCTGCAGGTCACCCCGGAGGGGTTCGCCCCGGCGTGGAACGCGGCGCAGGCGATCGCCGGGGTGCAGGTCGCGCTCGGGGCCAACTCCCCGTTCCTGTTCGGCCGGCGGCTGTGGCACGAGACCCGCATCGCGCTGTTCGAGCAGGCCACCGACTCGCGGCCGCTGGAGCTCGCGGCGCAGGGAGTGCGGCCGCGGGTGTGGTTCGGCGAGCGGTGGATCCGGGACCCCGCGGAGCTGTTTCGGGAGAACCTGCGGTACTTCACCGCGCTGCTGCCGCGGGTGGACCCCGAGGACCCGGAGCAGTCGCTCACGGCCGGGCGGGTGCCGCACCTGCCGGAGCTGCGGCTGCACAACGGCACGGTGTACCGGTGGAACCGGCCGGTCTACGACGTGGCGCGCGGCAAGCCGCACCTGCGGGTGGAGAACCGGGTGCTGCCGGCCGGCCCGAGCGTGCTGGACGTGCTGGCGAACGCCGCGTTCTACTACGGGCTGGTGCGCGCCCTGAGCGAGGCGGAGCAGCCGGTGTGGCGGCGCCTGTCGTTCGCCGCGGCGCGCAACAACCTGCACGCGGCGGCGCGTGACGGCATCGGCGCGCGGCTGCACTGGCCGGGGCGCGGGCAGGTCGAGGCCGCGGACCTGGTGCTCGAGGAGCTGTTGCCGCTCGCGGCGGCGGGCCTGGAGCGCTGGCGCATCGACCGGCGCGAGCGGGACCTGTACCTGGGCATCATCGAGGCGCGGGCGCGCACCCGGCGCAACGGCGCGATCTGGCAGATGGAGCAGGTCGAGCATCTGGAGCGCAAGCGGGCGCTGAGCCGCGCCGCGGCGCTGGCGGCGATGGTGCCGCGCTACGCGGAGCTGGCGCGCGCGGGGGATCCGGTGCACACCTGGCCCGTCGGATAGGTCGGCGCGGGCGGCGAACTGATCGGCGGGCGGGCGCGTGCACCCGGGTGGGGCGGGTGTTCGCCGGTGTGCTCAGGTGCGCGTGGCAGACTGCGCCCGGGAACCGACCACGCCCCGCAGGAGGCACGCACGATGGCCGCGCTCGAGAACGCCACGCCGCTGCCCGAGGACGGGCGGGCACGCCGGGAGCAGGCACCGCCGCAGGGCGGCGACGGCGTCTCGCGCCCGCCGCAGCCGCGACCCGGCCGCTCCCTCGACGACGGGCGAACGCCGGGCGGCCCCGGGGCGCGCTGGCCGGTGGTGTACACCCGCAGGCTGATCACGTTCGAGGTCGGCGCGGTGCTCGCGGTCTCCCTCGGGCGTTCCGCGGTCTCGGCGTTCATCGACCTGATGGGCTCGCTGACCGCCCGCAAGGCCCTCAGCGCCCAGCACGCCACGCTCAACGCCTCGGCGGCGCCCGGGCGCCCCTGGCTGGACCTGTCCTTCCAGCTCTACGGGATCGCGTTCGGTCTCGCGCCGGTGCTGCTGGTCGCCTACCTGCTGTCGCGCGAGGGCGCGTCGCTGCGCACGCTGGGCGCGGATCGCACCCGGCCGTGGTGGGACCTGGGGCGCGGCGCGGCGGTCGCGGCGGTGATCGGCGGCAGCGGGCTCGGCCTGTACCTGGCCGCGCACGCCGCGGGGGCCGCGCTGACCGTGGTGCCCACGACCCTGCCGCCGGTGTGGTGGCGCATCCCGGTGCTGATCGCCTCGGCGTTCCAGAACGCGGCGCTGGAGGAGGTGGTCGTACTCGGCTACCTGCTGCGCCGCTTCAAACAGGCCGGCTTGACCGACTCGGCCTCGGACGTGCTCAGCGCCGTGATCCGCGGCTCGTACCACCTCTACCAGGGGTTCGGCGGGTTCGTCGGCAACCTGGTGATGGGGCTGATCTTCGCGCGGCTCTACCGGCGCTGGGGCCGGGTGATGCCGCTGCTGGTGGCGCACGGGCTGATCGACACCGTGGCGTTCGTCGGGTATGTGCTGCTGGCGCCGCATGTCAGCTGGCTGCCGCACTGACCGGGCGGCCGCGGGGGCGGCGGGTGGTGCGCGCCGCTGGGTGCCGTAGGGCGCCGGGCCGTCCGGTCAGGAACGGCCCGGCGCTGCGGCGTGGGGTTGATTGGGGGAGGGGCCCGGCGCCTTACGCGGCGACGGGCTCGCGATCAGGTTCGGGCCACGCGCCGGGTTGCGGCGCGAGCGCGTCGCGGCGGGCCGCGGCGCCGTGCCGCTCCAGCCGCGCGATCAGCCTCGCCTTCGCGCCCTGCCACTCCTCGGACAGGATCGAGAAGAGCGCGGAGTCGCGCACGCCGCCCTCGGCCGCCGGGAAGTGGGCGCGGCGCACTCCCTCGAAGGTGGCGCCGAGCGCGAGGATCGCGGCGCGGGAGCGCTCGTTGCGGGTATCGGCCTTGAACGAGACGCGGTGCACCCCCCAGTGCTCGAAGGCGTGCGTGAGCATCAGCAGCTTCGCCTCGACGTTGATCCCGGTGCGGTGCGCGCACGGGGCCAGCCAGGTCGAGCCGATCTCGGCCGCGTCCGGGACCCCGGAGGGATTGACGTGCCCGTGCCGGGGCGGCCAGACCCCGGCGTTCCAGTACTCGAGCTCCCGGAAGCGGGTGGTGCCCACCACCCGGCCGGTGCGCAGCTCGACCGTGGCGAACGGGACCGCGACGTGCGCGCGAAGGTCTTCGCCCGCCACGTCGAGATAGCGGCGCACGGCCGCCCGGTCCTTGGGTACATAGGTGTACCCGAACGACGCGCGATCCTCGGTGGCCGCCGCGAGCAGCGGTTCGAGGTGGTCCTCGCGCATCGGTTCCAGCCGCACGAGGCGGCCGGTCAGCGTGAAAGGTGCTGGCATGGCGCACATCATGCACGGCTCGGGCCCTCGTGTGGAGTGACACGACGATCCGACGCCCAAGCGACCTCTTGCGGCGCCCCGACGACCGCGCCCACGGCAGCCGGCGGCCGCGAAAGCGCAGCTCAGCGCGCCGGGCCAAGTTCACCGATAACACTGTTCATGATATGAAGTATTGTGGGCCGGGTAGCCGGCCGCGCCGCGGTCCCGCCACCCGGGGCGAGCGGCGCGCCACCGAACGTCACACCGCGCCACCGAACGTCACACCGCGCCACCACGACGAAGGGCACCCACGATGACGACCACCGCCCGCGAGTTCCACCTGGCCTCCCGCCCGCAGGGCACCCCGGGGCCCGAGCACTTCCGCCTGGTTCAGCGGGAGCTGCCCGACCCGCAGCCCGGGCAGGTGCTGGTGCGCAACGAGGTGCTCTCCGTCGACCCGTACATGCGCGGGCGGATGAACGACGTGAAGTCCTACGTGCCGCCGTTCGCGCTCGACGCCCCGCTCGAGGGCGGCGCGGTCGGCACCGTGATCGCCTCCGGCGCGGACGCGGTACCGGTCGGGGCGAGCGTGCTGCACATGGGCGGCTGGCGCGACTACGCCCTCATCCCCGCCGCGCACGCCACCGTGGTGGACACCGCGCTGGCCCCGGCCGGGCAGTACCTCGGCGCGCTGGGCACCACCGGCCTGACCGCCTGGGGCGGGCTGCTGTTCGCCGCCGAGTTCAAGGCGGGCGACACGGTGTTCGTCTCCGGCGCGGCCGGCGCGGTCGGCTCGCTGGTCGGACAGATCGCCAAGCTCAAGGGCGCGGCGAGGGTGATCGGGTCGGCCGGCGGGCAGCAGAAGGCGCGCGCGCTGACCGAGCGGTTCGGCTACGACGCGGCGATCGACTACCGCCTGGGCGACGTGCGCGGGCAGCTGGCGGCGGCCGCGCCGGACGGCATCGACGTGTACTTCGACAACGTCGGCGGCGAGCACCTGGAGGCGGCGATCGGCGCGTCCCGGCTGCACGGGCGCATCGCGCTGTGCGGCGCGATCGCCCAGTACAACAGCGCCGAGCCCACGCCCGGACCGCGCAACCTGGCCCTGGCGATCGGCAAGCGGCTGACCCTGCGCGGGTTCATCGTGATGGACTACCAGCCGCGTTTCGCCGAGTTCGCCGCCGAGATGGCCCCGTGGCTGGCCTCCGGGCAGATCGAGGCGGCCGAGACCGTGGTCGACGGGCTGGAGCAGACCCCCGACGCGTTCCTGAGCCTGTTCACCGGCGGGAACACCGGCAAGATGCTGATCAAGCTGTAGCGCGTCGCGCAGAGGCTTGATACGCCAGGTACGCCCGGCGCCCCGCGCGGCGCTTCGCCCGCGGCGAGGCGCCGGTGCGCTGTCACTGCGGGATCGGGTCGCCGGGCAGCAGCGAGCCGATCCACCCGTCCAGGCGCTCGCCGCGCTGCACCCACCGCGAGCGCAGCTTGCCCTCCACCGTGAAGCCCGCCTTGACCGCGACCGCGCGCGAGCCCTCGTTGCCGTCGAACGCGATCCACTCGATGCGCTGCAAGCCCAGCTGCGCGAACCCCCAGCGGCAGATCGCGCGCACCGCCTCGGCCGTGTAGCCCTGCAGGCGCGCCTCGGGCGCGGTCCAGTAGCCGACCTCCGCCATCGCCCCGTTCTTCGCCTGCGGGCCGCTGATCCCGTGCAGGCCGATCATGCCCAGCAACTGCCCGCCGGTGGCGTGATAGAAGCCGAAGACCGCGTTGCTGCCCTCCTTCGCCCACCCCGGCACCGCCTTCTCGACGAAGTCGCGGGCGTGGTCGTGCTGATACGGGGAAGGCACCGCGGTGTAGCGCTGGATCGCCGGGTCCTGGCAGATGCGGTAGATCGTGTCGATGTCCGCGCAGGTCGGGGCCGTGAGCACCAGGCGCCCGGTGGTGATCATGGTGCCGGTCAGGTCTTGCCCGGCGCCCGGCGCCTGGATGTCCGTCGCCTGCGCGTGCGGCGCGGCCGCGGGAACCGGTTCGGGCGTTTCAGGCGTGTTCGGCGTGGTTTGCTGCACGGTGGCCTCCTTGACTACGCGCGACGTTATCGGCCGCACGCGCGCGGCGGCCAGCTGATTACCGGCCCCGGCCCGCACTCTTGACAGGGCGGCGGGCCGCGGCGGAGCATGAACCCGACACAAAACATGAGCACGTGTTCATATTCCGCGCCGGGCGCGGACCGAGCGGGAAACCGAGGTGCCCCGATGCTGCTGGCCGAAGAACGCGAAGCCCTGGCCGCCGCCGGCCGCCGCCTGGCCGAGCGCGGCCTGGTCATCGGCACGAGCGGCAACCTCTCCGCCCGCCGCGAGGACCTGGTCGCGGTCACCCCGACCGGCGCCGTGATCTGCGACCTGACCGCCGCGGACCTGACCGTGATCAGCCTGGCCGACGGAGCGATCGTGGAAGGCGAGCTGGAACCGACCAGCGAGGTGCCCATGCATCTGGCGATCTACCGCGCCACCGCGACCGGCGCCATCGCGCACACCCACGCCACCACCAGCACCGCGCTCGGCCTGGTGTGCGAGGAGATCCCGCTGATCCACTACACGATGCTCTCCCTCGGCGGCGCGCTGCGCGTGGCCCCCTACGCCACCTACGGCACCGACGCGCTGGCCGAGCACGTCGTCGCCGCGCTGCACTACAAGCAGGCCGCCCTCATGCGCAACCACGGCTCGATCGCGATCGGCGGCAACACGGCCAAGGCCGTGAACAACCTGGAACTGGCCGAGTGGTGCGCCGAGACCTACGCGCGCGCCCTGGCCGCCAGCGCCGCGCTGCACGGCCCCGGCGCGATGCCCCCGCGGGTGCTCACCCAGCAGGAGCAGGAAGACGTGATCAACGCCGCGCTCGCCTCCGGCTACGGCACCACCAAGAAAATCCCCAAGTGAGCACATGTACTAGCACAATCACGGCTTTGTACCACCACAAATATCCGGCCCGCGGGAAGGCGGCGTGATGAGCAGCAGCACCGACGAGATGCGCACCGCAGAGACAACCGCCGCCCCCGGCCCCGGCGCGGCAGGCGGCTACGCGATCTCGCAGTACCCCGACGTCCCGGCGATCGAGGCGCGGCTGCACCAGCTCGTGCACTCCCCGCTGCGCGCCCTGCCGCCCGAGGCCCTGGCCCGCTACGAGGCCTGGTACGAGCAGCACGCCACCGCCTCCAAGGCCCTGGCCGCCGAGGCCGAGCAGTACATCCCCGGCGGCGTGCAGCACAACCTCGCGCTCAACGACCCCTGGCCGCTGGCGGTCACCGCCGCCGAGGGCGCGTACCTCACCGACCTGGACGGCAACAGGTACATCGACTTCCTGCAGGCCGGCGGCCCGACCGTGCTGGGCTCCAACTACGCCCCAGTGCGCGAGAAGGTCCTGGAGCTGCTGGCCTCCTGCGGCCCGGTCACCGGCCTGCTGCACGAGTACGAGGTCAAGCTCGCCAAGCTCATCCACGACTTCATGCCCGCCGTGCAGCGCTTCCGGATGCTCGGTTCCGGCACCGAGGGCGTGATGGCCGCCGTACGCGCCGCCCGCGCGTACACCGGCAAGAACCACATCATCAAGATCGGCGGCGCGTACCACGGCTGGAGCGACCAGGTCGTCTACGGCCTGCGCATCCCCGGCACCGGCTCGCTGGAAGCCACCGGCATCCCCAAGGGCGCCCTGGAACGCACCCACGAACTGCCCCCCGGCGACACGGCGGCGCTCGCCGGCCTGCTGGCGCAGCTGGAGCAGGACGGCGGCACCGCCGCGGTCATCCTCGAACCGGTCGGCCCGGAGTCCGGCACCTACCCGGCGGCCCGCGGCTACAACGCCGAGGTGCGCGAGCTGTGCGACCGGCACGGCGCGCTGCTGGTCTTCGACGAGGTCGTCACCGGCTTCAGGCTCGGCATGGGCGGCGCGCAGGGCTACTTCGGGGTCACCCCGGACCTGACCGTCTTCGGCAAGTGCGTCGCCGGCGGCTACCCGGCCGCGGGCGGGGTCGGCGGCAAGCAAGAGGTCATGGACGTGTTCGCCGGCGGCCTGACCGCCGCGGGGCAGCGCGCGTTCGTCGGCGGCACCCTGTCCGCCAATCCGCTCTCCTGCGCGGCCGGATACCACGCGCTGCTGGAGATGGACCGCACCGACGCGCCCGCCAAGGCCGGGGCCGCCGGCGACCGGCTGCGCGCGGGCCTGGACGCCCTCATCGCGGCGCGCGAACTGCCGTACGTGACCTACAACTTCGGCTCGATCGTGCACCTGCACACCTCCGGCGTGCTGCACCTGACCCTGGACAACCCCGACTTCTTCACCGAACTCGGACCGCGCAAGGACATGCTCGGGCACATGTCCATGGCGTATGCCGCCGAAGGCGTCATCACCCTGGCCGGCTCGCGCATCTACACCTCCATGGCCGACACCGACGAGGTCCTCGACGCCGCCCTGGCCGCGTTCGACCGCGTCTTCGCGCAGGTCTGACCCGCGCCCGGCGTGCGAGACCCAGACACGGACAAGGAAGCGGGAGAAACGATGGCCGCGCGCCTCGTGCTCGGCGTGGACCTGGGCACCAGCGGGCCGAAGGTCGCGCTCGTCGACGCGCGCGGCCGGCTGCTCGGCCACGCCAAGGCCCCGATGCCGCTGCGGCTGCTGCCCGGCGGCGGCGCCGAACAGGACCCGCACGCCTGGTGGAGCGCGATCTGCGCCGCCGCCAAACAGGCCCTGACCGACACCGCCGCGCAGCTGGGGTACGACCCGGCGCCGCACGTGGCCGCGGTCTGCTTCTCCGCGCAGTGGGGCGGCACCGTCCCGGTCGACGCCGACGGCAACCCCACCCACCCGGCGGTGATCTGGATGGACGCGCGCGGCGCCGCCTACAGCCGCGCCGCGGCCGGGGGAGCGCCGACCGTGCCCGGCACCGGGTACAACGCGCGCAAACTGCGCTCCTGGCTCGCCAAGACCGGCGGCGCCCCCACCCTGACCGGCAAGGACCCCGTCGGCCAAGCCCTCTTCCTCAAGCACGAGCGCCCCGAGGCCTACGCCGCGGCCGCGTACCTGCTGGACGTGCCCGAATACCTCACGCTGCGCGCCACCGGGCGCGCCGCCGCCGCGTACGACACCGCGGTGCTGCGCTGGTGCACCGACAACCGCACCCCCGGCGCCGTGCACTGGGACCGCGCGCTGACCCGCCAGTGCGGACTGGACCCGGACAAACTGCCCGACCTGGTCGCACCCGCCTCGGTGGTCGGGCCGCTGACCGCGCAGGCCGCCACCGACCTGGGCCTGAGCACCAGCGCGCTCGTCGTGGCCGGCACCGGGGACACCACCGCCGCCGCGATCGGCGCCGGAGCGGTACGCGACTACGACGCCCACCTGTACGTGGGCACCTCGGCGTGGCTCAGCTGCCACGTGCCGAACAAGAAGACCGACCTGCGCACCTCCATCGCCGCGCTGCCGGCCGCGGTGCCCGGCCGCTACTGGGTCGCCACCATCCAGGACGTGGCCGGCAAGGCGATCGACTGGCTGATCGACAACGTCCTGCACGAAACCCGGCCCGAGGCCGCGCTCGAACAGCTCAACGCCCTGGCCGAGGCCTCACCACCCGGTGCGCGCGGCGTGCTGTTCACCCCCTGGCTCAACGGCGAGCGCACCCCGGTGGACGACTCCTCGCTGCGCGGCGGCTGGTTCAACGCCTCCCTGACCACCGACCGCGCGGACCTGGCCCGCTCGGTGTTCGAAGGCATCGCGCACAACACCCGCTGGATGCTCGAAGCCGTCGAACGCTTCACCGGCCGCACCGGCCCGGACGGGCTCGGCGCGCTGCGGTTCATCGGCGGCGGCGCCAGCTCCCGGCTGTGGTGCCAGGCGATGGCCGACATCCTGGATCGCGAGATCCGCCAGGTCGCCCAGCCCGTGCTGGCCAACGTGCGCGGCGCCGCGCTGCTCGCCCTGGTCGCGCTCGGCGAGCTGACCTGGGATCAGATCCCCGACCTGGTGCAGATCGAACGCACCTACACCCCCGACCCGGCCAACCGCGCCGTCTACGACCAGGCGTACGCGGCGTTCCGCGACGTGCACAAACGCAACCGGCGCCTCTACGCCAAGCTCAACCCCGCGCACTAGGCGGTGCATAGGCGCTGGGTTCGGATCACGATCGGCGCACCGGCAGCCCCCGGCTGACCGGGCGTCAGGTCACCGCGCCTGACGAGACGTCAGCGCGTCGTCAGGACTCGCCGAGCCGGCTGGTCAGCGCCGCCAGATACAGCCGCAGCAGCTCCTTGAGGTCCTCGAGCACCTGCTCGTCGCCGTCCGGGGCCTGGCGGAACGCGAACTGCAACAGCGCGTCCGCCACCACCACCGCGATCCGCGCGGCGCGCGCCAGATCCGCACTGTCCGCCAGGCCCGCCTGCCGCACCAGGATCCGGCGCACCCCCTCCGCGATCGCCGCGTTGTTCGCCTCGTCCGCCCGCGCCAGCTCGGGGGATACATGCCGCCCCGACCACAGCGCCACATAGCCGGGATTGGCGCGGTACAACCCCGTGAACGCGTCGATCAGCGTACCGACCGGGTCCTTCCACTGCTCGGCCGCCGAAGCCGCCACCAGCTGCTCAATGGCCGCGTCGAACTGCCCGATGTACGTGCCCGCCAGCTCGTCGACCACCGCGGCCTTGTCCGGGAAGAACTGGTAGATCGACCCGACCGGCACCCCGGCGACCTGCGCGATGCGCCGCACCGTGAGCGCCTCGAACCCCTCAGCGGACAGGATCGAGTCGGCGGCCTCCAGGATGTGGCGCACCCGCGTGCGCGAGCGCTGCTGACGCGGCTGACGCCGCATCCGCGCGCCCTGCGCCGCGCCGCCGTCCGGCTCCGACTCCCGCATCGCGCGCCCTTCCCGTCCCGATCCGCCGACCGCGTCGCCCATCGCGCCCCGCCGCCGCGGGCCGCCGCCGCGGGCCGGGCCGGTTCGCCGCGCGGCGCACCGCTCGACGATACTGTCTGGAACCGCCCGCGAACGCGAACGCGAAGGCGGCCGAGCCAGAAAGGCGAGCAGCGAACCATGGCCACCCCGACCGAGGCGCCCCGCGCCGTGCGCGTGCAGGGCCAACTCGTCGAGTCCTACCCCCGCCACGCCCCCGAGGCTGACCGCGGCCGGGTGCGGCGCGTCACCGTCGCCGGCGAGGAGATCCTGCACCGCCCGCTCAAGCCGGTCACCGAGGAGCACTACGGCAGCGCGCAGCTGGCCACCCTCATCGACGACATGTTCGCCACCCTCTACGTCGCCGAAGGCGTCGGGCTCGCGGCCAACCAGGTCGACGTCGACCTGCGCGTGTTCATCTACGACTGCCCCGACGACCAGGGCGTGCGGCACGTGGGCCACCTGTGCAACCCGGTGATCGACGATCTGCCGCCCGGCGAACGCGTCCTGGACGAGGACGAGGAGGGTTGCCTGTCCGTGCCCGGCCCCTACAAGACGCTCGCCCGCCCGCACCGCGCCGTGGCCCGCGGCTTCGACATGCACGGCAACCCGCTGGTGATCGAGGGCACCGGGTTCTTCGCCCGCTGCCTGCAGCACGAGACCGACCATCTGGGCGGCTACCTGTACATCGACCGCCTCTCCAGGCGCGACCGCAAGGACGCCCTCAAGCAGATGGAGGCGCTGCGCGAAGAGATCTTCGCCCGCCGCGCCGCCAAAGCCGAGGCGCTGCGCGGCTAAGCGGTGTCGGTCCCCAGCCCGCCGCAGCTCCGTCGCCTCCGGGACGCACCGCGGCCCCGGACCCCTGCGCCCGAATGCACAGGTCCGGGGCCGCGGCGTTCACGCCCCGTGCCTTGAGGGCTAACGCGCGTTAGACCGAGGTGAACCGGTAGCCGTCGTTCAGCAGCTGCGGTAGCACGATCTTGAGCGCCGCGATCGTCTGGGAACGGTCCCCGCCGCCGTCGTGCTCCAGGATGATCGAACTGGTGCGGGTGTTCTTCATGATCCGCTGCACGATCGTGTTCACCCCGGGACGCGACCAGTCCCGCGGGTCCACCGACCAGTCCAGCGGCCGCAGCTTCGCCTGCGCGCACGCCGTGAACACCGTGGGCGACCACGCCCCGTACGGCGCCCGGAAGATCGTCGGGTGGACACCGACCGCGCTCAGCGCGTCGTTGGCCCGCGAGATCTGCGAACGCACCCCCGAGAGCGAGAGCTTGGACTGGTCCGCGTGGTTCCAGGTGTGGTTCACGATCGTGTGCCCCGCCGCCACCACCTCGCTCACCAGCGAACGGTTCGCCGCGATCTGCTCGCCGATCATGCAGAACGTCGCCTTGATCTGATACTGCTCCAGCAGCGCCAGCACCTGCGGGGTGTACTGCGAGCTGGGCCCGTCGTCCAGCGTCAGCGCGATCACCTTCGGCCCGGCGTGCACGTAGTACTCCGGCTGCGACTGCACCTGCCCCGGGTTCACCCCGCTGCCCGGATTGTTCACATCCGGCGGGGGAGAGGCGGAGGGCAGGCCCGCCGAGGAGGAGGACAGATCCGTCGGCGTCTTGGACACCACGGCACTGGCCGGCGCCGCGGACGGCGAATTCGACCGCAACGGGGACGGCGTCGCGGCCGCGCGCGAGGAACCCGCGGAGGACAGCCGCGCCGCGGTCGCGACCCCGCACCCGCCCACCAGCGTCAGCCCGCCGGCCGCGAACAGCGCCCGCCGCGAAAGCCTGCGCCGCGGCGGATACCCGTCGCCGTCCCCGTACTGACCCGGCACATAGCCCCCGGGACCGTAAGGACCCGCATCCGCACCCGGCTCATGCGGCGCCGGCGCGCTGTAACCCGGCTGCCCGGGCTCGTCAGGGGCCGTACGCTGCGCGATGATCCCGCGCGCCACCGCCGCGTGCAGCGGCAGCGTCTCATCCAGCGCCGCGTCGGCCGCCGCGTCTTGCGGCCCGTCGAGCGCAACCGTGCGCTCCAGGTCCTCGTTCCGCGCCGCGCCCTGCCCGAGGCCGCGCGCCCGTCGTTCCCACGAACTGTGATCCACGTCCGGTATAGACGAGAGGTCTAGTCATTCGGTTGTGCTTTCTTCAGATTAATTTCAGAGACGCCGCCGTGACGCCCCCGCGATCGAAGCAATCCGAGCGCACACAGCGCGCGGCCACGCCATACGCGCCCCCCGCGTCCCCGCCGTCGCCCGATCGTGTAATACCCGCAAACCTGACGGGGCCTCAGCATGGGCTGTGCGGACCCGGCCCCGCAGTTCTACGACAACAAGGTTCTGAAACCGGCCGGGCCGCCACCGCCCCTGGACCGCCGCCACGCGCCGCACCGCCGCGGCCAGACGGTCCGGGCCGACGACACACCGGAGGGGAAAAGCACCCGATGTCCACCGACACCGCAGCCGCGGCCCCCGCGCAGGACGAAGCGCGGCAGCAGTCCCTGGCCACCGCAGCAGCACGCAACCTGGCCACCACCACCAAAACCCCGCCGCAGATGCAGGGCATCACCTCCCGCTGGCTGCTGCGCATGCTCCCGTGGGTCCAGGTCTCCGGCGGCACCTACCGGGTCAACCGCCGCCTGACCTACGCCGCCGGCCGCGGCCGCGTCAGCTTCGCCAAGACCGGCGAACAGGTGCGCGTCATCCCCCCGACCCTCGCCGAACTGCCCGCGCTGCGCGCCGCCGCCGAAGACACCGAGGCGCTGACGCTGCTCGCTGACCGCTTCACCCGCCGCGACTTCCAGCCCGGCGAGACCCTGGCCGCCTTCGGCGAACCGGTCACCGAGATCCTGCTGATCGCCCACGGCAAGGTCAACGCGGTCGGCTCCGGCAAATACGGCGACGACACCGTCCTGGCGGTCCTCGCCGACGGCGACCACCTCGGCGACCAGGCCCTGGCCGGCTCCGACAGCCTCTGGGAGTACACCGCGCGCGCCACCACCCCGGTCACCGCCCTGAGCCTGCGCGCCGCGGACTTCGCCGCCCTGGCCGGCCAGCACCCCGCGCTCCGCGACGCGATCGCCCGCCACCGAGCCGACGCCGGCCAGTCCCAGGACCGCCACGGCCAGGCCGCCATCGACCTGTCCGCGGGCCACGAAGGCGAGATCGAACTGCCCGGCACCTTCGTCGACTACGAACTCGAACCACGCGAATACGACCTGTCGGTCGCCCAGACCGTCCTGCAGGTGCACAGCCGCGTCGCCGACCTCTACAACCAGCCGATGAACCAGATCGAGCAACAGCTCAAACTCACCGTCCAGGCGCTGCGCGAACGCCAGGAACACGAAATGATCAACAACCCGGAATTCGGGCTGCTGCACAACGCCGACTACGACCAGCGCATCCAGACCCACGCCGGCCCACCCACCCCCGACGATCTGGACGAACTGCTCTCGCGCCGCCGCGACTCGAAGTTCTTCCTCGCCCACCCGCGCGCCATCGCCGCCTTCGGCCGCGAATGCAACCGCCGCGGCCTCTACCCCGAAAGCGTCGACATCGCCGGCAACCGCGTGCCCTCCTGGCGCGGCGTGCCGCTCTTCCCCTGCAACAAGATCCCGGTCAACCGCGGCCACACCTCCTCGATCCTCGTGCTGCGCACCGGCGAGGACAACCAGGGCGTCGTCGGCCTGCACCAGACCGGCATCCCCGACGAATACGAACCCGGACTCAACGTCCGCTTCATGGGCATCAACGAAAAGGCGATCATCTCCTACCTGGTCAGCGCCTACTACTCGGTCGCCGTCCTGGTACCCGACGCCCTGGGCGTGCTGGAGAACGTCGAGATCGCCCGCCCGCGCGACTGACATCCGACCCACCGACCCACCGACCCACCAACCGACCAACCGACCAACCGACCGACTGACCCGGCGGCGCGCCCACCCGTCCGCCTCCCGAACCGGGCGCGCCGCCTCCCCGTCCCGCCGCTGAAACCGGGTGACCTGACCGTTGCACGCTTCCACGCTCGACCCCCTGGACCACGATCCGTTCAACCAGGGCGCCGGCGGCCACCACGGCCCCGGCAAACCCCGCACCGACACCTACACCGCAACCACCCCCGACACCGCCGGCCACGAACCGGATCCAGACGGCCGCGCCGCCGCGCTGCTCGACCGAGCCCGCACCCTCGTCGAACCCGCCTTGCGCACCGCCGTGTCCACCCTGCCCCCGGCCATGCGCCGCATCGCCGCCTACCACCTCGGCTGGCAACACCCCGACGGCGCCCCCGCCCGCGCCGACAGCGGAAAAGCACTGCGCCCCGCGCTCGTCCTGGCCGCCGCCACCGCGCTCGGCGCCCCGCCGGCCACGGCCGTACCCGCGGCCGCCGCCGTCGAACTGATCCACAACTTCACCCTCCTGCACGACGACGTCATGGACCGCGACGCCACCCGCCGCCACCGCCCCACCGCCTGGAGCCTCTTCGGCGCCGCCGACGTCATCCTCGCCGGAGACGCCCTGCACGCCCTCGCCCTGCGCCAACTCGCCCACGACACCCACCCGGCCGCCACCGCGGCCACCGCGCGCCTGGCCGCATGCGTCATCGAGCTATGCGAAGGCCAGCACGAGGACTGCGCCTTCGAAACCCGCAGCCACGTCACCCTCACCGAATGCCTCGCCATGGCCCAGGCCAAAACCGGGGCGCTGCTCGGCGCGGCCTGCGCCCTGGGCGCCCTCTACGCCACCGCCGCACCCGAGGCGGTCGAGGCGATGGACGGCTTCGGCCGCACCGTCGGCCTGGCCTTCCAACTCGCCGACGACCTGATCGGCATCTGGGGCGACCCCGCCGTCACCGGCAAACCCGCCGGATCCGACCTGGCCGCACGCAAGAAGTCCCTGCCCGTGGTCGCCGCCCTCGCCTCCGGCAGCCGCGCCGCGACCGACCTGGCCGCGCTCTACCGCGACCCCGCGCCCATGACGGCGCACCAGGTACGCGCGGCGGCCGACGCCGTGGACCGCGCCGGCGCCCGCGCCTGGGCACACCTGCAAGCCGCCGAGCACATGTCGGCCGCCATCGACCACCTCACCCGCGCCACCCCCGACCTGGACGGCGCCGAGGACCTGCTCACCCTCGCCGAACTGGCCACCCGCCGCGACCGCTAACCCCCGCCCGCGCCCGCGCCCGCGCCCGAGACCCCTGGGGCCGCGTCGAAATACCCTGATACCCGCTCCGCCTCGAACAGCCCGCGATCCGTCACGATCCGCGTCACGAACCGCGGCGGCGTCACATCGAACGCCGGGTAATACGCCTGCGCCACCAGCGGCGAGGCGGTGCGCACCCCCTGCACCGAAAGCACCTCCGCGCCGTCACGCCGCTCGACCACCACATCCCCCGCCGTGGGGGAGAGGGGATCAGGAGCCTGAATCAACACGTAGAACGGCACGCCGAACGCGTGCGCCGCCACCGCCGCGCCGAGCGTGCCGACCTTGTTGAACACATGCCCGTCCATGCTCACCCGGTCCGCCGCCGTCACCAGCGCGTCCACCGGCCCGAGCGCCGAGAACGGACTGAGCACCGCCGCGGCCATCCCATCCGTGATCAGCGTCACGTCCTGACCCAACTCGGCCAGCGTGTGCGCGGTCAGCCGCGCGCCCTGCAGATACGGCCGCGTCTCCGTGGCCACATACCGAAGCCGCTTGCCCTGTGCGTGCAACGCCCGCACCAACTCAATCAGGTACGTGTCCATCCAACAGTGCGTCAGCACCCGCGCACCGTCCTCAAGCAGCCCGGCCGCATGCCGCGCCAGCGCCCGGCACCGAACCCGGAAATAACGCGCCTCACCCCCGGCTTGCTGCTCCACCCGCTCCACGAGCCAGGCGGTGTCCCGCGCACCCGAAGCATCCACCGCCGCCGCGACATCGATCGTGGACAGCACGGACCGCACCGCGTCACCCACGCTGTTATTCGTCGGCCGCGCCCCGATCAGCAGCGCCCCGACGCTGCGCACCGCCGCGACCGCCTCGGCCACCGGACGACCGGCCTGCTGACGCGCCGTCAGCACCAGCGCGGCCATCGCCGCGAAGAGCGGCCCGGTGCTCTGCGTCACCATCCGCCGCATCGCATCCGCGACCTCAGCGCCCGAACGCGCCGTCACCCACACGACCTCATGCGGGAAAACCCGCCGGTCGAGAATCAACACCGCGTCCGGCTCCAGCCGCACACTGCGCTCCAGCAGGGCAGAAGGCAAATCCGCACCCGCACCCGCCGTCCGCCCCTCGATCAGCTCCTCCACCGAAGGCCAGCGAAACCACCCTGCAACTTTCCCCGCACCCTCGTGCGCCGCGCCCTGCGCCGACTCAACCATCCGCCGTCCTCCTGCCACATCGCCCACGCCCTCGCGACCCCGCCGGGACACCGCCCCGGCAAGCCCGAGCGCAGGGCATTGACGACCATCGGACCTGCGAGCACAGTGATCCACGCGCGCCCGCCCGCCGCCGAGACGGAGCCCAGCAGATGATCACACCATACCCACCCACACCAGCCGCCGGCCGCCGCACCGACCGCAACCGCCTGCGCCGCACCGCAGCCCTTCTCACCGCCGCCCTGACCGCCCTCGCCGCGCCCCTCACGGCCGCAGCCCCCGCACACGCCGCCACCGCCACCTTCACCCCCGGCGCCGCCTGGAACGACACCAGCGGCAACCCGCTGCAGCTGCACGGCCTGGGCATCATCAACGTCGGCGGAACCTGGTACGGCTTCGGCGAAGACAAGACCGGGGAGAGCAGCTCGAACACCGCCTTCCAGGACATCCCCTGCTACAGCTCCACCAACCTGTCCACCTGGACCCGCCAAGCCACCGCCCTGGCCCGCCAGTCCACCGGCGACCTCGGCCCCGGCCGCATCGTGGAGCGCCCCAAGGTCCTGCACAACCCCAGCACCGGCAAGTACGTGATGTACCTGCACATCGACAACACCAGCTACTCCGAAGCCAAAGTCGGCGTCGCCGTCAGCGACTCGGTCTGCGGCCCCTACACCTACCAAGGCAGCTTCCAGCCCCTCGGCCACCAGAGCCGCGACATCGGCCTGTTCCAAGACACCGACGGCACCGGCTACCTGCTCTCCGAAGACCGCGCCAACGGCCTGCGCATCGACCGGCTCTCCGCCGACTACCTCAGCGTCACCTCCTCCGTCGCCGTGTTCGCCGACTACGAAGCCCCCGCCATGGCCAAGATCGGCGGCACCTACTACCTGCTCGGCTCCCACCTGACCGGCTGGTCCACCAACGACAACGTCTACGCCACCGCGACCTCACTGAGCGGACCCTGGTCCGCGTTCCGCACCTTCGCCCCGACCGGCACGAACACCTACAACTCGCAGACCGCGAACATCATCACCGTCGCCGGATCCTCAGGCACCACCTACCTTTACGCCGGTGACCGCTGGACCACCGCGAACCTCGGCACCTCACCGCTGATCTGGCTGCCGATGACCGTCTCCGGCAGCACCGTCACCGTCGGCTGGCAGCGCTCCTGGACCCTGGACACCAGCGCCGGAACCTGGGCCAACGGCGCGTCCAACCCCGCCAGCGGCAGCACCCACTACCTGACCAACGCCCACAGCGGCCTGGTCATGGACGTCAGCGGCGGATCCACCGCACCCGGCGGCAAAGTCATCCAGTGGACCAACCACAACGGCACCAACCAGCAGTGGACCCTGACCCGCACCACCGGCAACGCCTACACCGTCACGAACGCCAACAGCGGCCTGTGCCTCGAAGCACCCGGCGGATCAACGACCAGCGGCGCACAGCTCGACCAGGGCACCTGCACCGGCGCCGCGAGCCAGCAATGGGCATTCGACGCCGTCGGCTCCTACACCTCCGCCAGCGACACCAGCTACCTGATGGTCAACCTCGGCAACGGCCTGACCGCCGACGACTACGGCAACTCCACCACGGCCGGCGGCATCGTCGATCAGTGGCCCGGCAACGGCGGCGACAACCAGACCTGGACCCTGTCCTAGTGTCCTGAGCCCCGCCGGCACGAAACTGCGGCCCGGAACCGAAGAGTTCTGGGCCGCAGCCACCGCATCACCACGCGCAATCCCCAGACAAACTGGGCGGGTCGGGAAACGGGGGAGTGGAGGGGGAGCGGTCACGCAGGAACGCGGTCCAGGAAGCCGACGACGGAACGGATGCGTCCATCAAGCACCGGTGGCGACCACGTCGAAGCCGGCGACCACCGGCTCCGCGCCCGCGGGACCGAGGCCCCAGCCGAAGCGGGCGACGTCGTGGTGCGCGTCCACCGGACCGACCGCGGTGAACACGAAGCCGGGGAACTGCTGGTGGACCGCGGCGATCGTCGCGCCGACCGCGTCCAAGCCGGCGATCTGCACCAGCGGGTCCACGTAGGCCGCGTCCTCGGCCCAGTGCTCGGCCAACAGCCCGCGGCGGGCGTCGGCGTCGGTGGCGTTCCAGCAGGCCAGGTAACGATCACGCAGGTCGGACATGGCGATTTCCTCTCGGCGAAGCGGCCTCTCGGTCTCTGACGCCGACGATCATCCGGCCAGCGGCGGGGGAGCGTCGATTCCCTCACAGGTAATGCGGCCCGCTTACCTCACGGGTAATCGCGCAGCCGCACCAGCGCGCGATAGCGTCGCGCCATGACGTCGGTCACCGCCTCATCCCCGCAGGTCGGAGCGCTGCTGCGGCAGTGGCGCGAGCGGCGCAGGCTCAGCCAGTTGCAACTCGCGATCCAGGCCGAGATCTCCACCCGGCACCTGAGCTTCGTGGAGACCGGGCGCTCGCGGCCCACCCCGGAGATGATCGTCAAGCTCACCGAGCACCTCGACGTGCCGCTGCGCGAACGCAACGAACTGCTGCTGGCCGGCGGTTACGCGCCGCGCTACCCACAACACGGCCTGGACGCCCCGCAGCTGGCCAGCGTCCGGGCCGCGCTGCGTTCCGTCCTCGCCGCGCACGAACCGAACCCGGCGGTCGTGATCAACCGATGGTGGGAGCTGCTGGACGCGAACACTGCTGTGCATGTGCTGATGGAAGGCTGCGCGCCCGCGCTGCTCGAAGCGCCGGTGAACGTGCTGCGCCTCTCCCTGCATCCGCACGGCCTGGCCCCGCGCATCGCCAATCTGGGCCAATGGCGCGCCCACCTGCTCGAACAGGTCCGGCGCCGCACCGCGCAAACCGGCGACCCGCGCCTCGAGGAACTGCACGCCGAACTGTCGGGATATCCGGGCGGCTCGGCGCCCGTCCCGCCGTCGACCAGCGTGGTGCTGCCCCTCAGACTCCAGACCGGTGACGGAGAGTTATCGTTCTTCTCCATATCAGCCACCGTAGAAACCGCGGCCGACGTGACTATCGAAGAACTCGTAATCGAGTCGTTCTACCCCGCCGACGCAGCCACCGCGGACCGCCTACGCCAACTCGCGGCCGCCCGCGCGACCGCATAGCGAGCACGCAGCAGCCGTATCAAGGCACTTCACGAGCAAGATCATCCCGGTACCGCGAAGCCTCTTCTGAGCCCGCTCGACGCGCTTCTCATGCATAATCTCTCTTATGCATGATAAAGCTCAGTAGTCGAATCCGCATGCCCCGCCTCGACGGCATCGACGTCACCCGCGCACTCGCCGGCCCGGGCATCGCCGACCCGCTCCGGGTCGTCATCGTCACCACCTTCGGGCTCGACGAATACGTCTACGGTGCCCTCCAGGCCGGAGCCCTCGGATTCGTCCTCAAAGACAGCGACCCCACGCTGTTCACCGCCGCCGTGCGGGCCGCCAGCGTCGGCGACGCACTGATATCCCCGTCGATCACCACGCGCCTGCTTCGCAACCTCGCCCCCATCAAAACCGCCCCCGCTCTTCAGCCCCACTCCCCCGCTCACCGACCGGGAAACCGACGTGATCCTCGCCGTCGCCCGGGGCCGCACCACCCAGGAGATCGCCGCCGCCCTCTTCATGTCCGTCAGCACTGTGAAGGGCCACCTCGCCGCGATCCAGAACAAACTCGGAGCCCGCAACCGCAGCGAGATCACCGCCTGGGCCCAGGAATCCCACATCATGCCGGGCAGCGCAGATCAGCGGAACAGTAACCGATAGCACCAGCACCGGTGGTGGGCCATGGGCGCGAGGACGATCTGCCCTGGGTCTGGGTCGATCAGATCGGGCTTCAGGTGCTGCGCAACCCCTTTCGAGTAGCTGACGCGCCGTCTCCAGCGGCAGCGTAAACACGATGTCGGGGAACACAAACGATGCCCGGCTGTGCCGGAGAGCTTGTCGGTGAACAGGATGTCGCGAACCTCGTAGGCTGTCATCGCCTCCGGGACTGGGAAGATGCAGCCGGTGGCCGCCTGGATGGGCTCGAGTGCTTCGTCGCAAACTGACTACGGAGTGTTACTTGTCCCCTGGCCGTAGCTTCGGGAGTGGGGGCCGGCAATACGGGTCCGCCTCGAAATCGGCCCCACCGCAGCGGCGTCATCTAATCGGCCGGGCGGGGACTAGAGGGGCGCGCACGGGCTGCCAGTACCGGATACGGGCGTGGACGAAGGGCACGACAGGTGATCCCGCCGAGCGAGATCTCAGCGCACGCCCGCCGTGTCGAGCAGGGTGGTCACCGTGGGATGAACGAGCCCGGTGAGGCTGTCGGCTTGGATCCCGGCGCGGGCGCTGGCGCCGTCGAAGACCAGGCTGAGCTGACGGGCGAGCAGGTCCGGATCGCTCGCGCCGCCCTTTTCCGCCTCGGCGCGGAAGAAGCCCGTCAGATTCTCCTTGACCTGGCGTGCCACCTGGCTCGCGGGGTGATGCTGGTCCTTGAGCTCGATCTGCACGGCCAGGTATTGGCAGCCCTTGAACTCGGGAGCCTGCGCCTGCGCTTCGACCTGCTCGAAGATGTGCAAGATCCGCTCCCTGGGCGTTCGGCCGTCACCCGCGGGCGGCAGCAACGCTGCCACGTACTCGGCCGCTCGCCGCTCCAGGCTCGCCGCCAGCAGTTCGTCCTTGCTCTCGAACAACTGGTACATCGAGCGCTTCGAGACTCCGGCCGCCTTGCACAGCGCGTCGATGCCGATGCCGACGCCGCCGCGGTAGGTGAGCGAGGCCGCAGCCTCCAGGAGCCGCTCCCGAGGACTCGCCTTCACTTCGATCGTCATACCCAAAGGTTAACTCGATTCGGGCGGAAAGAAAACCGATCTGTTTCCAGGTGGCGCGTCGAGGCACCCGCGCGCGGCGACAGCCCTTATCACCTCGCCGGCGCGCGGCGCCGGCCGGCGGCCAAGTAGCCCCCTCGCGCGACAGGCGGGGGCCGACGGCGCAGGGCGGCGGGTTGCGCTTGCAGCGCGAAACCGATCGGTTTACAGTGGTGGAAACCGATCGGTTTCCTCGGGCTCGTGGTGACCGGGCACCGGCCGGACACCACAGCATCCCATCGACTCTGAAGGCGGCGGAATCCTCCATGAGCATCAGCACGCAAACCGAATCCACGATCGAGATCCCCGGCACCAGCAGCAAGTTCCTCGAGACGACCAACCCGGGCACCGACGGCGCGGGCCGGCTGCGCTACCTCGCCGGCGGAAGCGGCGCGCCGCTGGTCCTGCTGCACACGGTGCGCACCCAGGCCGAGCACTTCCGGCACCTGATCCCGCTCGTCAAAGACCGGTACACGGTCTACGCGCTCGACCTGCCCGGCATGGGCTACTCGCAGATCGTGCCCGGCGCCTCCTACCAGGAGCCCGCGATGCGCGCCGCCGTCAAACGGCTGCTCACCGACCTCGACCTGAACGACGTGACCCTGCTCGGCGAGTCCATGGGCGCCGTGCTCGCCCTGACCGCCGCGGCCGACCTGCCCGACCGTGTCCGGCATGTGGTCGCGGTCAACGCCTACGACTACCCCGGCGGAATCGCCCGATCCAGCCTGCTGGCCAGATTCATCGTGACCGGCGTCCTCGCACCCGGCGTCGGCCCGACCATCGCCACCCAGGAGCCGAAGCCGGTCATGCGCGCCGTGCTGCGCGGCGGCCTCGGCGACACCACCGCCCTGCGCGAGGACTACCTGGACGAACTGCTCAAGGTCGGACAGCGCCCCGGCTATCCCACCGTGGCCCGCGCCGTCTATGGAAACCTCCCCAGCCTGATCGCGGCCCGCCCCCGCTACCGTGAGGTCACCGCACCGATCCACCTGATCTACGGCGAGAAGGACTGGTCCCGCCCCTCCGACCGGACCGCCAACCGCGAACTGCTCCCCCAAGCCACCTACACCGAGGTGCCGGGCGCCGGCCACTTCATCGCCCTGGAACGACCCGACGTGCCCGCCAACGTGCTGAACGCGACGGCGTGAACAGGGCCGTTCGTTCGCGGCGAGCACGGGACCGGCGACGGTCGCACCCAACCGGGCCGAAGCGTCCTGCAGCGCGACCGGCACGTTGTGCGCGCCGCCGACGAGCCCGTTCGGTCCCTCGCTCTCCACCGCGACACCCAGCGGACCGAGCGGACCGAGCGGGGCGGACAAGTCCACCGTATGCGTGGCCGACCCCGGCCCAAGGAGCAGGGTGAGGGCGAAGTCGCCGGGATCATCCGGTCCCGACTTCTCCGCGCCATACGCCCCGAGCATCAGCTGCGGACCCGCAGGCGTCCCGGGAAGCGCCCCACCCGCGTCCGTGACCGCGCTCAACGCGAAGTAGTGGTACCCCTTGGCCCCGCACTCGTTCCCGTCAGTCGACGCACAACTGCGGCGGCGCATCTTCACCCCGCTGGGCCCGTGCGAGAGCGACCTGCTCGCCGCCGTTCACTATCTGCGTGGACACCACGCCCCCGCTACCTGTGACCCGTACCTCTGAGACGAAGTTCACCACGCAGCGCCGGCAGGTCCGCTGGGCCGCAAGCGGTTAGGCGGTGCGGAAGGCGGCGGCCTCGTGCAGGTCGAGCAGGTCGACGGCGCGTTCGCGCATCTCCACTTTGCGTACTTTGCCGGTGACGGTCATCGGGAAGCCGTCGACGACGTGTACGTAGCGGGGGATCTTGTAGTGCGCCAGGCGGCCGTCGCAGTAGGCCTTGACCTGCTGGGCGGTGAGCGGCTCGGCCTGCGGGCGCATCACGATCCAGGCCATCAGCTCCTCGCCGTAGCGCTGGTCGGGCACGCCGATCACCTGGACGTCGGCGATGTCCGGGTGGGTGTAGAGGAACTCCTCGATCTCGCGCGGGTAGACGTTCTCCCCGCCGCGGATCACCATGTCCTTGATCCGGCCGACGATGTTGACGTAGCCCTCGGCGTCCATGGTCGCCAGGTCGCCGGTGTGCATCCAGCGCGCCGCGTCGACCGCCTCGGCGCTCTTCTCGGGCTCCTGCCAGTAGCCGAGCATCACCGAGTATCCGCGGGTGCACAGCTCCCCGGGCTGACCGCGGGGCACCACCAGGCCGGTGTCCGGGTCGGTGAGCTTCACCTCCAGGTGCGGCATGACCCGGCCCACGGTCTCGGTGCGCCGGGCCAGGCCGTCGTCGCGCCGGGTCATCGTGGAGACTGGTGAGGTCTCGGTCATGCCGTAGCAGATCGCGACCTCGCTCATGTGCATCTCGCCGGCCACCCGCTTCATCACCTCGACCGGGCACGGCGAGCCCGCCATGATGCCGGTGCGCAGGGTGGACAGGTCGAATTCGGCGAAGCGCGGGTGGCCCAGTTCCGCGATGAACATGGTGGGCACACCGTAGAGGGAGGTGCACCGCTCGGCCTGGACCGCGCTCAGTGTGGCCTCGGGGTCGAAGCCGGGCGCGGGCAGCACGATGCAGGCCCCGTGGGAGGTGGCCGCCAGGTTGCCCATCACCATGCCGAAGCAGTGGTAGAGCGGCACCGGCAGGCAGACCCGGTCCCGCTCGGTGTAGCCGACGCCCTCGGCGACGAAGTAGCCGTTGTTGAGGATGTTGTGGTGCGAGAGCGTCGCGCCCTTGGGGAAGCCGGTGGTGCCCGAGGTGTACTGGATGTTGATCGGGTCGTCGAAGGCCAGGCCGGCCGCCCGTTCGCGCACCGCGGCGGGACCGAGGCGGCGGCCGGCCGCCAACAGCTCGTCCCACTCGGGTTCGCCGAGGAACACCGTGCGCTCGAAACCGGTCTGCGCGATCATCGCGCCGTAGTCGCTGGTCTTGAACGCAACCGCGCTGATCAGCAGGCTCAGGCCGGACTGGCGGATGACGTAGTCCAGTTCGTGGGTGCGGTACGCCGGGTTGATGTTGACCAGGATCGCGCCGATGCGCGCGGTGGCGTACTGGGTCAGCACCCACTGCGCGCAGTTCGGCGCCCAGATCCCGACCCGCTCGCCCTTCGCGATGCCGCGGGCCAGCAGCCCGGCGGCCAACTCGTCGACGGCCGCGTCGAACTCGGCGTAGGTCCAGCGCCGGCCCGCGGCCACGTCGACCAGCGCCTCGCGCTCGGCGTGCCGCTCGGCCGTGCGCCGTAGGTTCTCCCCGATGGTCTCCCCGAGCAGGGGCACCGTGCCGGTTCCCGACGTGTAGGAGAACGCCGTCTCGCTTGTGCCGGAAGCATCCATGACCGAAGCATCGGTCGGGGCGGGCCGAATCGCCACCCCCGTTCAGGGGTAGCCGCGGGCGCGGTGGTCTGTGCATCCTGAGCGGGTGGCGGTGACCCAACATCCGGCAGCGCTGGCGGTGCCGGAACATGAAGCGCTGGTGCGCGCTGCCCTGGGGCGGATGAGCCGGGCGACGAAGCTGCCGGTGGCGTTCGGGGGCGCCGTCTCGCGCGGCGGGCAGCAGGTGCGGCTGACCGAGTTCGCCGGCACGCGGACTGGGGCACTGCGCAATCTGGTCATCACCTCGGGGACCGGGCTGGGTGGCCGGGTCCTGCTCAGCGCCCGGCCGGGAAGCGTGCACGACTACGCCGCCGACCGGCGGATCAGCCACGAGTACGACAAGCCGGTGACCGCCGAGGGCCTGCGCGCGATCGCGGCGGTGCCCGTCGTGGCGGCGGACTGCGTGGTCGGGGTCCTGTACGGCGGGGTCCGCGAGCCGGTGACGCTGGGCGCCAGGGTGCTCGACGCGATGGTCGCGGTCGCCACCCGGGCCGGGATCGAGTTGACCGTGCGTTCGCTGGTCGAACGGCGGCTGGCCGAACTGGAGGCGGCGCAGGTGACCAAAGCCGCCCGTGAGGCGCACACGGCGCCCGAGTGGGAGCAGGTGCGTGAAGCTCACGCGGAGCTGCGTTCGATCGCCCGCGACGTCGCCGACTCGGACCTGCGCCGGCGCCTGGAAGCGGTGTGCGAGCGGCTGACCGGGCCGCACCGGGATGGCGCCTGCGGCAGCCCGCTCTCGCCACGGGAGCTGGACGTACTGGCCCTGGTCGCGATGGGCTGCGGAAACGCGGAGGTGGGTCGGCAGCTGGGCCTGCTACCGGAGACCGTCAAGAGCTACCTGCGCAGCGCGATGCGCAAACTCGGCACGCACAGCCGGATGGAGACGGTAGTCGCGGCCCGGCGTGCCGGATTCCTGCCCTGAGCGGACCTGAACCACTCGTGGACCGACCGTCAGCGCTCCGCTGGCCGGGGCTGCCCAGCCGCGTCCGGCGCGGAATCGGCCGGAGGGCTGACCGGTTCTGCGGCGGTGAGCAGGGCGGAGCGGGCCATCGCGAAGAGCAGTTGCGACATACTTTGTGCGGGGTCGAGTTGAGCAGCCCGAACACGGCGTGGACCGCGGTGCGCAACCGGGCCTGCGGCGTGCGCGCGAACATCTCGCTCAGGACCGTGACCCATTCCTCCACGTACAGCCTCTGCAGACGACGGATCTGGCGCCGGGCGGACTCGGGGACGTTGTCCAGCTCCCGGGCCTGGACTGTGATCAGGTCGGGCTGGCCGAGGGCGAATTCGACGTGCCAGCGCAGCAGGGCGTCCAGGGCCGAGGGCTGCCGAGCCTCGACATGCCCGCCGCCGCGCCGATGTCGTCGATGGACACGCCGTGGAAGCCGCGGTGGGCGAACAGGCCGGCCGTCGACAGTGCAGCGGCCGCGCCGGGCAATCCGCGCCGTACGCCGATGAGGGTGTTCAGCTGCCCTGGTAGAGGCGTTCGAGATCGATCAGTTCGACGTCGCCGCGGCCTGCGGTCTGCTCGGTGAGCGCGGGGCTGAAGCCGCTGCCGTCGAACAGCAGCAGCTTGAGGCCGGCGATCGCGCGTTCGTCGCGGGCCACCAGCAGGTCGCGTAGTTCTTCGAGGCGGCGCAGGCGTTCGCGCCCGAGGATGTCGCTGCTCTTGGCCTCCCCGATCGCCAGCACGCGCTCGCGCCCGCTGCTGTCTCGGCCGAAGACGACCAGGTCCAGGTCGTGCCCGGTCTATGCGCGGCGGGGTCGCACAGCGGCGCGCCGATCGGCACGAATGCACAGCACAAAGGTCGGGCAGGACGAATCGCGCAATCGACATCGAAGGCGAGCACCCATTCAACGCCTATCCCCTACCGCGCAAGCCCCGCAATAGACAATACGTTGAGCCACGAACCGAACGCGGCGACGCGTGGATGGACTGACCGGCGAGGGCGTGAAAACGCCTCACGACGGCCCGCCCATCACCCTATGAATAAGGGTTCTGATTGGAGGAAATTGGAGACGATCATGAACATCCGGCGGCAGTAGACTGCGAAACGCGGCAGCAACCGGCAGTCTGCGGCAGCATTCGACCAGGCCAGCGAAAGGCGAGCATCTCCTCGGTCATGTCCACGCCGTAGGCCTTGCCGGACGGTCCGAGCCCTCGGCGACCCGCAGCGCCGCCGCCGCGTATGACGGCGCACCTTTTCGCGCACGGGGCCGGGAGCCGCCGGACGCCCCGCAGACTCCTGACACAATGCGGACCGAATCAGGACCAATGCACCCTTGCCTCGAACCGTCCGACCGACAAACGTGCTTGTCAAAGGCACAAACCCCGCATACGCAATGCATGGAGGACGGAGGGCGTCATGACCATTCGCATCGATCAACCCAGACAGCTCGACTTGGTCGGCGATCCGATCCTGATCGGCGGGATCGGGACCGGGTTCGAGGCGATGCTCAGCTATCGCGTCGGAGAGGGGCACGACGAGGTGACCGGAAGCTTCCAGGTGGGCGGCGGCTCCGGCGAACACGGGCAGTTCCAGGTCCAGGCCGACGTCGCCTCCGCCCAGTTCAAGCTCGACCGCCTCTACGTCCAGGTCTTCGAGGTCAGCGCGAAGGACGGCAGCGAACTGCACGTACAGACCGTCCCCGTGGTCTACGGCCCGCGGATCGTGCCCGGCTACGTCGGATACCGCGAGTACAAGGTGGTCGCCGGCGACACGCTGTGGTCGATCGCGAAGGCCAACTACGGCGACGGCGATCTCTACCCCCGCATCGTGCGCGCCAACCCGGCCCAGATCACCGACCCCGACAAGATCTACCCCGGCCAGGTGCTGCGAATCCCCATCGGTGCCTGACGCAAGCGCCCCGCGCCCGCCTGCTCGCGGCGGGCGCGGGGCACACGCCGCATCGTCAGCCCCGTTGACCATCGCGCCGAGGCGGAGGCCCGTATATCAGAACCCTGTTTGCGTGGCCCCCTCGCCGGCCCGGCCACGCGCAACCCGGTGCCTGCGTACGCCTGCGGCGGCTACTCGCGGGTCAGTTGGTCTGTCAGAGCCCGGGCTCTGAGGAACCCGGGCATCTCGCGCACCTGTGAACTGTGTTGGTCGCACGCCGGGTGAGCGTCCAACGACCACCACGCCGCGCTCGGTCACCGTGTAGCGGGCGCGGTCGGCCTCGGGATCCACGCCGATCCGGGTGCCGGGGGCCAGCACCACACCGTGGTCGACCACCGCGTTGCGGACAACGCAGGGCGGCGAACCGCTGGCGCTCAGAGCTCGACGAAGCGGCAGGCCACTGAGAGCCATCAGGCGGTTTGTGATGGGAATGCCCGGTTGAAGAACGCGATCAGACGTTCGGCAGCGCGAGGCTTACCGCGAACGTCCTGCGGTAGGCCCGCTCCGTGGCGGCGATGCTGTATACCTTGCACCTGACGCTCTCCTGGCAACTGCCGCAGACAATCGTCGCCTTCTCCACACCGCTGTACTCCCTTCGCGCGCGGACGGGTGACCGTTGCGCACCACAGTGCCGGGACGGTCACCGCCCTCGGTTCCGTCACCGCCCTCGGTTCCGATGATCGATCCGGCGACCGTGCAAGCTCACCAGCCGCGCCGCGTGTGCACGCGGCGGGCGTGACCGCCGCGCGGAGCCGACCGCTCCCCCGGCGCGCTCCCCTGCTCCACGACCGCGTCAGGACCGGGGAAGAGCAGGCCCACGTGCCCGTCCGGGAACTCGATGAGGTACGGCGGGGTGCCGTCCGCGCCGCGGATCTCCACGATCCGGCCCCACTGGTCCGGGGAGTCAGTATGCCTGGCGTGGATGTGAAGTGTGTCGCCTACCTTCGCATGCATGGTGCTCGCCTCTCCTCGTCGCGACTAAGACCATTTCAGACCTCCTGCCGTCGCCGGCCGACGGCCGGACGCCCCGAAACCGGCACGCGAGCGGCGGCTATCGCGCGCGTGATCACCCGCGCGCTGTATTCCGTGCCCGCGACGAACCGCATCAGCGGGCCGAACGTCACCGCCGTGGGCAGCCCGGTGAAGTAGAGTCCCGGCACCACGGACTCGAACCTCTGGTTGAGCACCGGGCCGGCGACCACACCGGTCACCCAGCCACCGGCCAGCTGGCGGCCGAGAGCCGCGTCGAGCCAGCGGAGGCGATCGAGCCGCACGCGGTAGCCGGTCGCCGCGATCACGTGATCGAACTGCATCGTCGACAGTTCCCCGCCCGGTCCGTGCAAGAGCAGCTGTGGCCCGCCCTCCTCCCCCACGCGGGCGCTGATGATATTCGCGTTCAGCGACACCGCGACGGCGTCGCTGAACCGCGCCTTGAGCCACCAGGCTCCGGCGGGCCCCAGCGTCGTGCGCACCAACCGGAGGCGGTGGGACGCCGGCAGGTGCCGCACCGCGCCCGGCGCGTGAACCAGAGCCCAGCTTCGCAATCCCGACCCGAGCGCCGTCTGCGGGAAGCGCAGCCGCTGCCACAGCGACCGTTGCGCGGTCAGCGGCGGATCGTTCCACTCGATGCGAGAGCCGGCGGCCAGCAGATGAGGCCGGGCGCCGTGTTCGGCCAGCAGCGTCGCCGTTTCGAGCGCCGACTGGCCGGCGCCGATCACGGCGACGCGTTTCCCGCCGAAGGCGGCCAGGTCCGGGTACTGCACGGCGTGACCGGCCAGAGCGCTGGGCAGTGCGCCCAGCCATGCCGGGGAGTAGGCGAACGGCGCGGTGCCGGTGGCCATGACCACCGAAGCGGTCTCCACGATCTCGCCGTCGTCGATCGCCAACCGGAAGCCCGCCGACGATGCGCTGATCCGTGCGACCAGCCGCGGCTCCACGTCGCCGACCGCCTGCCGGCTGAACCAGTGGCCGTAGGCGGCGAACCTTTCGACCGGTATCGGGTCGCCGTACGCATAAGGCAGATCGTTGATCCGGCAGTACGCGTCGTATCCGTAGTTCCGGTCCGGATCGGACAGATGTGAGGCCGCCGGTTCGCTTTTCAGCAGCATTCCCGCCGGCATCTGACGCGTCCACGCCGCCATCGTCATCCCGAAGACCCGCGTGGCCAGGCCGGCGGCGCGCACGTGCGCCGCGACGGACAGACCGTACGGCCCGGCGCCGACGACGACCACGTCGAGCGGGCGGCGCGCGGCCGTGCGGTGTGGGGCGCGCGGGTCGGTGCCGGTCGCCGCGCGAGACTCGTCGTTCATCAGCGTCTCTTTCCTTCCGGGGCCAGGCGGCCAAGTGCGCGCATGGCCGTGTATGTCGTGGCGGCGGCGAACGGGAGCGGGTCTCGCCGGTCCAGCCAGGCGCGTTCGATCGCGCGGCCCGGCCGCAGCGCGCCGAGCGGGTCGTAGAACTCGACGGTCAGCATCCGGCCGGAACGCGGGCGCGCTGCCGGCACCGGCCGTCCGGTCAGATCGAGGTGCGCGGCCCGCGGCAGATCCAGGCCGGCCGCGTCCGTGAAGAGGCGGAACTGGGCGCCCAGGCGTGGATTGAAGTCCAGCAGGTGGCATTTTCCGGTGCCGGGGTCGAGCCGGAAGTCCAGATCCACCGGGCCGGGCACGCCGGCCGCCCGCCCCGCGGCGAGGCCCGCGGCCGCCACCTGCGCCTGCGGCAGCCACCGGCCGCGTGCGGTCAGCCCGCTCTCGCGGGGCCATGCCAGTTCCTTGCGTCCGGTGGCCGCGAAGCAGCACTCGATCTCGGCCGGTCCGGGTGCGGCCCGGAAGTAGCCGTGGAAGAACCAGTCGTCGCCGGTGGGCGCGACGAGTTCCTGGAGCATCAGCGCGCTGCCGGCTTCGGCGCGGTGGCTGAACAGGTCGAGCAGGTGGCGCTCGTCGGCGACCAATGTCGTCGAGCGCAGCGCGGCGGCGGCTGAGCCGCGCGGTGGCAGTAACCACGGGCGCGTCCATTTCGCCACCAGCGGCAGGCCGAGTTCACGCGCCGCGCAGCGGACCTCGCGCGCGTTGTCGGGCAACCGGGTCCTCGGGTGGTCGATCCCGCGTTCGCGGCACCACCGCGCCAACAGTGCCTTGTCCGCGACGTGCAGTGGAGCGCCGAAGCCGGCAGCCGGCAGCCGCGCGTGCGGCCGGAGCGATTCGGCGTGCTCGGCCAGCAATATGGCGCTGGCGTCATCCATCGCGAACAGCACCGGCCGGCCACCGATCCGCTCCGCGAACGCGGCCAGCCGCGCGGTGCGCTCGTCCTGGCGCATCCCGGCCGGCCACCAGGGCAGCCGCCCGGTCAGGTAGCGGGAGCGCGCGGCCGGCACCCGGGGCGATTCGAGGATCGCGTGCACGGGCACCCCTGCGCGGCCGAGCGAGCGGATCACACCCA
This sequence comes from Actinocrinis sp., assembly GCA_035763685.1. Lineage (GTDB taxonomy): Bacteria > Actinomycetota > Actinomycetes > Streptomycetales > Catenulisporaceae > Actinocrinis. The sequence continues at coordinate 27,370 of DASUAR010000097.1, read as the reverse complement.
CCGTCGCGTGGTGCGCGGGATTCCAGTCCTGCCGCACGAGCAGCGCGGGAATCGTCCGGTCGAGATTCACCGCGCCGTCGTCCTGCTGCGACCCGACGGGCACCGGCGGCGCGGCCGAGGGCCGGGTGGGGGCGGTCAGTGTTTCCGCGACAGGGCCGGGAGACGGTGCTTCCGTGGTCAATGCGGCTCCTTCCGGCGGTGGCGGGAGTGTGGCCTACTGAAGGGGTGCCTTGGTGTGGCGAAGGGCGAGCGAAGGTGAGGCGGCGCTGGTTGTTCGCGGGGGTGTTACTGCTCGGGCTTCTGGCCGCGGGCGCGGACGGGGTCGCTCCCGCCAGGCTCGTCTTCGACCGCGGCGCCGAACCGAGGGTCGGTTCCGGAGTGCCGTTCGGCGCGTTCCTCGGCTCCGGAACGGACGGGGTGGATCAGATCCCGGCATTCGACGCCTGGCTCGCGCAGGGCGGCGCCGTCGATCGCATGACGGTCGGCCACACGTATCTGCCCGGAGACTCGTGGTCCGCCGTGGAAGGCGATCCGGACGTGCTCGGGCCGTGGACCGCCTGGCACCGGGCCACCCCCGGGAGCCTGCTCGTGGTCAACGTGCCGCTGGCCGCGCCGAACGAGGTCGCCGTCGCCGACGCGGAAGTCAGAACCCTGCTGCGGCGGGGGGCCGCCGGAACGTACGACGCGGTGTTCCGGACGCTGGCCGAGCGCCTGGTCTCGCTCGGCTCCGGCGACGCGATCCTGATCCCCGCCTGGGAGATGAACGGCGTGACCTACGCCGATCGCTGCGCACCGGATCCCGAGGCCTGGAAGGCGTACTGGCGCAGGGTCGTCACGGTGATCAGGTCCGTGCCCGGGGCGCGCTTCCGGTTCGACTTCGATCCCAGTCGGGGCGTCGACGACATCCCGTGGCCGCAGTGCTATCCCGGCGACGCTTATGTGGACATCATCGGCATGGACAGCTACGACCAGCCGCCCGGCAGCAGTTTCGGCGACTACGTGGCCCAGCCCTACGGACTCGCCGCGCAGGTGGAATTCGCCACGGCGCACCACAAGCCGGTTTCGTATCCGGAATGGGGCCTGTATCGCTATGGTGACGATTCGGCGTTCGTCAGCGCGATGCTCGCCTGGATCGCTACTCACGACGCGGTCTACGAGACGATCACCGACTACTGTCCGCACGGCGTCTTCGAGTGCGCCGACAATCCCGGTTCCTCGCGCGTGTACCGCGAGGCGGCTGCTCATCGGTGATCCCTGCGCCGCCGCAGGGCTCGGACCGAGGCGACCGCGGTGTCGCGGGCGCTGGCCGAGGCACCGAGAGCCGCCGTGGCGAGTTCGGTGCTCGGCGCTCCGCCGAGGACGAGTCTCAGGTTGACGTGGGGCGTCGGATGCCAGCGCAGCTTGTAGGGCTCGCATCCGCGCAGGAACGAGTAGTGCTTCGCGTCGCGCTTCTCGGCGATGCTCAACCCCTCGCGCACGAACAGCGTCGAGTAGTCGATCTGGGTGCGCCTTTCCGGCGAGGCACCGTTGAGGTATGCGGCGACGGTGTCTTCCCAGTAGAGCAGCAGGTCGCAGGCGACCGTTTCGCCGTCGACGCTGAAACGCACCAGTTCGCCGCAGCCGTCGGCGATGAGCTGCGGCACCGCGGATCGCAGCAGCGAGCAGTAGCGCCCGGTCAGGTGCTCCGGGTTGATGCCGCGACCGCGCCACTGCTCGGCGTGCAGCCGCAGGAGCAGTTCGACCGCCGCGGCCGCCTCCTGCGGCCGGGTCGGCTCGGCCCGCACGCCGAGCCGGTCGAGTCTGCGCGACTTGGCGTTGAGCCGGTTCGCGCTGCGACGCGGAAGCGCGGCGACCGTGTCGTGCCAGTTGCGGGCCGCAAGGTCCATGCAGGTCGAGTCGGGATGCGCCCCGGTCCGCCGCGGGAACAGCGCGGCCAGCTCACCGGCCGCGGAACCGGGAGCGGTTTCGCGCAGGTCGACCGGGCGCCGCAGCCCGGCGAGCGCGGCGGCCAGCCGGCGGGTCGCGCCGGCGCGGTCGGTCCCGGCCAGCAGCACGTCGCCGTAGTCCGAAACCCCGCTGCCCACGAGCCGCAGCCGCCGCAGCGGGTCGCGCGCGGCGAGATAGAGCGCGGCCCCCGCGACCGGCCTGCCGTGGTGCCACACCAGGATCAGGCGCAACCCACCGGGCCGGCCGTACCCAGCCCACCACGCGGCGAGCCAGGCGCGGTGTTGGAACGCGGTCGCTTCGTGGCTGGTGTGCCACAGCGCGTCCCAAGCCCGTCCCGTCGCGCTGTCGGGAGTGAGCGCGTCATCCGCGTCCGTTGTCAGCGTCGTCCACTCCGATGCGGCGTTCTCGCCCACGGTGACAGTAGCCGGCCAGTGCGTCATGGCACGGTCCGCTCAGCGAAGGGAGCCACACGGTTGGCATGTGCGGTCGTGACCGGCGCGGCGGCCAGCGGGGGCTGGGCGGCGGCCCCGTCGGTCGCCGGTTCGCTCTCGCCCTCCTCGCGCCGTCGGCCGCCCGCCGCGCCCCCCGCCAGCGCGGCGAGTGAGGCGAGCAGCAGGCCGGCGGCGGCGCCCAGGGCGGTGTCGAGGGTCACGGAGGGCGACGAGGGCTGTGTCGGCGCGGTGGCCGCGGCCAGCACCGTGAGCCGCACGGAGGTGTCGGCTACGTGGGCCGAGGCGAGCGCGGCCAGCGCGCCGGCGACGGCGTTCGCGTCGGCGGCCGCGGCCGCCGGGTCGTGCGCCGAGCCGGTGATCGAGATGACCGGCGCGTCCGGCGAGGTGGCCGCCGAGATCGCGCCGCGCAGCGTCTCGGCGGGGATCGCGGTGGTCGCGGACGCCTGGGCCAGGACGGCCGGCTGGGTGGCGAGCCTGGAGTACGCGGTGGCGAAGGCGGTGGCGCTCGCGGTGTCCCCGGCGACCTGCGGCACCGCGACAAGAAAGCTCTGCGCGGTGTACGTGCGCGCGGACCACGTGCCGTAGCCGAAGCCGGCGCCGGCCGCCACGGCGATGATCAGTGCGCTCATCCAGATCCGCCGTGCCAGTGAGCGCACCAGCGCGGTTCTGTCGTTCTCAGGCATGTCGGGCTACTCCTGTCCCTGCGGGTTCGAGGTGCGCCGGCGCGGTGCCGAGTCGGCGGTAGAGCGCGGCCAGCCGGTCGGCCACGGTGTCGATGCGGTATTGGACGGGCACGAATTCGGTGCCGCGCGGGCGGCTGAGCGCGGCGGCGAGCGCGGCGGCGAACGAACCCGGGTCACCGGAAACGCGGATCGCGTGGGCCTGGCGGGCGAGCGAACCGCGGTCGAGGTCCGCTTCTTGCAGGGCCGGGCTGGCGGCGTACACGGTGGGCAACCCGCAGGCCACCGCCGCGAGCGCGGCCAGTCCGAAGGACTCCTCCGGGCTCGGCGAGGCGAAGACGTCGGCCGCGGACAACGCCGCGACCGCCTCCGCGGGCGGCAGTTGTCCGGTGAACACGGCGCGGCCGGGCATGCGAGCGGCGGCGCGCCGTTCAAGCTCGTGGCGCTGCGGGCCGTCGCCGACTACGAGCAGCACCGCGTCGTCCAGCACCGCTGCGGCGTCCACCGCGACCTCGAAGCGTTTTGCCGCAACGAGTCTTCCGGTGGCTGCGATCACGCGGGCATGCGGTGCGATGCCGTGCCGGGCCCGGAACGCGCTGCGGGCGTCGGGCCGGAACCGGTGTGCCTCCGGCTCGATCCCGTTCGGCAGTACTCTGATCCGTTCGTCCGGAACCCCGGTGGAGCGCACTTCGGCGGCGGTGGCCGCCGAGACGGCGAGCGTGAGCGTGCCGAGGCGTTCCGCGGCGCGGTAGAGCGCGTCCAACGCCGGCCCGCGGGGGTGTCCCTCGATCAGCCGATGGTTGAGGGAGTGCTCGGTGTGCACGACCGCCGCCACCCCGGCGCGCCGGGCGGCCCACCGTCCGTGCAATCCGGCGCGGAAGAGGTGGGTGTGCACGACGTCGTATTCGCCGCGCCGGATCACGCCGGTGAGCCGGAGGGCTCCGCGCGGGTCGCGCAGCCGCGCACTGTCCAGGTCGACGACGCGCACGCCTTCGCCGCGCAGCGCGTCCGCGACGGCGCCGAGGTTGTAGAACGCCGCGACGTCACAGTGGATGCCGCGTGCCCGCAGCCGGGGTACCAGCAGGCGCAGCTGTTCCTCGGCGCCGCCCGGCGCCAGGCCGGTGATCACCTGAAGCACCCGGGGATGAGCTGTGTTCGCCGCCGGCGTCATCGTCGTCACCGTCCCTAGCTCGCCGGCAGGGGTTCGGGTGCGGCGGGCTGGCGCGCGATCAGCGCGGCTCGCACGCGCTTTGCCGTCAACCGCAAGCCGCCGTCCGCCTGGCCGACGTACGCGCGCGGCAGGGCGTACCGACCGCGTAAGTGAGAGGGCTCGACCGCGCAGGCGTAGTCGTAACCGGCGGCGCGCACCAAGTCCACCTCGCGGGCGCCGTGCTGACCGTAGGCGTAGCAGTAGCCTGCGACAGGGGCGCCGAGCAGGTCGCCGAGCAGCCGCCTGCTCTCGGTGATCTCACGCTCGGCGGCTTCGGCGTCCAGCCGGGGCAGGTGCGCGTGCAGCAGGCCGTGCGACCCGATCTCCATGCCGGCCGCGGCGCATTCACGCACGGCGGACGGCTCCATCAGTGGTTTGGCGGGTCCGGTGGCCTCCCAGCCGTTCGAACCGCCGATCCGCCCGGCCACCACGTACACCGTCGCGGTGAAGCCGTGGCGCAGCAACGCGGGAAGGGCGTTGCGCGGGAAGTCGGCGTAGCCGTCGTCGAAGGTCAGGCCGACCAGTGCGCGCCGGTCCCCGGCCGCGAGCAGCTCGCGCACCGAGACTCCGCGCAAGCCGCGCCGGGCCATCCAGGCCAGCTGATCTTCGAAACGCTCGGGCGTCACGGTGATCTGGAAGGGGTCGTCCGCCGGCGAGTCGAGCCGCGCGACCGAGTGGTACATCAATATATAAGGGGTCTTATTCACTGGGTCCGTCCCCGGGGTGTCGGCGAAAGGGCGCGGCGTGCGTGCGCGAGCAGGAGCGCTGCGGTCAGCGTGATTCCCGCGGCGTTGCCCAGCGCGATTCCGCTCGCGCCGAGCGTGTGCAGCGTCAGCCGTCCCACCGCCGCCGTGGCGAGCAGCCCGGGGGCCATGGCGGCGGCCGGGAACCAGGAGGCGCGCGTGCTGAAGTGCAGCCGGCAGGTCACGCCGACCACGGTCTGGCCGAGCAGTCCGAGCGCGTAGACGCGCATGATCGACGCGGTGGCGGCGGTGTCGCGCGCGGTGAAGGCGCCGTGCTGGAACAGCACGGCGATCACCCAGGGCGCGAACGCCAGCAGGAAGAGCGTGGCGAGCGTGACCGCCCCGGCGGCGATGGCCAGGTCGCGGGTCATCCGGCGACGAGCCTCGGCCACGCGCCCCGCCTGGATCGCGCGAGAGAGCGTGGGGAAGGAGACCACCGCGAGCATCACGCTCAGCGACATGGGCACCTGGGCGACCTTCTGCGCGTAATTGAGATGGCTGATGGTGCCGGTGGGCAGTTCGGAGCCGAGGAAACGCTCGACGTACACCTGGGCCTGGCGTACCAGGGTGAACACGGCGATCGGGGCCACCGCGGCGAGCGTCACGGCGGCCGCGCCGCGCGTCGGCCGGCCGGGCGCGCCCAGCGTGCGCACGAAGAATGGGGCCTGGACCGCGACCATCAGTACCGCGCCCAGCGCGACGCCGCCCGCCGCGGCCGCCACGCCCCAGGTGTCGTGCGCCGCGATCATCAGGGCCAGGATGCCGAGGTTGTAGGCCACGTAGATGGACGCCGGGGGCCCGAACACGTGGTGGGAGCGAAGCGCGGCGGCGGCGTAGCCGGTCAGGCCGAACATCAGCACCGTGATCGCCGTCAGCCGGGTGCAGCGCACCGCGAGGGCGGGATCGGCCAGGCCCGGTGCGAGCAGCCGGACCAGCACCGGGGCGAGCAGGGCCACCGCCGCCGCGGCCGCGCCGACCGCCGTCAGCAGCGGCAGCCAGGTGGCGTTGACCGCGCGCCGGGTGGCCTGCCGGGAGACGGAGGCCCTGGAGAAGAGCGGCACCATCAGGTAGCTCATGCCGTCCTCGATCAGCAGCGGCGCGGCGGTCTCCGGGACCGTCCAGGCGACCAGGAACGCGTCGGTGCCGGAAACCGCGCCGAAGAACCGCGCCAGCAGCAGGTCGCGCGCCAGGCCGAGCAAGCTGCCCGCGAGGCTGAACCCGGCGGTCAGCAGCGAGCCGCGCACCAGCACGCCGATGCGCCGGCGCCGCCGAACCGGCGCGCCCGCGCCCGCGCTCGGCTCGCGCAGTCCGGCGCGGGGGCCGGGCAGCGCCCCGGTGAGGATCACGCCGAGCAGGATCGAGTAGTACACCGTGGAGGCGCCGCCGATGTCGGCGTAGACGAAGTCGATCGCGCTCCACACGCCCCAGCCGGCCGCGACGGCGTACAGCGTGAGCCGGTCGCGCGGTAGTGCGGCTCGCCGCCCGCGCACCAGCCCGACCAGCCCGATGACGGGAACGCCGACCAGCAGCGCGGCGAACGCGGTCGCGCCCGGCAGTCCCTGCTCGGCGAGCGTGAGCAGGTAGAGGTTGTGCGGGGAGAGCAGCGGCTCGACCTGGAACGGATGGGAGGGATCGGCCGCCTGCCCACCCGCGGAAAGGCTGATCGGCGCGTATCCGTCGCGGTATTGCGCGAACTGCTTGGGGCCCACACCGGTGACCGGGTGGTCGCGCCAGATGCCCACCGCGGCGGTCCAGAGCGAGTAGCGGTCGAGCACCGACTGGTCCGGCGCGCTGACCGCCGAGCCGATCGACGTGATCCGGGTGAGCACCGCGGACGAGGACCCCGCCGACGCGAAGGATCCCGCGGGCACCAGCCCGAGGCCGAGCACCACGAACACGGCAGCGCCAAGCAGCACGAGCGCCTTGACCGCGGCGCGCCCGGCGAGCGCCAGCGACACCAGCGTCGCCGCCGCGCCGGTCGCCAGCCAGGCGCCCCGCGAGAGCGAGAAGACCATCCCGGGCGTCATCGCCGCCACCGCCGACCACGCCAGCACGCGAGCGCGTCCGCGCCGGTTGAGGGCCAGGCAGACGCCGGCGACGATCCCGAGCCCGACGACGGTGGCCATGCCCATCACGTCGAGCGACCCGAAGGTGCCGACCGCGCGCACATCGCGGCCCTGATACGACGCGCCGGTGACGGTGAGCGTCTGCCAGGTGCCGATCGCCGCCTCGATCAGGCCGGTGAGCACTGCCGCGACCAACAGGAGGGTGCGGTCCCGGGGCGACGCCGCGCGCACGAGGGTTGCCACGGCCGCGGGCACGATGACGAACAGCTGCAGATAACGTACGAGCCCTGAGAGCGAGGCGTGCGGATCCGCGGAGGTCGCGGTCGCGATCGACGACACGACCACCACGGCACCGAGCAGCACGCAGACCGCCCGCGACAGAGCGGGTCGCGCCAGCCCGGCCGCCGCCCGCAGCCAGATCGGCAGCACGCAGGCCACCACGAGAACAGTGCCGAGGTCGATCGCGGTGATGTGCACGGAAGCTGATACGTCGCTGGTGTGTGAGGGCACGCAGACCAAGGCCATCGCGCCTGCCGCCACCCAGGCCGGGCGCCGGAACGCGGCGCGCATCGCGAGCACCAGCGCGGCCTGCGGCGCGACGGCATAAGCCTCGACCGCGCGCACATCCCGGGGCCGGCGCGGTTCAGGCGGCGCGGGCGCGGCGGCGCGCGGCGCGGCGGTCGGTGCGCTCATCGGCGCCCGCCGCGCATGTCACGCAGCACCGCGCCCACCGTCAGCAGCACGATCTTCACGTCGAGCCACAGCGACCAGTTCTCGATGTACCAGTTGTCCAGCAGCGCGCGGTCGGCGATGGAGGTGGCTCCGCGCAGTCCGTTGACCTGCGCCCAGCCGGTGAGGCCGACCTCGGCCCGGTGCCGGTGCCGATAGTGGGCGTGCTGCCGGGAGAACTCGGCCACGAAGTGCGGCCGCTCGGGGCGCGGCCCGACCAGCGACATGTCCCCGCGCAGGACGTTGATCAGCTGTGGCAGTTCGTCAAGTGAGGTGCTGCGCAGCAGCCGGCCGACCGGGCCGATGCGCTCGTCGTCGGCCACCGACCACCGCGTGGCGGCCTCCGTCGCGTCGGCCGGGTGCAACGAGCGGAACTTCAGCAGCGTGAACGGCACGCCGCCGCGGCCGAGCCGCTCCTGCCGGAAGAGCACCCCGGGCCCGGTCTCGATCCGCACCGCCGCCGCGCACGCCGCGAACAGCGGGGCGAGCGCGACCAGCGCGATCCCGGCGAACGTGATGTCGACCAGCCGTTTGGCCGCCCTGGCCACCGGATCGCGGTCCGCCCGGCACAGCCGCACCAGCGGGACGGCGCCGATCCGTTCCGCCGCGCGCGCCCCGGGATGGATCTCGAACAGCCGGGGAACGCAGAGCACGTCGACGTCCGCGCGATGTACGCCCCGGAGCACCTCGACCAGTTCGTCCTCGTGGCGCTCGGTGAAGGCGACCAGGACGTGGCTGGCGTTCACGTGCTCGATCAGCTTCGGCAGCTGCCCGGTGTCACCCATGACCGGCAGCGGCGTCTGGCCGATCTCCGTGCTGCTGGCCAGCTGCCCGACCGGCGCCAGGCCGTAGCTGCGGTCGTTCGTCAGCACCCGCGCGAGATACGCGGCGACGCGTCCGGTACCCACGATCAGCGCGGCCTGCCCTGAGCGCCGGGCGCGCGCAGCGCGCACGAGTGCGTACCCTGCGGCTCTCCCGACGATGACCGCGGCGGTGGCGCTGAGCAACGCCCATCCGAGGCTGGCCTCGCGCGCGGCGCGCGTATCGACGGCCCAGAGCACCCCGAGCGCCGTGGCGGAGCCGGTCACTGCGGCCGAGGCCAGCCGCGGCGCGTCGTCAAGGGCGGAGAGCCTGAGGTGGTAACGGTAAAGACCCACCCGCGTCAAGGCGGTGAGGGTTCCGGCCACGCACGCGACGGCCGCCTGTCTGTCCGCGCTGTCGGTGCCCAGAACGCAGAGCCCTGCCAGCAAGAGCGAGACGGCGTCGATCGCAAGCAGAACCACCCACTCAGTCGCAGGACCGAGCGCGGCGTGACCTGCGCTCTGGCCCGGTACACGGGAGATCGCGCCCGAATCGGCGCGCAGTATTTCCGCCACAGGAAGCCCCCCCTTGGGCGCGGTGGAGTATGTACGGACCGGCCCGAACGGCCCTCATGCCGCGTGGCAGCGAAGTGCTGAATCCCTGAAAATGGATGTCCCGGCTGGGCGCGAGATCGCGCATGGACATCGAAAGCCAATCAGCTAATCTACCGAGCGCACCCGCAGCCGTGATGAGGCGAAGTACCCTATGCCCGCACGGAAACCGGTGGCACAATTCGCAAGCCGCCTGCGCCAATCAGGCTCGCGTAACCGTGAATCCTCGTTGTCCGCGCGGGATTCGCGGCCTTCACCCCGTCACTTGGCGGCGTGCGGTAAGCGTGTGAACGTAAATGCGCGCGATGTCGCGGGCTGTGCGCGCGAAATCGTGCTCCGCGCGCGCATACGCGACCGCCTTGCGCTCCGCTGCCGCCCAAGCCAGCGGATCGCGCGCGAGATCCTGCAAAGCTGCGGCCATCGCGTCGGCGAGCGCTGACGGATCGTCGGGCGCGACCACCGACCAGGACTCGCGCTCGGGCGGCAGGCTCTCGCGCACCCCGGCGACGTCACTGGCGACAACCCGGCGTCCGCAAGCCGCGGCCTCCAAGGGCACCAGGGCCATCCCCTCCCAGCGGGAGGGCAGCACGACGAGATGCGCGGCGTGATACCAGGGCCGCGGATCCTCGGCCGCGCCCGAGACGAAGACGCCGGCCAGCCTGCGGTCCGCAGCGATCAGACTCCTGACCCGGTCGGTTTCCGGACCGTCGCCGACCAGCGCCAGCCGCGCCGTGCCGACCTGTTCCAGCACCCGGCCCCAAGCGGCCAGCAGCACGTCTTGGCCCTTCTGCCGGCAAAGCCGCCCCAGGCACACGACCAGCGGCGCCTGCGGCCGCAGGCCCATCGCCGCGATCGGTGCGCTCGCTCGGGCTGCCGCCCGGTCCCCCGGTTGAAATCGCTCCACGTCGATACCGTTGGGCACGACGTGAAACCGCGCGCGCACCGAGTTGCGCTCGGCGACATCCCGCTCCTGTTCGCTGACACACACGACGCGATCCGCCCAGCGTGCCGCGAGCCGCTCCCACTCGAGCGACGCGGCGCGCATCGCACCGTCCACGGCCACGAAGGACCACGCGTGCGGCTGAAACAGCGTCGGAATCCGGCCACGCACCGCGAGGCGCCCCGCCAGCCCGGCCTTGGACGAGTGCAGATGCAACACGTCCGGCTGCCGCCGCCGGATGATCCGGCGCAGCCGCCGGGTCTCGCCCGGCAGGCCCGGACCGGGCGCGCGTGCCGCCGCCCACGGCTCCACGGCGATACCGGCCTGCGCCAATCGGCACGCCAGCGGAGTGTCTTTCGGGCAGGCCACCACGGCTTCGTGGCCGTCGGCTCGTTGCGCCCGCACCAGATCGAGCACCACTGCCGCCACGCCGCCGCTGCCGGGTTGCGCGACATGAAGGATCGTCAAGCGATCGCTCACCGGGTCCACCGCCGTTCTCCTCCACGACGCGGGATGCGGGCTTATGCGGGTCGTCGCGGCGCCGGGCCGCGGCGGCAGCCGGGGGCGGAGCCCGCTACCTCGCGATCGGCGGCGGCCGATCGACCTCACAGGCCGGGATGCGCAGATCCTCGTCGACAACCTCCGCAGCGACCTCGTGAATCTTGCGGCCGTGATTGCGCGCGTAATCGCGCAGCAGCTGGAACGCCTGGTCGACACCGGTGCCGGTACGCTCGGCGAGCATCCCCTTGGCCTGCTCGATCGGTACCCGGCTGTCGAGCGCGAAGCGCAGCTGGGCCGATACGAGCGCCTGGCGCCGCAGCAGCCGCTGATGCAACAGCCCGACCGTCGTGGCGTCCGCCAGCGCCTGCACCACCGCCAGCTCGCGATGGGTCAGCGGGGGTGACGCCCGGTCCTTCAGCAGCGTCAGGACCCCGATACGATACCGCCTGCGTCGCAGAGGCCTGACATGTACGGCGACGAATTCGGTCGCGCGCGCCCGCCCTGCCCACAGCGGCCAATCCGCCGCATGCGCGACCAGATCGGTGCGCGAGAAGGGGACGCCGTTGCGAAAGCAGTCCAGACTCGGCCCCTGGCCGTACTCGACTTCCGCCGCCGCGAGTTCCTCGGCCTGCGCGCCGTGCGCCGCCGCGAGCGCCAGCGTGCCGGCCTCGTCGAGCAGTACGGCGGCGTCCGTCCTCATGACAGCGGCCACGCCGTCCGCGAGAAGCTGCGAAAGGTCCTGGTGCTGCGAGTCGGCGCCGATACCGTCGGCGAGTGTGATGATCAGGTCGTGAACGGCCAGGATCCTGCCCACCTGAGCCACCCCCATCGGTTGCCACCAGGCTACTGCGCGATCCATGAGCATTGTCCCGGCCGCCGCGCACTTTGCTTGAGCAGAATCGCGAAGCCGGCCTTGAAGAATCCGGCGATCAAGGCCAGGAACCACGCCACCGCCGCAGCCCCGATCCATAAGGCAGCACGTCAGAGCTCGCGCTCCGCACCGGCGGTGCCTGACACCGCCGTGCGGCCGGCGGGCAGGCGGCCGGTGCCGGATTCAGGCTGATCGGCCCGGCGCGCCAGGACGCACGGCCCTGGTTCGCCAGCGGGGCGCCGGTAGCGTCGATCGCGGGAGGTGGTCGAGATGAGTGGCACCGCGCCTCGACAGATACCGGGATACGGCGACCGCTGGCCCACCGGCGCCCCGCCGCCACAACAGCCGCCGACTCCTGGCGCCGCTCCCAGCTACTCCCCCGGTCGCATCGCGTCGATCATCGCCGGCGTTCTGCTTCTGGTGGTCGGCGTGGTGGCGCTGGGCGCCGGAGGCACGTTGCTGTGGGCCGACCTGGGCGCCCGCCACGGCGGGTACCTCACCGTCGCCGCCGCCGACTACCGAAGCAGCGGGTACGCGATGACCAGCGACCCGGTCACCCTGTGGGGCGACGGGCACCTGTGGTATCAGACCTCGCTGATAGGCGACGTACGCGTCACCGCGATCGCGGCCGACCGGACCACGCCGATTTTCCTCGGCATAGCCCCGGCCGCCGACGCGCAGGCGTATCTGGCCACCACGCATCACAGCACCCTGACCCATCTGGGCGGCGGACGCGACAACCTCGTCGATCGCCCGGGCTCCGCGCCGGCCATCCCGCCTGTCCGCTCCTCGATCTGGACCGTCTCGGCGACCGGCACCGGTACGCAGACGCTCACGTGGCCTTCGCGTGACGGCACGTGGATGCTCGTCGTGATGAACGCCGACGGCTCGGCGCCGGTCAACGCGCATATCGACGTCGGGATCAGCGCGCCCTCGCTCGTGTGGATCAGCGTCACGCTGTTCGCCGTCGCGGTGTTCTTCATCGTCGCGGGCATTCTGCTGATCGCGATCCCGATGGGCCGTGTCGCGCGCGAGCGCACCGCAGGGTCGCCGACGGCAATCCGCTGACGAGCGCGGAGGATGCAGCGCCCAATCACGGCCGTTAGGCCCTACCGCCTTCGCGCATTCGCGCATTCGCTCAAGGATTGAAGGTGCATGAAGCTCCGGACGGTTGGAGGAGAAATGCCGAATCCAGTGATGCACTTCGAGATCGGGATCAAGGACTCCGAAGCGTCGGCCGCGTTCTACCGCGAACTCTTCGGCTGGCAGATCCACAGCACCGACCCCGAGTACGCCGTCGTAGACGCCTCGGACGGCGGCATCGGCGGCGGCCTGATGCACACGCACGGCGACATGCCGACGTACGTCACCTTCTATGTCAGCGTCGAGGACCTGGTCACGAGCCTCGAGCACGCCGTCAAGCTGGGCGGCAGGGCGCTGGTGCAGCCCACCCCGATCAAAGGCGTGGGTTCGTTCGCGCTCTTCACCGACTTGGACGGCAACGTCGTCGGTCTGCTTCAGCCCCAGCAGGACGCCACGAACTAGCGGGTTCGGGCTCCACTGCCTGGCCGTCACAAGCCGGGCCTGCGCTCAACCCGCACGCCACCCATCGGGTGCATTTGGCCCTGCTGACCGCGGACCCGCAGGCGGAGATCCAACGGCTGAGCGCTTTGGGCGCGAGTGTCCACGCTCGGTACCCGGACCACGTCGTCATGGCTGACCCCGAAGGAGTCGGAGTCGCAGTCGCAGTCGAAGTGCGCACGGGATCCTGTTGGGCTAGCGCGGCGAGGCGGCCGCCGAGACCGGCGCGGGTTCGGGCGCCGCGCTGGGCGTGGGCATCGGCACGAGCTCGACGGCGCGGATGCGCTGTGCGCGGGTGGTCGCGGCGGGAGCCAGGATCAGCTCGTCCGCGCCGGTCTCCTCGGCCAGGGCGGCCAGGTAGGCGCGCACCTGGTCGGGGGTTCCGGCGGCGGTGCAGCGCATCATGGCGCGTATCTGCTGTCCGGACGGCGAGGCGAGCAGATCGTCGAGCTGAGCCTCGGTCAGTTCGCGGCCGGGGGCCAGGAACCGTCGGGCGCGCCAGCGCAGCGCCGCCTGGTACTGGGCTTGCGCCTCCTGCGCGTCGTCCGCCGCGATCAGGTTCGCCGCGACGATCAGGTACGGCTCGGGACGCTCACCGCTGGGCCGGTACTGCGCCCGATACGTCGCGGCCGCGGCCTGGAGAGCGGCAGGGGCGAAGTGCGAGGCGAAGGCGTAGGGCAGGCCGAGGGTGGCGGCCAGCTGGGCGCCGAAGAGCGAGGAGCCCAGAATGTAGAGCGGCACGTTCGTCCCGTCGCCGGGGGTAGCGCGCACCCCCGGGATGCGGGTGGCGCCGGTGAGGTAACCCTGCAGTTCCAGGATGTCCTGCGGGAAGGTGTCGGCGGACTGCTCGGTGCGCCGCAGCGCGCGCATGGTGTTCTGATCGGAGCCAGGGGCGCGCCCCAGGCCCAGGTCGATGCGGCCGGGGTGCAGCTCGGCCAGGGTGCCGAACTGCTCGGCGATCAGCAGCGGGGCGTGGTTGGGCAGCATCACGCCGCCCGCGCCGAGCCGGATGCGCGAGGTGTGCGCGGCCACGTGCGCGATCAGCACGCTGGTGGCGGCCGAGGCGATCTGCGGCATGTTGTGGTGCTCGGCGTACCAGACGCGGTGATAACCGTGCCGCTCGGCCGCCTGCGCGAGCGGGACGGCGCCGTGCAGCGCATCGGCCGGAGTTTCGCCGTGGCCGACCGCCGCGACGTCGAGCAGGGAGTACTTCATGCGTTCTTCGCTTCCGGGTGTGATCGCGCTTACCCCGGCACAACGCCCGTACCGCCGATTTGAATCCCGCCGCGATTTGCGAAGGTGTTCAGGCGGAGGTGTTCAGATAGTCAGCTCTCGCTCGATTCTCGCTCGATGCCGGCTTGCAGCAACCGGGTGGCGATCAGCTTCCGTACCAGCGCACGGGGAAGCGGCTGGTCGACAGGGAAGTGCAGGGAGCCCTTCGTCATACGGTAATCGGCGAGATCATCAGCGAGGGCGGGCAGCACCGAGCCGCTGTGCGGCAGGTAGCTGAGATGGTTCTTGAAGGCGGCGAAGCCCGCGACCGTCTTGCCCTGGACCTTGAACGCGGGCATTGCGTAGGCGATGCACTCCTGTGCCTCGGGCAGCAGCGCTCGGATGTCCGCCCGCAGCTTGTTCAGCGTGCGCCGTTCGGGCTCGGCAAGGCGCGCGAGATAGGCATCGATATCTGTGGCGGCCACCGTGCCAGCCTCTCACCTTCGAAGCCCGGCGGCACCTGCTCCGCTCCGCCTCCTGCGAACACGAGCGCCCGGTCGCCACCAGGGCGGACCGGGCGCTCGTCGGTGCCGGGGCTGCGGTTCGACGCTGCCTGAAGCGTCTCAGTGCACTACACCGGGTAGATCTGGAATTCGTAGAGCGAGTAACCCCATCCGGTTCCCCGGGTCACCCCTTGCATCTTCACGTAGCGGGCGTTCGTGACGGCGAAGCGGTCGACCTCCTGGCCCCCGGCGCCCGTGGTCGTCGAGTACACCGTGGTCCAGTTCTGACCGTCGCTGGAGACGTCGATCTGGTACGCCTTCCCGTACGCCGCCTCCCAGTTCAGCACGACGCGACCGACGGGCTGGACCGCGCCGAGGTCGACGGTGATCGACTCGTTGTCGTCCCAGTTGCTGCTCCAGCGGGTGCCCATGTCGCCGTCGGCGGCCTGACTGGGCGGGTAGTTGCACGTGGTCCACCACAGGACCGAGGAGCACTGCTGGCTGGACGCCGACACCGCCTTGCCCAGCGCCAGGTTCGCGATGTTGTCGCCGCGGTGCGCGGGGTACTGCACGACCTGCTGGAAGGTCGGGCGGTTCTGCCAGTTGCTCTGGGCGTCGGTGATCCCGCCCAGCGGGTGCTGTTGGATCGAGTCGGCGCACCACTGGTCGCCGGCCGAGCAGACGCTGTCGCCCGGGTAGAGCGTCGTCGCCGCAGTGCCGACCGCGGTGGCCAGCGCGCCGAGCAGCGCCTGCTGGCAGCCGGCGAGCGTGCCGCCGCCGCACCACGGCTGGGTCAGCGCGCCCTGGACCGGCTCGCCGAGGATCGTGCGGATGTCCTTGTCCACGTAGGTGTACCAGCCCGACTGGAACGAGGAGCCCTTGTGTGCCACGCCGGCCTCGGCGCCGCCGTACGGGGAGTCGTCCACGCCGAGCACACTGGTCATCGCCGCGTACAGGCCGGAGCCCATCGTCGGCTGGAACTCGGCCTGGACCAGCAGCGGCCACCAGGCGTCCATGATGCGGATGGCGTCGGAATCGGCGTAGGTGTGGCTGCCCGCCGAGGTTTCCCTGCGCTTGGCGCCGTCGGCGAGCCAGGCCTTGAGCTCGTTGACGGCGTTGGCGAGCGTGGGATCGCTCGGCGTCCCGATCACCCGGAGCAGTTCGGGAAGCAGGATCTCGCCGCGCAGGTCGGTGACGGCGGCGTCCTCCATCGCCTGGGCGAGCGAGGCGCGGGTGATCTTCTGTCCGCTGTTGATCAGCGCCTTGATGCGGGAGTTGAGCAGGTTGCTGCGGTACACCGAGCCGTCGCCGAACCCGGAGACCGTGTATCCCTGGGCGATCTTGTTGTTCCAGGACTCGTAGTAGTCCTGGTCGATGGAGTTCGGGTGCGCGCCGAACGGCGTGTTCGCCACCGTGTTGGTGCTCGGATCCCAGTTGAGCCACTGATGCGCGGCGTCAGCCGCGATCGGCAGGTTCGGGTCGTCGGCGGCCGGCCGGGTCGGGTTGAGGCCGGAGTTGTAGTACGCGGTGTGCTTGGAGTCGACGTAGAACCAGTTGAACGTGTAGGTGATGTTCGACGCGGCCTGCTGGAACGAGGCCGGGCCGGTCACCGCGGCCGGGTCGTTGAACATCTGGAAACCGATGATCGTATCGACCTCGTGCTGGTAGGTGGAGCGCAGGGACGTGTACGCCACCGGCTTGCCGCCGACCGTGGCGCGGGCTTGCACGATGCCGAAGTTCGTGCGGAACGCGATCAGCTTGTAGGAGCCGGCCGGGGTGCTGTCGGCGACGGTCGGGCTCCAGGAGTCGTCACGCTCGATCTGCTGCATCGGGGTGCACACGCCGTTGTCCAGGTAGGCGTTCGAGTCCTTGGTCGCCGGGGTGCCGTCGGTGTTGCACAGCTGGACGGCGAAGGTGTCGATGATGTCCTGCCCCGCGGAGGTCGCGCTCCAGGAGTAGTCCACGCCGCGGCCGAGCTCGACGTAGAAGTTCAGGCCCGCGAAGGCCGCGCCGCGCGCGCTGATGCCAGGGCCCTGAAGCTCCTCGAGCATGAGCAGCTGCGGTGCGAAGTAGCCGGTCTGCGGGCCGAACACGGCGATCGGGTTGCCGCTGTCGGTGTACTGGCCGGAGACGACGAGGGCGTTGGACATGCCGCGCTTGTGCGTGAACAGGTTCGCCGGCAGCACGCCGCCGTTCATCGAGCCGGTCAGCTTCGCCATGGCCGGTTGGGTCTTCAGGTTGGCCGCCGATCGTGCCGAGCGCGCGGAGGCCTGCGGCGAGATCGCGGCGGGTGCGGCCTTGGGCCCGGCTTTCGGCGCCGTGCCCGGAACCGTCTTCGCGGCGGTGCTCGCGGCCGCCGAGCCGGTCGGGTCGAACACCAGCTGCTGCGGCGTCACCGAACCCGGATCGGGCATGGCCACGCCGGAGGCGTTGGCCGGACTGGCGTTGAAGTCGAAGACCTGGCCGGAGTGCAGTGTGAGATCGGCCTCGGGGTCGTTCTCCTCGCGGAAGGCCTGCCAGACCTGGTCGCCGCGGGCCACCCCGTACTTGGCCTCGGCGGCCTGCTTGACCAGAGCCGAGGCGACCTGGCCGCCACCGCCGGCGCCGAACAGCGCGCCGATGACGGTGCCGATCGCGACGAGGTCGGTCGCCTGGAACGGCGCGATGCCGTCACCGGTGAGGATGTTGGCGTTGCCGGTCAGGTCGTACTCCCCCGGCCAGTCGAGGCCTGACTTGGCGTCGGCGATGTACTGGTTGAGACCGGCCAGGTAGTCCGTCATGTCCTGGTACGCCAGCGCCCCACGCGGACCGCTGCTCTTGACCCGGTCGATCTGCGCCTGCAGGTCGGCCTCGGTGTAGGCGCCGTTGAGGTAGAAGCTCTGCTCCAGCTGCTGGTTGCCCGGCGCGCCGCCGGCGAAGCTCGTCAGCTCGCCGCGCCCGACGTGCCGGAAGACGTCCAGCATCCACAGCCGGTCCTGCCCGGCCGCGTATCCGGCCCCGTATTCGGTGCCCGTTCGCGTCGTGCCGTAGATGTGCGGGATGTCGTTGCTGTCGCGCACGATCGTCACATCGCCGCGCCCGCCGGGGTTGTACTGGCTTTGCACCTGGCCGGCCGGAACGCCGAAGGAGGAGGAGTTGAAGAAGTTCCCGAGTTTGGTGTTGTCCAGCCCGGTGTAGTCGTCCACGAGGCCGGCGTATTTGCCCAGTTGGTCGTCGGTGTTCGACGGCCGGTTGCCGGTGGCCTTGAACCAGAGGATCTGGGCGAGTGTGGCGCTGCCGTTCTCGCCCGGCGGCAGGATGTCGTCGCACTGGCTCAGGCAGTAGTCGGCGGGGGCGCCGGCCGCGGCCGCGGATGCGTGGGCTTTGGCCGTCGCGGCGTGAGCGGGCAGCGCGGCGGCCGGTGCGGCGCCCACCACGAGCGCGGTCAGTGCGGCGAGTGAACGGGCACGGATGGGCATGCACGGGCTCCCTTCAGCACGTGTGACGTGGCGCACGTTACTGTCGGGTAATCGATCCGGAAAGAGAGTGCCAGGCAACTGAGTGGGACAGACGGCCAACTTTGGGCAAAGTGCCGGCAAGCTGCCATGACCAAACCGCAGGGCTCTTACATGCTGAGCATTGACTTCGCTCCGGCAGCACCTGTCGGACTGACCCCGGCCCGCCGGGCTACAGCGCGTACGGACGCCAGGCCGCACGGCGAGCGGGCCAGGGCCGCAAGCACGCGGACCTGGGTGCGCGAGAGTCCGGCAGGCGCGGGGGTTTGCCCAACTCGGCGGCGAGGCGCTCCAGTTGGCTCTCGTCGATCATCAGCGTCCCTGCGGTCTACTGCGGGCGTGGGGCGGTGAAGTGGGCGGCGCGGCGGTGCACGCGGCGGCGGCGGGTGCGCGGTGCCGAGACGGTGGCCGGGCGCGGTGGTGCGGTGCGGTAGAAGTGGCGTTTGCCGATCTCGATGAGCACCAGGTAGCAGGCGACCATGAGGACGAGGGCGAGGAAGAAACCGAGCGGCAGCGGGTGGAATCCGAGGGCGCCGGCGACGGGGGTGGCCGGCAGCACGGCGCCGACGGTGACGACGGACAGCGCGGCGAGCAGCAGGGGCAGGCTGGGGCGGCTGCGGAAGAACGGGATGCGCCGGGTGCGGATCGCGAAGATCACCAGGGTCTGGGTGGCCAGGGACTCCACGAACCAGCCGGAGCGGAACTGGGCCGGTCCGGAGTGGAAGACCCACAGCATCACGCCGAAGGTGGCGAAGTCGAACAGGGAGCTGATCGGGCCGAAGAAGAGCATGAAGCGGCGGATGAAGGCGAGATCCCAGTGGGAGGGGCGGGCGAGCTGTTCGGGGTCGACCTCGTCGGTGGGGATGGCCAGCTGGCTGGTGTCGTAGAGCAGGTTGTTGAGCAGGATCTGGGACGGCAGCATCGGCAGGAAGTGCAGGAACAGCGAGGCTCCGGCGGCGCTGAACATGTTGCCGAAGTTGCTGGAGGTGCCCATCAGCACGTACTTGATGGTGTTGGCGAAGATCCGCCTGCCCTCGACGACCCCGTCGGCGAGCACGCCCAGGTCCTTCTCCAGCAGGATGACGTCGGCGGCGTCCTTGGCGACGTCGCTGCCGGAGTCCACCGAGATGCCGACGTCGGCGGCGTGCAGGGCCAAGGCGTCGTTGACTCCGTCGCCGAGGAACGCCACGCCCACGCCGCTGGTGCGCTGGGCGCGCACGATCCGGGCCTTGTGCTCGGGGCTGACCCGGGCGAACACCGTCGTCGCGGGCACGGCCGCGGCCAACTGCACATCGTCCATGGCGTCCAGGTCCGCGCCGGTCAGCGTCCCGCCGCCCGGCAGCCCCAGGTCGTGGCACACTTTGGCGGCGACCACCGGGTTGTCTCCGGTGATGACCTTGACGGCGATGCCGAGCGCGGCGAGCCGCGCCAGCGCCTGACGCGCCGAGCGCTTCGGGGCGTCGAGGAAGACCAGGAACCCGGCCAGGCTCAGGTCCTTCTCGTCGCCTGGGCCGAGCGTGGCCGCAGCGGGAGCGGGACGGCCGGCCACGGCGATGACCCGGTTGCCGGCGGCGAATTCGCGCTCCAGTGCCTCGCGCGCCGCCGGTGGCACGTTAAGGCACCGGTCCAGTACGGCTTCGGGCGCTCCCTTGGTGATCAGTGTTCGGATGCCGCCGGGCTCCTCGACCAGCACCGAGGTCGTGCGGCGCTGGTGGTCGAACGGGCGGATCGCCAGCCGTTTCGTGCCGCGTGAGGCCTCGGCCGCGCCGCCGGCGGCCGGGGAGTGCCACAGCGCGACATCCAGCGGGTTGCCGCCCACCGCGACACCGGCGTCCAGGCTCGCCTCGTTGCACAGCAGGCCCCAGCGCAGCGGCTCGTCGTCGATCAGCCCGTCGGGGCCGAGCGAGCGCATGAAGCTGATGCGCCCCTCGGTCAGCGTGCCGGTCTTGTCGGTGAACAGCACGTCGACGTCCCCGAGGTCCTCGATGCACACCAGCCGCTTGACCAGGACCTTGAGTTTGGCCAGCCGGCGCGAGCCGTCGGCCAGGCTGGTCGAGACGACCGCGGGCAGCAGCTGCGGGGTGATGCCGACCGCGATGGCCAGGGAGAAGAGCAGAGCGTCGATGACCGGTCGGTGCAGGATCACGTTGATCACGAAGATCGACGCGGTCAGCACCCCGGCGACCTGGGCCAGCAGCATCGAGAAACGGCGCAGTCCGACCTGGAACTCGGTCTGCGGCTGATGCGCGCCCAGCCCGAAGGCGATCTTGCCGAACTCGGTGCGCCCGCCGGTGGCCACCACCACCCCCAGGCCGCTGCCGCACTGCACCACGGTGCCCATGTACGCGCAGTCCGACCGCTCGGCCAGGGCCGCGCCCGCGGCGATCGGCCCGGCGTTCTTCTCCGTCGGCAGCGATTCGCCGGTCAGCATCGACTCGTCGCACTCCAGCCCGGCGCTGCCGATCACCCGCAGGTCCGCCGGGACGATCTCGCCGAGACTCAGTTCCACGACGTCGCCCGGCACCAGGCCGGTGACGTCGACCGGGACCGTGCGTCCGCCGCGGCGTACCAGGGCCTGGTGGCTGATCTGCGCGTGCAACGCTTGCGCTGCCTGCTCCGCCCGGTATTCGTTGACGAACCCGAGCCCGACGGACAGCAGCAGGATCACCCCGATGATCAGCGCGTCGCTGCGCTCGCCGACGAAGTACGACGCCACCGCGGCGATCGCCAGCAGCCCGAGCAGCGAGGAGCGCAACTGGTGCCAGAGCACCAGCCACACACCCGTGCCGTGGGTGGCCACCGCGTTGGGGCCGAACCGCGAAAGGCGCCGGGCCGCCTCCGGGTCGGACAGCCCGTCCTCCCCCGTTCCCAGCCGCGCTGACACTTCGTCAGCGGGCAACGCGCTCGCGGCCAATGTGTCGAAGTCATGCAGTACGCGGGAGGCACCGAGCTCAGCGGCCGCCGTCGCAGACATCAGGCCGTCCCTTTCGGTCTCGGGCCCTGCTGGGGTTCACGTGATCCAAACCCTGCGCTGAGGCAGGGCGGTACGGCCCGGTATGCACGGGAC
Organism: Actinocrinis sp.; assembly: GCA_035763685.1. Lineage (GTDB taxonomy): Bacteria > Actinomycetota > Actinomycetes > Streptomycetales > Catenulisporaceae > Actinocrinis. Next base: position 5,962 of record DASUAR010000097.1, on the reverse strand, counting down.
CGGGATGTCTGTAGGCGTGCTTGTCGGGCTTCGAGTCGTCTGTCTCTGCCTTCGAAGACAGGGTCCCGCGTGCCGGGCGGAGCGGCCGCGGCCGCTCTCCCCCGTCGCCGGGCAACTCGGCCCGTCTCGCGGCGATCTGTGCGGGCGGCGCCGAAGCCGGCATGAGAGAAGCGGGAAGGAACCTGCCCGCTTCTCGCGGATCCTGATCGCGTGGTGCGCGGTGCGTGACCGCTACTCCGCGTCCGTAACTACGGGTCCTTCCCGCCGCTTTCAGCACACCACACCCGTCTGGCTGTCATCAGAGGCAAAGGTCCTGAGTGAGATCGACGGGCCCGGTTTGCGGCTAAACACCCGAATAATCCATCCGTTGCCGCCGCGGGGCCCGTTCTCCTATCGGGCAGTGCCGCCGGCGCGCTGCTGGAGAGCCGGAGCAATGTGGCGCCCCCACTGCGTCGCGTGCTCGATTTCTCCGGGCAGCACATGGTTCTGCTTGTCGACGATGAAGCTCTTCGGCGCCGTGACAAGCCCGAATCCGCGGCGACGCAAGGCGCGCGCGATACCGAGCCCCGCCCGCCCCGTCAGCAGCGACAGGCCGCCGAACCGGGTGTCGAACACCGCGGCCGCCGTACGGCCGCCGCCGGTGAGGGTGTCCAGCCATTCGCGCAGACCGATGCCCCCGGCGTCGGGGTCGAGAACCGGGCCGCCCGGCCGCTGTGAGGCTTGCGCGGCCATCCTGCGAGAGGACGCGCGCGCCAGCCCGTGCATGTGGGTGGGACCACCCACCACGAGCAGGTCCGCGGCGGCTACCAGTGCGGGCGTGGCACCGTCGACCGCGACGACGTCGACGTCGCAGGACTCGCGCAGCCCCTCGGCGATGGCCTTGGCGACCGCTCGCGTGTTGCCGTACATGGATTCGTAGACCACCAGTGCGCGCATCGCATCCTCCAAGCACTCCGTGCGGCTTTCACGATCGCCGCACTTCCAGCAGTTACCTGGCGCACTCGCGGCGCCAGAGTCGTAGGTCGCCGCAACCCTGTCCGCGTCAGGCTTGCAGGTGTACCGGGCGGCCCTCGACGCCCTCGAGGTCCTCGGCGGTGGCGGCGATCAGCTTGCGTCCCAAGTCGGTCAAGGCGCGGCCGACCGCGAGCTCGTCGCCGATCTCGGGGACGTCGGCCTCGCCGGCGTGGCAGCGTGCCGCGCCGTATCCGTGCAGGGTGTTGGCCCCGGTGTGCAGGACCGCGTCGGCCCTGGTCTCACCGTCCTGTTCGAACAGGTACACCTCGGCGCTCCATTTGCTGGTGTGCTGCATGATCCGCCTCCCTTGCCGGGGGCCGCCGAGCCGTGGCGGCGTCCTCTCCTATCTCCGACCTTCCGACCGGCGGGTCACGGCGGCCAGGGGCGTAGGCCCCGTCTCGGCGGGGCCGAAGGCCACCTGGGGAGCCGGCCGAGTCCGCCGGGGTGACCGTGAGGGGGTCGACGCCGCGTGGCGTCGACCCCCTCAGTTCGTGTCCTACTCTGCGCTCTGAACCTTGATCTTGTGGCTGGCGGCCTTCTTCGTCTCGCTGATCTCGATGCGGATCTCCAGGATGCCGCCCTTGTAGGTGGCGGCCGCCTTCTCCGTCTTGGCGCCTTCGGGCAGGCGCAGGCTGCGGCTGAAGGAGCCGTAGCGGAACTCGGAGTGGTGCCGCTCCGTGGTCTGCTCAGCGCGCTCGGCGCGGATCGTGAGCAGGTCGTCGGTGACGGTGACCTCGACATCCTTGGCGGGGTCGATCCCGGGCAGTTCGGCGCGCACGACGTACGTGCCGTCCTCGAAGTGCGCCTCGATCCGGATGCCATAGGCGTCGGCCGGCGACTTCCAGCCGAACAGCACCTGGAACGGGTCGATCAGACCGCTGATGTCAGGCAGCAGCGGGAGCTGTGCCCGGCGGGTGATTTCGCTCATCGCGATCTCCTTTCCGGAGGCGTCCTCGGGTGTGCCTCCTGGTCCCAATCAATCCGCCGGCCGTGCATCCGGAAAGTGCCGAATGGCCCGTCTTGGACCGTGCCGTCGCGCGGTGCGGTTCACGATTCGCGGGGCGGTGCGGGCTTGGCGTCCGCGGGTACACGCGCCCTGGCGGGCAGCGCGATCAGCACCAGCAGCGCGCCGAGCGCCACGACGATCGCGCCGATACCCAGCGCGAGGTCCATCCCGGAGGCGAACGCGGCGCGCGCCGCATCCGCCAGCGCCGCGCCGAGCGGGCCGCCGACCTGATGGGCCACGGTGAGCGCGCCGCCGAGCGAGCCGGTGATCGCGTGCTGCACGGCAGCCGGCATCGGGTGCCCGGCCAGGACCGCGCCCAGGTGGCCCTGATAGCGCCCGGCCAGCGCCGCGCCGATCACCGCGACGCCCAGAGCGCCGCCGGTCTGCAGGGCGGTGCCGTTGGTCGCCGAACCGACCCCGGTGCGTTCGGGCGGCAGGGCGCCGATCACCGAGGCCGTGCCCGGCGCGATGGCCAGGCCCGCGCCCGCGCCGAGCAACAGCAGTCCGGGCAGCGCGTGCCCGAAGTCGCCGGAGGCGCTGATCCGCGAGAGCCACAGCAGGCCCGCCGCGATGATCACGAGCGCTCCCGTCACCACGGCCTTCGTGCCCAGCCACCGGTCCAGCAGGGTCGAGGCGGGGGCGGTGACCGCGAGCAGCGCGGCCACCGGCAGGATCCTGACACCGGCCTGGAAGGCGGTGTACCCGAGGGAGAACTGCAGGTACTGGGTCAGCACGAACAGCGCGCCCATGAGCGCGAACACGGCCATCGCCACCGCGCTCATGGCGACGGTGAACCTGCGGTCGTGAAAGGCTTCGAAGACGAGCAGCGGATCACTGGTGTGCCGCTCCCACAGCACGAACCCGGCGAGCACCGCCACGGCGCTTGCCCCCACCGCCAGCACCGCGGCCGCGTGCCAGCCGCGCGTCGGCGACTCGATGATCGCCCACAGCAGCATCGTCAGGCCCGCGGTCGCGGCCAGCGCGCCGACGAAGTCGACCGCACGGCGGCGCGGATCCCGCGATTCCGGCACGATCCACAGCGCGGCCAGCGCCCCGGCCAGCGCGATCGGCACGTTGACGAAGAAGACCGAGCCCCACCAGAACCGGGCCAGCAGCCAGCCTCCGACGATGGGGCCGAGCGCGATGCCCAGGCCCGAGGTGGCCGACCACAGGCCGATCGCCCGGGTACGCTCGTGCGGCTCGCGGAACAGGTCCGCGATGATGGACAGCGTGGACGGCATGATGCACGCCGCACCCACTCCCATCGCCGCCCGCGCCCATATCAGTTCACTGACCGAGCCGGAGAACGACGCGGCGGCGGATCCGGCGGCGAACAGCAGCAGCCCGGCCAGGAAGACCTTCTTGCGCCCGATCCGGTCGCTCACGCTTCCCGCGGCCAGCAGCAGGCCGCCGAACACGACCGCGTAGGCGTCCACGATCCACTGCAACTGCGCGTCGCTCGCGTGCAGAGCGCGCACGAGCGCGGGCAGGGCGATGTTAAGGATCGTGTTGTCCAGCGTCACGATCAACAGCGACACGCACAGCACGCCGAGCACGACGCCGCGGTGCCGGGCCCGAACCGGGCCGGCCGCGGCTGCCGGGCGTTGCGCCAGAGACGTTGCCACGATGTCCTCCTTCGCGTCGTACCAGTACGGCGCGGCCGCCGGGCCGGCACGTCGCGCAGGCTCTGCGCGCGGGGCGAGAGCGCTCGCGGCAGCGTCGCGTATCCGGGGCCGACCGCGCGCTGCCCGCCCGCCGCCCGGCCATAGGGATCAGGCCGGGTACGGCAGCGCGTACTGGTCCTCGATCTGCATGAGCCGGTTGTATTTGGCCACCCGCTCGCCGCGCGCCGGGGCGCCTGACTTGATCTGGCCGCAGCCGCTGCCCACCGCCAGGTCGGCGATGAAGTCGTCGGCGGTCTCGCCGGAGCGATGCGAGACCATCTGCGCGTATCCGGCGTGGCGGCACACCGCCATCGCCTCCAGGGCCTCGGTCACCGTCCCGATCTGGTTGACCTTGATCAGCGCCGCGTTGCCGATGCCCTCGCCGGCCGCTTTGGCGATCACCGAGGGGTCGGTGACGAAGATGTCGTCGCCCACCAGCTGCACCCGATCGCCAAGGCGCGCGGTCAGCGCGGCCCACCCGTCCCAGTCGCCCTCGGCCAGGCCGTCCTCGATGCTCCAGATCGGATAGTCCTCGGTCAGTGCCGCGTACCAGTCGACCATCTGCGCGCTGGTCAGCTGCTCGCCCGCGACGTGGTAGCGGCCGTCGCGGTAGAACTCGCTGGCGGCCGGGTCCAGCGCGATCGCGATGCCGGAGCGTGCGGGGGTGTATCCGGCCGCCCGGATCGAGGCGACCAAGGCGTCCAGGACGTCTTCGACCCGGTCGATGCCGGGGGCGAAGCCGCCCTCGTCGCCCAGGCCCGTGCCGTGCCCCGCCGCGGCGAGGTGGCCGCGCAGCGCCCGGTAGACCTCCGCGCCCGCGCGCACGGCCTCGCGCTCGCTGCGCGCGCCGAGCGGGGCGATCATGAACTCCTGGAAGTCCAGCACGTTCGGCGCGTGGACGCCGCCGTTGACCACGTTGAAGTGCGGCACCGGCATCCTGGCCGATTCCCGGTGCGCGGCCAGGAAGCGCCACAGCGGCTCGTCGTGGCCGGCCGCGAACGCGCGCGCCGCCGCCATCGACACCCCCACGATCGCGTTCGCGCCCAGCCGCGACTTTCGCACCGTGCCGTCCAGCGCGATCAGGGCATGGTCCACATCGGACAGGCTCTCGAAGCTGCGGCTCAGCAACAGGTCGCGGATCTCGCCGCCCACGTGCGCCGCCGCACCGAGCACCCCGCGCCCGCCGTAGCGGCGGGTGTCTCCGTCGCGCAGTTCCAGTGCCTCGCCGGAGCCGGTGGACGCGCCCGACGGCACTGCGGCCTGGCCCGTCTCGCCGGCGCAGGTGCGCACGCTCACGGCCAGCGTCGGGTTGCCGCGTGAATCCAGGATCTCCGCGGCGCGCACGTCGGTGAACCAGATCGACATGGTCTCCTCCTCGGCAGCGCGCCGTGCGTCCCGCCCGAGACGCGCCCGCAGCGCACGGTTCCAGCCTGAACTGGCCCTGCCTGCTCCGACAGTGCCCAACGTCCCGGGCCTCGCCGCCCGGGAGATGACCATGGACCGGCCTGATCGGGACTTTCGGCAGACGCTGCGCGGGGGCTCGGCTGGAACACTCGCAGTGAACGCAATGTACGAACACAACGATCGGGATCGGAGCGAACCCTCATGGCGACACAGCACGGCACACACCTCGGTGGCCGGTTCCACCGCTCGCCGCACCGGGTCGGAGTCTCGGCGACCGCGGCGGCGACGACCAGCGCGGTCACCGCGCGCGAGAGCGCCATCGCGGCCCTGCGGATCGGCACCGGCTTCATCTTCCTGTGGGCGTTCTTCGACAAGACCTTCGGCTGGGGTTACTCGACCCCGTCGGCCCGCGCCTGGATCCACGGCGGCTCGCCCACCAAGGGTTTCCTCAGCAGCGTCGCGGTCGGCCCGTTCCAGTCCGCCTTCCACTCCATGGCCGGCCAGGGCTGGGTGGACTGGCTGTTCATGCTCGCCCTGCTCGGCATCGGCGCCGCGCTGATGCTCGGGATCGGCCTGCGCCTGGCCGCGACCGCCGGCGTCGTGCTGGTGGCCCTGATGTGGTTCGCGGTCTACCCGCCCGCACGGCACGCAGCCGACGGCACCGCGACCGGATCGGTCAACCCGTTCGTCGACGAGCACGTCATGGACGCCTTGGCCCTCATCGCGGTGGCCGCTTTCGGCACCGCCAGCCGTTTGGGACTCGGCGCCTGGTGGGCGCGGCTTCCCTTCGTCGAGCGGCATCACAACACCCTGCTCTGACCGCGATGCACGCGGCCCAGCGCGGCGGCGGGCCGGGACGGAAACCATGGTTTCC